>JBEKHI010000034.1:0-50381 GCA_050012355.1 Streptosporangiaceae bacterium | reverse complement strand
GGGCTCCACCTCGGTCCCGGGGCTGCCGGCCAAGCCCATCATCGACATCGACCTGGCGGTGGCCGATCCCGGCCGTGAACAGGACTACGTGCCCGCCCTGGAGGCGATCGGGTTCCGGCTGGTGATCCGTCAGCCCTGGTGGTACGGCCACCGGGCACTGGTTGCGGACGAGCCGCGCTGCAATCTCCACGTCTTCGGGCTCGATAGCCCCGAAGCGGTCCGGCACCGGATCTTCCGTGACTGGCTGCGGGGCAACGCCGCGGAACGCGACCGCTATGCCGCCGTTAAGCGCCAGGCCGCGTCCGACGCCAACGCCGCCGGCGAGCACGTCATGCAGTACAACGCGCGTAAGGAACAGGTCGTCAGGGAGATCTACCATCGGGCGTTCGCCGCCGTCGGCCTGCTCGAGGAGTTACCTGAAGGCGCGCGAGCCGATTTCTCCTGTTCGGGCTAATTGTCCCACCCGTCGCGACTAAAGCGCATTTCTTAGCTTTCCTGTACCCAGTAGGGCAAAATATTGGCATGCCCAGATCCTGGCGCAGCCTAAGCGTAGTAGCGGTTACCGGTGTTGTTGCTGCGGTCATTTTCTGGTCCTGGGAACATTACGGCGTAGGGCGCGTCAACTCCATCGTGGGCGTCGCCGCCAGCGTGATCGGAGTGCTTGGATTCGGAGGCTTGTGGCCGCTCTGGAGGTGGGCGCTGCGGCGAGGCGATTCCGATAGCACAGGCGACGACGCGCGGAGCCGTGCGGTGTACCGCCAGAGGCTCGCGGGCAATATCGAGCGGCAGTTGATCTTGACTTATGGCCAGCACGAGTGGGACGACGGACAGTACGCCGAGCTCAAGGCGGAATTTCAGGTCGACGCCATTCGACCGGAGGACATCCCGTGGTGGCAGTCGCTTATCGGCCGCGACCGACTGCTGCGCCATGAACGGTCGCTGACCCGCGCGCTGCTGCGTATGCACCCCCGGATCGTGATCCTGGAGGGCGAGCCCGGCTCCGGGAAGAGCGTCGCACTGCGTCATCTCGCGCTAAGGCTCGCTCACCGTCACGGGCGGTGGCGGGGAGGCAGCCTGCTGCCGGTGTACGTCAACCTCAAGGACTTCCGCCCGGCCGGGCAGCGGGTCGATAGCGAGAGCGTCCGGGCGTTCATCCGCGACACCCTCATTTCGCAAGACAGCGGTATCGAGAGGTTCCTCGATGCCGGGTTCGGTGAAGTTTCCGGGGCGGACTTGTGGCTGGTGCTGTTCGACTCCTTTGATGAGATCCCCGCCGTTCTCGGCGCCACCGAAGCCGATAAGACAGTCCAGGAATACGCGAAAGCGATCATCGACTTCACGGAGAATTGCGGGTTCCGCGCCGTCATCGCCTCTAGGGAGTTCCGCGGGCCGCGGGGACTCACGCTGCCGCGGCTGCGCATCATCCCACTCACTAGCCGGCAGCAGCAGGCGCTCATCCGGCATTCTGGCCTGCCGCCTGATATGGCGGCCACGGCGGTTACCGAGATCACCCGGGCCGGACCCGACCTGCGGCAACTCATCGGCAACCCGCTCTTTCTGTGGCTAGTATGCCGGTACCTGCGCGACAACAACGGGATGTTCCCGCAAAGCGCCCATAGCGTGTTCGACTCCTACGTAGGGCACCGGCTCACTGCCGACGAGACCCGGATCCGAGAGAAATTCGGGCTAGAAGCCGGACTGATCCGCTCCTACGCGGAGCAGTTCGCCTTCAGCATGGCGTCCGCACCGGGCCTAGGACTCACCCCCGCTATCGATCAGCTCGAAGAGTCGGTCTCGGTGCTGCCGACCACATCCGCACTGCAAGCGGGGCGCGTGCCCGCCGTCCTCAAAGCCCTGGAAGATCTGAAGCTCGGACGCTGCGAGACCAGTCCCGGTGAACCACCCGTCGAGAGGTTCACCTTCGCCCACCGTCGGCTTCAGGAATACTTTGCCACCTGCGTGGTCTTCAGCAGGCCCCAAGCGGTCCCGCCGGCGACGCTGCTGACCGACGGACGCTGGCGGGAGACAGCGGTGGCGACGTTCCAATCCCGCCCACCGGACGTAACCGGCCGGTTGCTGGAGGTCCTGCGTGCAGAGCTCACCCCGCTCGCGAACCAAGCGCTCCAGCCAGCCAATTCGTTCACTTGGCCGCCTAATCTCTTGCACCTGCTGGACGTGCTCGCGGCTGGCCTTGGCCGCACACCGGAACGCATCCCCGACGACATTCGCGACATCGCGGGTGAGGTGCTCACCCGCGCGTGGGAAGCGGGGGCGCGCTACGACAAGCTCTGGGCCATCGATGTAGCCCGGGTGGCACCGGGACCGGTCACGGATGACCTGATCGCCCGCGCGTCCAACTCGTCAAGCCACCTGTTGCAGGAGGCTGCCCTGCAGCAGGCAACCTGGCTGAACCAGATCCCGCCAGCCGCCGAGTCCGGCCTCCGGCGTCTCGCGGTCTCCTTGTGGGCGTCCGGAGAGCTCTCCGGACGAAGCCAGGTCATCACCGCTCAGCTGCGTCAGCTCCCGCGAGCCACCACACTCCTGCCCGCCTTGCGGCTGTTGCGCTCGGTCGTGCCGGGTGAAATTCTGTCGCTCATATTGATCGCGGGCTATATGCTGGCGGCCTTCGGCCACGGTCCCGCCGGGATCGGCCTCCTAGGGACACTCGTCGTCGCGCACGCCAGGCTCCGCCTCATGCGCGCCGCGATCACCGACCCCGGTCCCCGCTCCGCCGCGACCCCTGCTTCTTACACGTTCCGTGGACTAGCCCTGCGCTTGACAGCGAGATTCCGTCCTACCAAGGCGAGATACCTTCGTAGTCTCGGTTTTTATGCGGGGATCAGCCCGCTGATCACACTAGCGGCGATAGGCGCATCTCGTCAGACGGCCCACGTTGGCCCCCCGGTCGACGCGCAGGTCATCGGCTGGTACGCCACCGCTTACCTGCTCATGTGGCCAACTGCCGCGGTAAGCCAGGTGCTGGCGGGCGGGCGCGCCCCACTCTGGATTTGGCCATTGCTTCCGGTGCGCTGGATCGGGCGTGGCGTACTCCGCGCCGTGCGGAGCTTCCGCAAGATACCCCTTCGGGGGAAATTGACGCTGCTTGTATGTATCTCTATACCGATTTTGGTACTGGACATCATCGGTAAGATGTCGCAGCCATCCGGAGATGTTATTGGATGGACGATCTTGATCCCCGTCGATGGCGTGGGCTACATCATTATGCTAATGGGCATCAGAAGACTCGTGATTCGCCGCCGTCTCCGGAAACACCGCCGCCAGGTCCTCAAGGAGGCCAGTCGCAGAACTGAGCCGTATACGCCCGGAGAGATAGCGACCGCGCTCGTCGACATCCGAACGTCGTCAGCGGTCAGGGAGCTTTCTGAGACCCTGCGGCGTACCCCGGCGCTGTGCCCGCCGGAGGTCATAGACGTGTTCGCCGATCTCCTCAACACCGCCGAGTGCGGCGACTATCGGGCCCGCGACCGCAGACGGTTGTCCGCGCTCCTGACCCGCCGACGCCCCCCGTTGGCCGTTCCCTCGTCCTGCGGGCCGACGTTCACCGCGCTGGCGGAAGAAGCGCCAGGCCCGGTGGAGGAGTTGCTGCGGGCACTGAATGAGGAGACGCTGGACGAGATCACCCGGCTCATCGATATGTGCCGTAAGTCGAGTCCGGCCGCGCCCTAGCCAGCCTGTGACGTGATGATCCCGTACTCGCGGATCCGCCGGTAGATCGTGGCGCGTGACATCCCGAGCGCCCGGGCGGCCCGGATCTTATTGCCCTCGTTGTCGAGCAGGCTCTGCACGATCGCGTCCCGCTCGATCGATTCCAGCGCGCTGAGCACCCGGCGGGACACCGTCCAGCACTCCGGCGGCAGGTCCTGCGGCTGGATCGTGCCCGCCCGGAGGCGCTGCACGACCTGCTTGAGTACCCGCCAGAGCTGGGCGGTGTTCCCCGGCCAGGTGTGCCGCAGCAGCAACTGCATCGTCGTGGCCGAACACCTGACGTGCCCTTGCTGACTGAGCTTGCCGAGGAAGAACGGCACCAGTTCGCGCAGGTCCTCGCTGTGGTGCCGCAGTGGCGGCACACCGACCGTGTGCGGGAACAGCCGCAGCAAGCCGGTCAGGTCGGCTTGAGCCTGGTCGCGGTCCAGGGTGACGGCCACTCGCAGCGTCGCGTCCTGGCCCGCGGCCTTCGCCTCCTGCAGCACTCCGGTCAGGGTGCGGACCTGGCGTTCGCTGAGCGTGTCGACATGCCTGATGACCAGCATCCCGCTGCCGTCGAGCAGTTCGCGGCGTGCCTGCGCGGGCCAGTCCTCGCAGGCGACATCGAGCACGTGGAACGGCGCCGCCGGGTTGTGCCGCTGGTGGACGGCGCGGATCAGGGCCAGCTTGCCAACGCCGCTTTCGCCCTCGAGCGTCAGCCACTCGCCGCGCGCGTAGCTGGCCTCGGCCGCGTGGCGGACCGGGCCCGCGGCGTCGACCGCGCGCAGGAACAGCCGGGCCATCATGCCGCTTGGCAGGTCCAAGGTGAGGGTGCCGGGGGAGGAGTACGCGCTCAGCGCGTCGCTGGCCTGCGAGATCAGCGCCGCCTGGTCGGCCGGGCTGAGCGACTGCCGAGCCCGGTCGTTCAGCATGACCACGTCGTCGCCGAGCGCCAGCACGATGCCGCCGGAGTGCCGGCAGGCCCGCTGGTACTCCTGGAGCAGTTGCAGGTCGCGGCCGCTGCGCACCGCCGCGAGCTCGGCGTTGACCTGTTCGGCAGCGGACTGGGCGAGCGAGATCATCAGCGGGTCACCGTCCCGGCGCCGGCAGGTCAGGTCGACCACGCCGACCGTCTTGCCCGACACCAGGTCCCTGATGGGCGCCCCGGCGCAGGCCATCCCCTCCAGGTGCTCCGCGTAGTGCTCGTGGCCGAACACGTGCGCTGGTCCGCCCGACTCCAGCGCGGTACCGATGCCGTTGGTGCCCACCACGTCCTCCGCGTAGGAGAACCCGGGCGCCAGCATGATCGAGTCCAGGTGCCGCTCCAGATCGTGGTCACCGGTGTAACGCAGCAACACCAGGCCGGCCGAATCGGTGAGGATGATGCTGATCGGCTGCCCTTCCAGCTGCTCGTGCAGGCGGCGCAGCACTGGCTGGGCGGCGCGCGCCAGCGAGGACTCCAGGTCTGGCGTGCGCAGGTAATTCAGGTCCAGGCTGTTGGCCGCGACGTTCCAGTCTCTCGACCGCCACCACGACGCGAGTATCGGCTCCCTGACCGCTCGGGAATCGACCGGTTCGCGCGCGAGGAACCGGTCCCTGGCCACGGCTAGCCGGTCACCCGTGCCGCGCAGCCTCGTCGATGCACGTCCCATAATCCACCTGCCAGGCGTATCCACGCGTGTCAGCGCTGGTAACAACATAAACCCAGCCCTGCCTGGCACTGTCTCAAGTTGAGACCCCTTATGCAATCCCGCGGGCGTCTGCTCGGCGTCATGGATACCGAGCCAGAGACGTACAACCCGTGGAGCATCGTCAATCTGGTCTTCCGCCACCTCGCGAGTGAAGGACTGCACCCGGTGCTGGGCGAGGCGGGCGATCCGGGCGCGCCCGCGGCGCAGCTGCTGCGCGCGTTCGGCATCATCCCGGCGGCCGAGGGCAACGGGCAGGTCTCCGCGCGGACCAGAGACGAGCTGGCCACGCTGCGCGCCGTCTTCGAGGTGTCTCAGGTTGAAACCCGGGTCGGCCGCGATCCGGGATGTGATCCAGGAAACAAGGACTTCCGCCCCTAGGGAGGGATGCTGATGAGCCGCCAGAGCGTGGCCAAGGCCCACCAGAAGATCCAGGAACTGTCCTGGGAACCTCAGTATCACCAGCCGGTAAGTCAGTACGGCACGGACTACACGTTCCGCAAGGCGAGCAAGAAGGACCCGCTCAAGCAGGTGCTCCGCTCCTACTTCCCGATGCAGGAGGAGAAGGACAACCGGGTCTACGGCGCTCAGGACGGCGCCATCAGGGGCAACATGTTCCGCCAGGTGCAGGAGCGCTGGCTGGAATGGCAGAAGCTGTTCCTGTCCATCATCCCGCTGCCCGAGATCAGCGCTGCGCGCGCGATGCCGCTGCTGTTCCGCACGGTCCCGAACCCCGAGCTGCACAATGGCCAGGCGATCCAGATGATCGACGAGGTAAGGCACTCGACGATCCAGCAGAACCTCAAGCGCCTGTACATGAACAACTACATCGACCCGGCGGGCTTCAACTCCTCGCTGCGGAACTTCCAGAACGACTACTGCGGCACGATCGGCCGCCAGTTCGCCGAGGGGTTCATCACCGGCGACGCCATCACCGCGGCGTCCATCTACCTCACCATCGTGGCGGAGACCGCGTTCACCAACACGCTGTTCGTCGCCATGCCAGCGGAGGCCGCGGCCAACGGCGACTACCTGCTGCCGACGGTGTTCCACTCCGTGCAGAGCGATGAGTCGCGGCACATTTCGAACGGCTACGCCACGCTCCTCATGGCGTTGTCCGATGAGAGCAACCACCAGCTGCTCGAGCGTGACCTGCGCTACGCCTGGTGGAACAACCACCGGGTGGTCGACGCGGCCATCGGCACGTTCATCGAGTACGGCACCAAGGACCGCCGCAAGGACCGCGAGTCCTACGCCGAGATGTGGCGCCGCTGGATCTACGACGACTACTACCGCAGCTACCTCGTGCCGCTGGAGAAGTACGGCCTGGTCATCCCGCACGACCTCATCGAGAAGGCGTGGGACCAGATCTGGAACAAGGGCTACGTACACGAAGTCGCGCAGTTCTTCGCCACCGGCTGGCTCGCCAACTACTGGCGGATCGACCCGATGACCGACAAGGACTTCGAGTGGTTCGAGTACAAGTACCCGGGCTGGTATGACAAGTACGGCGCGTGGTGGGAGAACTACAACCGCCTCTCGAAGCCGAACGGGCACCACCCGATCGTCGCCGAGGACGTCAACTACCAGTATCCGCACCGCTGCTGGACCTGCATGGTGCCGTGCCTGGTCCGCGAAGACATGGTCATGGACCAGGTCGACGGGCAGTGGCGCACGTACTGCAGCGAGCCGTGCCACTGGACCGACGCGACCGCGTTCCGCCCGACCTACCAGGGCCGCGAGACGCCGAACATGGGCCAGCTCATCGGCAAGCGCGAATGGGAAACCCTGTACCACGGGTGGAACTGGGCCGATGCCGTCTCCGACATGGGCTACGTGCGCGACGACGGTAAGACGATGGTCGCCCAGCCGCACCTCGACCTCGACGACCCGAAGAAGCTGTGGACGCTGGACCACCTGCGCCGCATGCCGCCGCTGCAGAGCCCGAACGTCCTGCTCAACGAGATGTCGGACGCGCAGCGCTCGGCGTTCCACGCCGACTACATCCGTGGTGGCCCAGCTGGCCGTCCCGCTCCGGCCAGCGACTAGCCATTTGACCATAACGGCGGGTGGTTAACGTGACGGACAAGCACATCGTCCGGTTCGAACCGGTCGGCATCGAGATCGAAGTCGACGAGAACCAGACGATCCTGCGGGCCGCGGCCGAGCAGGGGATCATGCTCATGCACGGCTGCAAGGAGGGCCAGTGCGCGTCGTGCAAGTCGTTCGTCCTCGACGGCGAGGACATCGAGCACGACAAGTACTCCACGTTCGCGCTGCCCGACTACGAGAAGGAGGAAGGCTACACGCTGCTGTGCCGGGCACACGCGTACGAGGACGTCACGATCGAGCTGCTCAACTACGACGAGGAGATGATCCGCTCCGGCCTGCCGATCCAGCAGGCGGTCGCCGAGGTCGAGGCCATCACCGCTGTCACGCACGACCTGCGGCACCTGGTGCTGCGTCTCGTTGAGCCGGCCGAGGTCAAGTTCTTCCCCGGCCAGTACGTGGACATCAGCGTGCCCGGCACCGACGAGGTGCGGTCGTTCTCCATGGCTAACACCTCCAGTCGAGACGGGCGGCTGGAGTTCGTGATCAAGGTCTACCCCGACGGTCTGTTCTCCCGGTTCCTCGACACGCAGCTGGCGGTCGGGGACCGGCTGGACCTGACCGGCCCGTTCGGGGTGTTCACCCTCCGCGAGGGCGAGGACGACCTGATCTTCATTGGCGGCGGAGCGGGGATGGCCCCGATCCTGTCCCTGCTCCGCTCGATAGCCGAACGCGGTATCCGGCGCAAGGCCACGTTCTTCTACGGCGCCCGAGGCCAGCGCGACCTGTGCTTCTCCGACGAACTGCGGGCGATCGAGGCCGCCCTGCCGGACTTCAGCTACATCCCGGCGCTCTCAGAGGACGAATGGAGCGGCGAGACCGGCCTCATCACCGACGTTGTCAAGCGGCTGGCCGGTGACCTGGCCCGGGCGCATGCCTACGTCTGCGGTCCGCCGCCGATGGTGGAGGCCGCCATCCCGCTGCTGCAAACGCTCGGCGTTCCCGAGAAGCGGATCTATTACGACAAGTTCACGACCACCGGAGAATCTCAATGACGACACCGAAAGAGCGAAGCGTTCCGAAACCGGTCTTCACCGACGCCGAGGCGGGCGCCAAGGAGTTCCCCGATTCCGATAACCGCCGGTTCACCTACTTCACCCCGGCCAAGCGCAAGCAGTCGCACTACGAGGACGTGACGGTCGAGGTCCAGCCGGACCCGCGGCACTACCTGTCCCAGGGCTGGCTGTACGGGTTCGCTGATGGCCGCGGCGGCTACCCGCTGGACTGGACGGCGCTGAAGGCCTGGGGCGAGGACCGTCCAGAGCCCGAGCGCTATCCGGGATCTGGCGGCAAGGGGTACGACTGGCCCGCGCACGGCTGGCACGAGTTCCGCGACCCGAACGAGGAGTGGGAACTCACCCTGTACCGCTACAACTCCAACGTCGTGCGGCAGGTGAACCAGAACGTCGAGAACGCCCGGCAGTCGAAGGCGTTCGAGGACTGGAACCCGAACTGGGTCCGGTTCGTCGAGCGCAACGTCGGCGCGTGGATGCACGTCGATCACGGGCTTGGCCTGTACCTGTACGCGAACGCGCAGCGCCGCGCCCCGACCAACATGCACAACAACGCGATCTCGGTGAACAGCATGCACCGGATCCGGGCGGCGCAGGACCTCGCGCTGTACAACCTGACGCTCAGCGAGGTGATCGACGGCTTCGACGGCGCGGCGCACCTGGAGGCATGGAACACCGACCCGGCTTGGCAGGGCGTCCGGGAGACCGCGGAGCAGCTGACCTCGGTCTGGGACTGGTGCGAGGCCATCTTCGCGGGCAACGTCGTGTTCGAGCCGCTGGTCGGTGAGCTATTCCGCAGCCATCTGGTGCAGCACGCCGCGCCGCGCAACGGCGACTTCGTGACTCCGACGGTCGTCGGGGCGGCCGAGTACGACTTCGCCGAGCGCGACCTGCGCTATACGCGGGCGATGTTCGAACTGCTGACCTCCGACCGAGAGTTCGCCGACCACAACAAGCAGATCCTGCAGGGCTGGCTAGGCACCTGGGTGCCACGAGCCATCCAGGCCGCCCGCACTCTGCAGCCGCTGTGGTCGCAGCCGGACGCGAAGCCGCCGCGTTTCGAGGACGGCCTGGACGCCGCCAAGAGCCGGTTCGCCGGCATCCTGGCCGACCTGCACCTAGATGTACCGAAGGAGCTGAGCCAGTGAGTACCGAGTTCAAATCCGACAGCACCGCCTCCAACCAATGCGGCTTCACGCTGATGAACAACCAGGTCGGCGCGATCGTCGCACAGGTCATGGCCGCCAAGCCGAACGTCACCGTGCGGTACTTGCCGTCGATGATCCGGGTGGACGCGATCGGCCGGATGGACGTCGACTACGACGAGATCTCCGAGGCGCTCGGCGAGGAGCCCGGCTTCTTCGACGCCGCCGAGTTCGAGGAGAACATGTCGACCCACTACGGCCGCATGATCCACGAAGACGACCGGACGATCATGTTCGCCAACCCCGAGGACGCCGCCGAGTTCCTCGGCTTCGACCTCACCGTCGCGGGAGCCTGACATGTACACCAAGGATGGCGAGAAGTACTTCATCGTCGACTCGCACATGCACTACTGGAACGCGGCCCCGGACAACTGGGTCCCCGGCGCGGAACAGTACGCCAAGGGCTGGATCGAGTGCTTCCACGCCTACCAGCACCTCGGCCCGCCGGAAACCCACTGGCCCATCGAGAAGTTCCAGAAGTACTCCGAGGACGACCTGATGAAGGACGTCTTCGAGGACGGCCATGTGGACGTGGCGATCTTCCAGCCCACCTACCTCAAGGAGTGGTACACCGAGGGCTTCAACACCACCGAGCGGAACGCGGCACTCGGCGAGAAGCACCCCGGCAAGTTCATCCCGAACACCCGCTTCGACCCCCGTGACGGCGACGAGGGGCTCAAGGAGCTGCGGCGCAACGTCGAGCATTACGGCTCCAAGGGCGTGAAGCTCTACACCGCCGAGTGGAACAACGGCTCGCGCGGCTACAAGCTGAGTGACCCGGCCGCCTACCGCTTCCTGGAGGCGGCGCAAGAACTGGGCATCAAGAACGTCCATGTGCACAAGGGCCCGACGATCTGGCCGCTGGACAAGGACGCGTTCGACGTGGCGGACGTCGACCACGCCGCGACCGACTTCCCCAGCCTGAACTTCATCGTCGAGCACGTCGGCCTGCCGCGGATCGAGGACTTCTGCTTCATGGCGACCCAGGAGCCCAACGTGTACGCGGGCCTGTCGGTGGTCATCGGCGGGCTGATGTACGCGCGGCCGAAGTTCTTCGCCAAGGTCATGGGGGAGCTGCTGTTCTGGGTCGGCGAGGACAAGATGACCTTCGGCAGCGACTACGGCATCTGGGAGCCCAAGTGGCAGATCGAGGGGTTCGTCGACTGGGACTACCCCAGCGATGAGTTCTCCGACTACCCGCGGGTCAACGCGGCGACCAAGAAGAAGATCCTCGGCCTGAACGCCGCCAAGCTGTACGACATCCCGGTGCCGGCCGAGTACCAGCTTCCTGAGTCGGCCGGGACGCCGGCGGCGCAGGACGATGCTCAGCTGGTCACCGAGACATGACGACCGCGGAGATACTCCGCGCACTAGGGACGGTGCGGGACCCCGAGCTCGATGAGCCGATCACCGAGCTCGGGTTCGTGGCCTCGTGTGATGTCTCCGCCGACGGGCACGCACGGGTCCGGCTGCGGCTGCCCACGTATTTCTGCGCGCCCAACTTCGCGTTCCTGATGGTGGCCGACGCCTACGACGCGGCCACCCGAACGCCAGGCGTGCGGTCCGCCGAGGTGGTCCTAGAGGATCATTTCGCCTCCGATGCCATCAACACCGGGGTCGCCGCGCAGGCGGGTTTCGTCGGTTCCTTCGACGGCGAGGCCGTCGCCGAGCTTGACGAGCTCCGCGCGGTGTTCCTCCGCAAGGCCGTCATGGCCGGCACCGACCTGGTGTGCCGGCCACTGCTCGCGGCGGGGATCGATCTTGCCCGGGCAACGCTGGGCGACGCACCGCCCTCGGCGGAACTCGACCGGCTGCGTCGCCGCCGCGCGGACCTCGGGCTGCCAGCCGGAGACGACGCGCCGCTCGTCATCGACCCCGCGACCGGGGAAAGGGTCACCACCCAGGAGCTTCCGCTGCATCTGCGCCGGGCCAGGGTCACCCGGGCCGGCATCGAGGCGAACACCAGCATGTGCTCCGGGATGCTCCGTCACAGGTACCACGATCGGGAGGACCAGTGAAGGCAGTCCGTTTGCATAAATTCCATTCCAACCCCGTGGTGGACGAGGTGCCCGAGCCGGTGATCGCTGGCCCGCTGGATGTGATCGTGCGGATCGGCGGCGCGGGAGTGTGCCGCACCGACCTGCACATCATCGACGGGCAGTGGGACGCGGCGATGGGCACGCCGCTGCCCTACATCCTTGGCCACGAGAACGCCGGCTGGGTGCACGAGGTCGGTTCGGCGGTGACCAACGTGGCGGTCGGCGACACCGTCATCCTGCACCCGACACCCACCTGCGGGCTGTGCCGCGCCTGCCGGGCCGGTGACGACATGCACTGCGTCGCCAGCACGTTTCCCGGCCTGTCCACCGACGGCGGCATGGCCGAATACCTGCTGACCTCGGCCCGCGCCTGCGTCAAGCTGGACCCGGAGACCCGGCCGCGGGACGTGGCGGCGCTCGCCGACGCGGGCATCACCGCCTATCACGCGGTGCGCAAGGCGATCCCGCTGCTCTATCCCGGTACGACGTGCGTGGTGATCGGGGCGGGCGGCCTCGGACACATCGGCATCCAGTGCCTGGCCGCGCTGACCGCGACCCGGATCGTCGTCGTCGACCGCAACCCCGACGCGCTCAAGCTCGCATCCGAACTGGGTGCGGACGTCACCGTGACCGCCGACGGCGAGCACGTGGACGCCGTCAAGGACCTGACGGACGGCCAGGGCGCCGATGTGGTGCTCGACTTCGTGGCCGAGCAGGGCGCCGAAATGGACGGCTGGAACATGACCAGGCCCGGCGGCTCGTACTTCGTGATCGGTTACGGCGGCACGCTGCACATCCCGACGCTCGACATCATCTCCACCGAGCGCAACATCATCGGCAACATCGTCGGCACCTACAACGACCTGGCCGAGCTGATGGCGCTCGCTCAAGCGGGCAAGGTCACGCTGCACACCAAGACCTACCCGCTGGAAGCCGCGCCCGATGCGCTAGCCGACCTCGACGCCGGACGCGTCCGCGGCCGGGCCATCCTCGTCCCCTGACTCCCCGAAAGGCAAATGATGGCCAAGGAACTGCGCTTCGGAGCTGAAGCACGCGGCCTGCTACGGGCAGGCGTGGACCAGCTCGCGGAAGCGGTTAAGTCGACGCTCGGCCCCAAGGGCCGCAACGTGATCCTGGAGAAGATCACCGGCTCGCCAGTGGTCACCAACGACGGCGTGACGATCGCGCGCGAGATCTACCTCAAGGACCAGTTCGAGAACATGGGGGCGCAGCTGGTCAAGGAAGCGGCGATCAAGACCAACGACGTGGTCGGGGACGGCACCACGACCGCCACCGTGCTCGCCCAGGCGATTGTCCGGGAGGGTATTCAGGCGATTGACGACGGCGCGAACCCGGTGCTGGTCAAGCGCGGCATCGACCTAGCGGTCGGCAGGCTCACCGAGCACCTGCAGGATGTCGCCCACCCGGTGAGCACCGAGCAGGACTACCGGCGGGTCGCGTCGATCTCGGCCAACGACGACGACGCGGTCGGGACGGTCATCGCCAGGGCGCTGTACACGGTCGGCGACACCGGCATCGTCACGGTGGAGGACTCGCCGGCACCCGGCATGGGGGTGGACTTCGTTGAGGGCTTCCAGTTCGACAACGGCTACCTGTCGCCGTACCTGGTGACGTCGCCGGCTTCCCTCGAAGCCGTGCTCGACGATCCGTACATCCTGCTGTGCAGCGAGAAGATCACCAAGGTCCAGCAGCTGATGCCGCTCCTGGACAAGGTCATGCGGGCACCGCGCCCGCTGGTGATCATCGCGGAGAACGTCGAGGGCACGGCGCTGTCGATGCTGGTGCACAACCACGTCAACGGCATCTTCCAGTGCGTCGCGATACGCGCACCCGGCTTCGGTGACCGGCGGCTGCACAAGCTCGAGGACATCGCGGCGCTGACCGGCGGCGCGGTGTACAGTCGCCACTCCGGGTTCACCCTGGAGACCATGACCGTCGAGCAGCTCGGCCGGGCGCGGCAGGTCTGGGTGACCGCCGACACCACCGCGATCATCGGCGGCGGTGGCGCGGCCGAGGCGGTCGAGTTCCGGCTCGGCCAGCTCCGCGCAGAGCTGGAGCGAGCGACGTTCGGCATCGACGAGGACGTGCTGACCGAGCGGATCGGCTCGCTGTCGGGCAAGGTCGCGGTGATCAGGGTTGGCGCGCCGACCAGCGCCGAGCTGAAGGAACTGCGGCACCGGGTGGAGGACGCGCTATCCGCCACCCGGGCGGCGATGGCCGAGGGCATCGTGGCCGGCGGGGGCGCCGCGCTACTGCACGCGGTGGGCGCGCTCGACCACGTTTCGAGTGCCGCGGACGTCACCGGCGACTACGCGATCGGTGTCGGCATCGTGCGCCGCGCGCTGCCCGAGCCCGCCACGCTGATCGCCGCCAACGCCGGGTACGACGCCGGTTCGGTGGTGGCGCAGTCCGCCACGCTCGGCCCCGACGACGGGTTCGACGCGCTGAGCGGCCGTCACGGGAACATGATCGAGATGGGCATCGTCGATCCGCTGCGCGTCGTCCGCTCGGCCCTGCAGAACGGCGCGTCCGTCGCTGGCCTGCTGCTCACGACCAACACGCTGGTCGCCGAGGAGCAGACTCCGTGGGGCGGCAGCCCAGCCTTGATGACCGAGTACGGCTCGCTCGACGAGGGCCTGCGCCAGCCGTCCCCCGACCCCAGCACCCCGCAGTCGCTCGGGCTCGGCCCCTCTATTGGTTAGTACCGCGGTAGCGGCCCAGCAGACGCTGGCCGGGGAACGGCGCGGGCTCCGCGCCGTGCTGCCGTTCCTCGGCCCGGCGTTCATCGCGTCGGTGGCCTATGTCGACCCCGGCAACTTCGCCACCAACATGGCGGCCGGCGCACGGTTCGGCTACCTGCTTGGCTGGGTGGTGCTGACCGCGAACCTGATGGCGATGCTGGTCCAGTCGCTGTCGGCCAAGCTCGGCATCGCCACCGGGCGCAGCCTGCCCGAGGTGTGCCGCGACCGGCTGCCGCGCCGCGTCGTGCTGCTGCTCTGGCTGCAGGCCGAGGCGATCGCCATGGCGACCGATCTGGCGGAATTCACCGGGGCGGCGCTTGGGCTGCACCTGGTCTTCGGGTTCTCGATGTGGACGTCCGCGTTGCTCGCGGCGGTGGCCACGTTCGCGGTGCTGGCCATGGAGGTGGGCGGCTTCCGCCGGCTAGAGGCCGCGATCACCGGACTAGTGGGCATCGTCGTTATGGCCTTCGGGTTGGAGATTTTCGTCAGCCATCCGCCGGTAGCCGCGGTGGCTAGCGGCGTGTTCGAACCCAGGCTGCCGGCCGGCGCGTCGCTGCTCGCGGTCTCGATCGTCGGGGCGACGGTGATGCCGCACGTGATCTACCTGCACTCGGCGCTCACCAAGGACCGGGTAATCGGCACCAGTCCCCGCCAGCGGCGGACGATCTTCCGGTTCGGCGTGGTGGACGTGGTCGCGGCCATGAGCGTGGCCGGCGCGGTCAACCTGGCCATGCTGGCCATCGCCGCGGCGGTTTTCCACTCGCGCGGGCTGGACTCGGCCGGGTCTGAACTCGGCCAGGTGGCGAGCGGGATGAACAGCTACCTCGGGGCGCACGCGGGCACCATCTTCGGGGTGGCGCTGCTGGTATCCGGCATTGCCTCATCCAGCGTCGGAACCATGTCCGGCCAGGTGGTCATGGAAGGCTTCCTGCGACGCCGGATCCCGGTGTTCGTCCGGCGCGCGGTGACCATGATCCCGGCGCTGGTACTGATAGCCGTCGGATTCAGCCCGACCAGCGCGCTGGTGCTAAGCCAGGTCTTCCTGTCGTTCGGCATCCCGTTCGCCCTGATACCCCTGGTCGTCTTCACCGCCAACCGGCACCTGATGGGCGGCCTGGTCAACCGCCGCCTCACCAACATCGCCGCAGTGTTGGTAACCGCGGTAATCGTCGCCCTGAACGTTTACCTCCTAGCAACCGCCTGACGCCCCCGCCCCGCGCCTCCCGTCCGCGCGCCCCGCGCCTCCCGTCCGCGCGCTCCGCGCCTCCCGTCCGCGCGCCCCGCCCTGCACTCCCGACATATCCGTCATAGCTTCTATGTCCGCAGCGATTGTCCCTTTTGCGAGCCTGACGATTCTGGGCGGTGCGGCGCTGCCCGCACTCTTTGATGGGTAGCGCCGCACCGCCCAGAATCCCTCGAATCTAGGAGCGGTAGGGATGGTGTGGCGTAATCGGTCCATACCATGCGAAACCGATCAGGCGCTATGACGCGTCAGGCATGGCGGTGCACGCTAACCGGGTCTTCAAGCGTCCCGCTGTACACCCTGTAGGGGCGCCGCTTGGTCGCGATCGCCCGCAGGCGAGCCTCGCTGACTGCCTGGAGGGTTAGCCGAGGCCGCTCGCGGGCATTGGAGGGCACCATAGAAGAATCCCGTCCAGCAAACGGACATCGGCCAGGGCATCATGGCTAATGACAACGAAATTACCCAGCCGACCGCGGACTGGCCCCAGGTGAGATCCGGCCCGCTCGTGACCGGCGGCGTCCTGATCGGGATCGGCGCCGTGGTGGCGATAGCGGGCGCGACCGTCGCCGGAACGCACGTGCTCGCCGCCACCCGGGCCTGGATCAACGAGCTGGAGACACCGCCCGGTCAGCTAGCCAGGCTCAAGTGGGAGCAGGCCAAAACCGCCGCGGCTACCTGGCAGGGACACCCGAACGCCAGGATCCGCCTGGTCCGCCGCGCCTCTTCCGCCGACTGACTCGGTAGGCAGGCACCTTGCCGCTCTGGCCGCGTCGGCACCATCGCGGGGTGCGCAGAATCGGATTACCGCAGGATGGCGGTCAGGGGGGCGACCGCCACCATGGTGCTGGCCGCGTCGGAAAGCTCTTTGTCGAGCGTCACGAGTGCGTCGGCCTGCAGCTTAGTCAACGCGATGTATTCCGCCCGGTAGGTGTCTGGCCAGTCAAGCGTGCGAGCGACTTTCCAGGCGGTGTCCTGCAGTACCCGGTCACCGAGGAGCCGGATGCCCAGCGAACGGACGCCGTCAAGTATCCGTTTAGCGGATCGCTCATCGTTTCTGCCGTCGCGGACGGAGGCGTAGACGAGCGCCAGCGCTTGTGACCGTAGCAATGCCGGTGCGACTAGGGTGTGCCCCTCCGCGATCGCCGAACCGTCCGTGGCGATCTGGACAGCGACCGGAGCGTCGATGACGAATCGAGTCATGCCTGCACCTCCTCGGAGGACTATACCGGCTGGATCCGCAGGCGGGACGCTTATGATTCCGGCTTCGCGACCACCACGCCAGGCTCGGCCATCGCCTCGCGGATCGACGCCGCTACGTCCCGGATGGTCCCGGTGAGCAGAACTTCCACCGCGGGTTTTACCCGCAGCTGCTGCTGGCACTCGTCGAGCAGCTGGAAGGCCAGCATCGAATTGCCGCCAAGCTCGGTGAGGGTGCCCAGCATGCTGACCGGCGCGACTTCCAGCACCCGGCTGTAGATACTGGCCAGTCTGGCCTCCAGATGGTCGGCGGGAACGACCTCGCGTTCGCGGTCGACCAGCGCCTGCCAGATGACGAGCAGCGCCGTCCTGTCCATCTTGCCGTTCACCGTGGCGGGGATGCGGGCTACCGGGATCACGCGCTCGGGTCGCATGTGGTCGGGCAGTAGCGCGGCGGCGTGCTCGCGGATAACGTCGGCATTCAGGTCATCGCAGGTCATGGGGTCGGCAGGGACGACGAAGGCAACTAGCCTCAGCGGATCACCATGCACGACAACCGCGCAGTCGGCAACCGCCGGGTGAGCGGTAAGCACCGACTCGATCTCACCAGGCTCGACGCGCATTCCGCGCAGCTTGATCTGCCGGTCTATCCGGCCCAGATGCTCGAGCACACCGTCGCCGAGGTACCGGCACAGGTCACCGGTCCGGTACAGGCGAGATCCCGGCGGTCCGCCCGGGTCGGCGATGAACCGTTCCGCGGTGCGTCCTGGTGCGCGCCAGTATCCGTGGGCCAGGCCGGTGCGACCGCCAATGTAGACCTCGCCGGGCATGCCAACCGGCACTGGCTCCAGGTTCTCGTCGAGCAACACCACCCGGAAGTGCTCCGCGGGTCGGCCGAGCTGCACCACGGGAACACCGGGCTCCGGGACGAGCGTCCCGTCGGTGACCGTCCCCGCCTCGGTGGGCCCGTAGCAGTTCACCAGCGAGGTCGCGGGCACGGTGGCATGGAACCTGTCCCTGATCCGCGGGGTGATCGGCTCGCCGCCGCATAGCACCCAGCGCAGCGCGCCGAGCCGGCCAGGCATAACGTTCGAGAGGAACGACGTCACGATGGTCGGGGGCAGGAAGATCGTGGTAATCCCGTGCGCCTCGGCCAGCTCCGCCAGGTGCCTCGGATCCTTGTGCCCGTCTGGCCGGCAGATCAGCAGGCGAGCCCCGTGGTAGAGCGGCCAGAAGATCTCCCAGATGGACACGTCGAATCCGGGTGAGGTCTTGAACAGCGCCGTGTCCCCGGCGGAGAACGGATACCGGCTCTGCATCCACGCGAGGTGGGCCAGCGCGCCGTCGGCCGGGTACGCCACGCCCTTAGGGACTCCCGTCGATCCCGACGTGTACAGAATGTTCAGCGTGGCGGCGGAGGTCATCTCAACAGCGGGATTCGTCGCGGGGCACGCCTCCCATGACGCGTGGCCGGACTCGACATCGTGGATCAGCCAGGGGCCGTCGGGAAGCCGGTCGCGGCAAGCCGGATCGGTCAGCACATGAGTTGGCGCGCAGTCCTCGAGCATGTAGGCCAGCCGGGCGTTGGGGAGTTCAGCATCCAGCGGCACGTACGCCGCGCCGGTCTTGACGACCGCGTAGATCGCCGTGATCTGCGCGATACCGCGGCTGAGGCAGATGCCGACACGTCCGCCCGGGCCAGCGCCGGTCCTCATCAGGAAGTGCGCCAGCCGGTTGGCTCGTTCGTTCAGTTCCAGGTAGCTGAGCGACCCGCCATACTCGTCGACGAGCGCTACCGCGTGCGGCTCGCGCCTCGTCTGCTCTTCGAAAGGCTCCGTCAGGGTGCTGTGCGTCAGCACCGGATCTCGATGCGGGTTGAGCCCGTTGAGCAGCCGTTCACGATCGTCGTCGCTCATCAGCGGATGCGTGTCCATTGGCGCGTCCGGGTAATCGGTCAGGCAGGTCAGCTGATGCAAGAACATCTGGGCCCAGCCGCGGGCAGAACAGGCGTCGGCGGCGTCCGTGGTGCTCTCCGCGAATAGCAGGCAGCCGTCCGCTGAGACCAGGATCGATACGTCAGCGGGCTGATCCGTCCGGTCCGCGGCGGCGGGACGGTACCGGGCCGCCGCCGCGAGAGCGGCGCGGAAACCGGCTGCCGGATCCGGTGCCTCCGTTGGGGTGTCGGCCTCCCGCTGACCATAGATCACCTTGGCGCGACGCGGCGCGCCGGCCCACGACAGCCGGCCAGCCAGCACGGTCGCGCAAACCACCAGCGGCGCGAAGTCGTCGGCCCCGGCCTCTTGCGCGAGGGAGCGTAGCCTGAGCATCAGGCCGGGCGGGATCGTGAGCGGCCCGATGCACTCGGACAACGTCGACGCAGGGCCGGAATGCTGGCTACCGATCATGGACGCTCCTACGATGCGAGATAGTCGGGATTCTCAGTCAACGAAATCGGCCGCGAGCCAGTCAATGGTGCGGCCTGTCCCACGTTCAGCCGACACTCGCGGCGAGCGGCGGAGATCGTTTGCTTCGCCGGCCCTCCCGTAGCTAATTCACGTGACTGCGTACCGAGCCTGACCGTGCCTAACTTCGGGGTACTGGCAGAAGGGCGTCGTGACCAATGCGCACTCAGTATGTGTCAACCATCCTCATCGACCGCGTCCGTCTCGCGAAGGACCTCGAGCAGAGTGCGGACTTCCGCTACTCCGAGGCTTACAGCGACTACCTCATCGGCGGTCCATGGAAGAGTTGCATGCTCTGGGCCACCGGCGGAGACAGTGGCGACGGGTTGCTGACTAACTACACGTACGACCGCCGCTCGGTCTTCACCGAGTACGGCACCCAGGTGCCGTACTTGCAAGAGCTAATCACCAATACGGTCGACCTGACCCGGGTGAACTTCGTGCGGCTCGCTATGTTCTCGAAAAGCGTGATCGTCCCGCACCGTGACTTCCTCGAACTAGGCGAGATCCCTGATGAGGCGCGTTCCGCCCACCGGCTGCACATCCCGCTCGCCACGAACGAGGAGTGTTTCTTCAGCGAGGACAATGCCGTTTACCGAATGCGAGCGGGTGAGGTCTGGTACTTCGACGCCGCGCAGATTCACTCGGTCGCGTCGTTCTCTGCCGAGCCACGCATCCATCTCATCGTCGATTTCGTCGACCGGCCGGGCGCCGGCCCGCTGGTCACGATGGAGAATCGCGGCACCGGTGGCATCCCGGCCGACCGGATCGTGCCGCGACCGCGGCTGAGCGAGGGCGCGCGCGCGGACCTGCTGCGACTGTCGGAGGTGCTCACGATGGACAACTTCAGTGAGATCTTCAGCATCGTCGTCAAGTCGCACTTCCGCCACGACGGTGGCGACAACTTCGCCTGGGACACCATCATCGCGATTGCCCGCGCAAGCAAGGACCCGGCTGTGCTGCCGCACGCCCTCGAGTTGCACCGGTACTACACGCTGGAACGCTGAGAAGGACGGGCGGGGCCTGGGCTCCGTTGAGTTCCTGTCCGGCCTGACCGCATCCGGCCAGGTTCCAGTACAGGCGGGGTGGGCAGTGCGAGTGGTGCAGGTACGGCAGGGTACAAGGACACGAGGGACTGCCGGGACTAGGACTGTCTTGAGCAGCTTGAGAGTCGCTCCTGAAACTGCGGAAAGGAGGTGTCTACGGGATTCGGGTGTGGCGGCTGTCGGCCTCGCTGTTCACTGGGCTTGATGTCCCCCGAAGGGGTGACGGGCCGGGCCGTGAGCCTCGAAATACGATAAAAATTGCATAACATATTAAATGTAGCTGTATGTGATTTATGTAACTGTATGCGATTTAGTGCTTTCCGGGCTCGTGAAGTTTCTTGGGATGGGTCGTGGCTCGTCCTTGGAAATCAGGTCACTAAGGCAGGATTTTGGAGTCGGCGTGATTCGTGCGGATCTGCTGGTCAGCTCGCCTCTTTTTCGTGAGGCTCTCTCCCAGGTACTGACCGCGGCCGGGATCAGAATCGTGGCTGTGCGGTCCTCGCCGGCCGAGAATCCTTCGTGGCTTGCTGATACCGCGCTGATCGATGCGGCTGTTCTGGCGCGGGCCGGCGATCTGACGCCGATCACCGAGGCCGCGAAGTCGACGTCGGTGCTGGTGCTCATAAACGAAGGCGCGACCGATGATCACGTGTATCTGAGTGCGGGAGCGATCGGCGTGGTCAGCAAGGCCGAGCCTGCTGAGGTCATCGTCCGGGCGGTGCAGCGGGTCACCTCGGGGCTGCGGGTGTGGGCCAGGAGCGAGGAGGCCGGGCCTGCTGCCCAGCCAGAGCCGGCCGCCCAGCCGGCCCCGGCGGCCAGCGGTCACCTCTCTGACCGGGAGGAGCAGGTCCTGCGGCTGATCGCGAGCGGTCTCACCCACGGGCAGATCGCCACGCGGCTCGGCATCAGCCCCCATACCGTTGACACCTATGTGAAGCGGATCAGGTCCAAGCTCGGCGTGGGCAACAAGGCCGAGCTCACCCGCGCCGCGCTCCTCGGGCGCTTCGCCTGGTCAGCCTGAAAGCCGGTCGTCGACCTCAAACCGTCCGGGCTGCTACGGATCGGTCTGCCTGGAATCCCCAGTAATTAACGGCCTCGCTCGGCCTCGCCCTGCGTCTGGCCGAGGGAACCGGCTGTCATTTCCGGCTGGCACGAATGGGTCGTCGCTGATTTCCGTGACTCCGTAACGCTGGGGTCCGCGCCTAGCGTCGGTGTGCGGGCGGGCACAGGTTGTCCGTACGGCTGGCGATCGGAAGGCGCTTGCATGCTTGGAATCACCGACACTGGTGCCTCATACGACCGTGTGCGCGCCTGGGCGCGATCCGACGGTGACCGCGACGCCGTGGTGGATCTCGTGGACGGCTCGGGCGCGGCGCTAAGCTATGCCGACCTGGTTAAGCGCGCCGACGTGCTGGCGGCCCAGGTGCGCGCACACTGCGCCGGCCACGACCAGCCGGTCGCCGTGCTGCTCGGCCGGCCGGGCGACACGATCGTCGCCATGCTCGCCACGATCGCCGCCGGAGCGGTCTACTGCCCCCTGGACACGGAGGTTCCGGACAGCCGGCTGGCCGCGGTCATGGAGCGGCTTGCCGTCCGGGTCGCGATTGCGGACGCCGCACACGCCTGGCGCCTTCCGGCCGAAGTCATCGCCCTGCTGCCCTACGGGGACGATGCTCTGACTGAATCGCTCCCCGTCGCGCCGAAAAGCCCGGAGGACCTGGCTTACGTGCTCTTCACCTCCGGCTCGACAGGGCCGCCCAAAGGTGTGGCGATGAGTTGCCGCGGCCTGGACCGGCTCATCCGGTGGCAGGCCGCCAACGGCCCGCCGGGCTTGCGGACGCTGCAGTTCACCGCGCCGTCCTTCGATGTCGCGTTTCAGGAGGTCCTTTCGACCTTGGCCACTGGTGGCTGCCTGGTCTTGGTTCCCGAGCAGGTGCGCCGGGATCCCTCGGCGCTGCTGGACACGATCATCGGCCAGCGGATCCAGCGCCTGTTCCTGCCCTACGTCGCACTCCAGTTGCTCGCGGTCGAGGCGGTGCGGCGTGGGGTGTTCCCGACCTGCCTGGAACACGTCGTCACCGCGGGGGAGCGCCTCATCGTTACCCCGGCGATCCGACAGCTCTTCGCGGCGGTCCCGCATTGCCGCCTGGACAACCACTACGGGCCGACCGAGGCGCACCTGGTCACTAGCTTCACGCTTCCACCGGACGCGCGGGAGTGGCCCGTAACCCCGTCGATCGGCGCCCCGGTAGATGGTGTGGGCTGCCGCGTGCTCGACAGCAGCCTTGCCGCCGTGCCGGATGGCGAGGTCGGTGAGCTCTACGTCGCCGGGAGCGGCCTGGCCCGCGGCTACTTCAACGACCCGGCCCGCACCGCCGAGCGGTTCGTCGCCGATCCATTTGCCGCCGAACCTGGCGAGCGACTGTACCGGACCGGTGACCTGGTACGCGCCAGGCCCGATGGGACCTACGAGTTCGTCGGCCGCGCAGACCGTCAGCTCAAGGTGCGCGGCTTCCGGGTGGAGCCCGCCGAGGTGGAGACCGCGCTGCTGAGCCACGAGCGGGTGGACGCGGCACGCGTCGGGTTGCGGGAGGTCGCGGACGGCGTATCCGTGCTCGTGGCCTACCTGCAGACCAACGGGCCGGTTTCTCAACGGGAGGTCATCGACCACGTCAGGAGCCAGCTGCCGGCCTACATGGTTCCGGCTCGGTGCGTGGTGGCGCCCGAGTTGCCGCGGACAAGCACCGGCAAGGTGGATACGCGGGCACTGGCTGAGATCGAGCTGCCCGGCGGCCCCGAGGTCACAATGTCTGGGTCGGCGGCGGAACTGATCACGGGCATCTGGACCCGTGTTCTGGGCCACGGCGACTTCGAAGACGACGACGACTTCTTCGAAGTCGGCGGCGATTCCCTGCTGGCCACGTGGGTCGTCGCTGAGCTGAGGCAGGCCTTGGGCCGACCGGTCGAACTGTCGATGTTCCTGGAGTACAGCACGGTGGAGGACCTGGCCGGCGCACTGGGTTCGGCTGAGGCCGCCGGGGATGCCCGGCTCACGCCGTCGAAGATCGTCACTCTGCGCCCCGGACCGCTGGCCCGCAGCCTGTATCTGGTGCACCCGCTCGGCGGCGAACTGCTCGGTTACCGCGAACTTGCCCGCGCCTCGCGGGCTCCCGTGCGGCTGCTAGGGATCAGCTGGTCCGGGGGGCCGCCGCGGTTTGGCAGCACCATGCAGGAGATCGCTGCCGTACATGTCGAGCAACTGCGAACGGTTCAGCCCGACGGTCCGTACATGCTGGCGGGCTGGTCGTTCGGCGGGGTGCTGGCCTACGAGATGGCGCAGCAGTTGATCAGGGACGGGGCGGAGGTGGCGTTCCTCGGGTTGCTCGACGCGAACCCGGCGATCGACCCGATCACCGGTTTGCGGCTGTCGGACACGCCATTCCTCAGCGTTCTTGACGAGGTGGTGGCCCGGCTGGACGACCCGGCGGTGGCGGGGGAGGATCTCCCGGACCTGACCGCCGGGCAGACCTGGGTGTCACTGATGGGCGCACCGCTGCCTGCGGGTTCGTCGAGCTCTTACCTGCGAGACGCCCTGCAGACCGCCAGGGCGTGCATGAACGCGGTGATGCGATATTGCCCGCAGCCCTATTCCGGGCCTATCGACCTGTTCCAGGCGGCGGCCGCGGGACCCGAGCGCCAGGCTGACCTCGCCGCGGCGATTAAGAAGCTGGCGAAAGGACCGTGCACCGTCACCTCGATGCCCGGCGACCACTGGGGCTTCATCAGGGGGGACTGCGCCGAGCGGACGGCACGGGAAATGGACGCGGCGCTGGAGCGCGCTGGCACCACGACGGCAGGGAGTGCGACTTATGGATCTTGAGGCTGATAAGAAGACATTCGCCAGGCAGGGCTTCATCGGACCATTCACGCTCTGGGAGCCGGAGGTGATGACGGCCTGGTGGAAGGCGCAGCGCAAGGCGCTGCTCGACCCGGCAAAGAGCGCGCGCAAAGTCTTCGACAACCCGGTGAATTACGACCGGCACCTGGACATCCCTGGGCTGAGCCGGATCATTACCGAGGATCAGATCGTGCGCCGCATGCAGGCGCTGATCAGTTCGGACATCCTGTGCTGGCGCACGGAGTTCTTCCCTAAGAACCCGGGCGATTCCGGCACCGGCTGGCACCAGGTCGAGACCTACGCGATCGGCGAGACCAGCGTCGGGATGCTGGAGGCGACCGAGCATTCCGACGGCGTCCCGATGGAACTCACCGCTTGGGTCGCCTTCACCGAGGCTAACCGTGAGAACGGATGCATGAAGCTGATCCCAGGCAGCCATCGCGAGTGGAAATACGACGAGCACTCACCGATGCGGTGGAACAGCGCCGCGAAGGACAACTCATTCTTCGGTTATAACTACGACGACATCAAGATCGACAAAGACTGGAATCCGGACGACGAGGACGTCGCGCATGTGGAGATGCGTCCCGGGCAGTTCATCATCTTCACCGCACGGACCATCCACGGTTCTAATCCGAACCTCAGCAACCGGCAGCGCATGGGCTTCTCCATCCGCGTTGTCCCCACCCACGTGCGGGTCTACGGCGGCATGACCGAGTTCGATGAGTTCGGGCACCACTTCGACCTCAACAGGCACGGCTGCGTGCTGATCTCAGGCAAAGACGACTACAAGCTCAACAATGTCGTGGCCGAGAATGCCTGGGGCGACCCCTTCACGACACCACGCGAGTACTTCACATCGGAGCGATCCTCAAGGAGTGGACAAGCATGACCACGACGACATCCTTTGGCGAGAGCCTGGCTGAGAGCCCCGTCTACCTCAGGTTCCGCGACCACCCATTTTTCGCCGCCGTGGACACCGCGGAACTGACAAAGGAGCGGGCGAACACTCTCATCGAGCAATGGTGGCACCCGCTGCACTACTTCCCGACATTCCTGGCCCGCTGCGTGGCCGTACTACCGGACATCGCTTCCAAAAGTGCCATCACCAGCATCCTCAGCCAGGAAGTCGGGGGTGGTCAGGTGGCCCAGGCGCATGAGGTCATCTACGTGGAGTCCATGGACAAATGCGGGTTCAATCGCGACCGGGTGACCGGCACAACGCCGTACCAGGAGACCGTGGCGCTGGTCGAGGGTTATCGCCGGGCTTCCGAGGAGCGCGAGTCGGCTTTGGGGTTCATCTTCGCTACCGAGACCACCGACCTTCTCATGGTTTCCAGCATCGGCAAGGCCATCGAACGCAGTACCGGGGCCACCGACAACGAGTGGGTCTCCATCCACGTCGAGCAGGAGCCGGGGCATGTCGAGGAGGCCAATCACGCGCTGCTGACGGACTTCACGGCCGAGCAGGAGCGCGCGGTCCTGGACGCGGCCGACGAGATGTGGAGTCTGTGGATCGCGTTCTTCGACCGGCTCACCGCGGAGTCCGGCGTGGGGGCAGCGTCTCGGGCAAGCCGGGTGCCGGCGGCGAGGTGACACCGTGACCGATGTGCGGGCGACCTATCTGCGCTTCCCGGCATGGACGCAACATTTCTGGACCTGGCAGACCGGCAAGGCCCTGCCAGGTCAGAAGCCGCTGCTACGGCACACCTGGACTAGCTACCTCGCGGTGACCCTGTCGCTGTTCCTGGCGGGGCTGGCGGTCTCGGCGTATGCGGTGGCGGCAATGGTCCAGGAATGGTATCTGCTGCTGCTTTTCGGCTGGTTCCTGACGGTCTGCGGCGAACGCATGATGGTCCTGGTCATCGCCCATCAGGCGCTGCACCGCCGGTTCTCGGGAAACGCCGTCCGTGACGGCTTCTGGGGCGAGGCCGTGACGGTGCTAAGCGTGTTCCACACCTTCCGTGAGTTCAAGGAAGAGCACTTCGACAACCACCACCGCCGCGAGATCTTCGCCACCGAGAACGACCCGCCGGTGCAGTTCCTCATCGCTTTGGGTTTCCGGCCGGGGATGTCGCACGCGGCGCTGTGGCGGCGGGCGTGGATCGTCTTCCTGTCGCCGGTGTTCTACTGGCGCGGTGCGTATGGCCGGATCAGCAGCAACCTAAGACACGGCGCTTGGCGGCGCCTGGCCGCCGTCATGTGGCTGTGCGGGTGGCTGTCGGTGCCGTTCTGGTGCCCGCGCGGCCTGCTGGTCCTGGTACTCGCCTTCATAGCTCCGGTCATCGTGTTCGCGCAGCTTAGCGCCCTGCTGGACCGGCTTGGCGAGCACGAGTGGCTCGCACCGCGCATCCCGGAGTACGGCCACCGTTTCTATACCGCGGCGAACACCGCGGCCCGGTTCTGCGGCGCGCCAGTGCCGGCGCGCAGCGCCCCCCTTGGCCAGCAGACGGTGGCCTGGATCCGCTGGACCGCCGCGACGCTGTGCTATCACCTGCCCTCGCGACTGCTTGTCGTGGTCGGCGACCTGCCTAACCACGACTACCACCACAGGTACCCGGCCACTCCTGAGTGGACGACGGCCGCCTACGCGCGCCAGCGCGACATCGATTCCGGGATGGATGGCGGCCCTTCCTACCAGGAGGTATGGGGGATGGGCGCGGCGATCGACCGGCTGTTCCGTAGCTGGGAGGGAAACATCGTTGATGAACGAACCCATTCGTATAGTTGACACCTTCGCCGACGCCCAGTTCGCCGGGAACCCGGCAGCCGTCGCGCTGTGCGAGCGGCTCCCGAGCACCGAGGCCATGCAGGAGACAGCGCACCGCGTCGGCCTGCCGACCACGGCGTTCCTTGCGCCGCTGGAGCCCGCGGCCTACCTGGTGCGCTGGTTCACTCCGTCCGCGGAGATCAACCTGTGCGGGCACGCCACGATCGCCAGCGCGCGCTGCCTGTTCGAGCGCGCCGAGAACACCGCGGCCCCCCGGCTCCGTTTCGTATCGGATAACGGTGTGCTGTGCGCCGAGCGGGCCGGCGATCTGATTGCCATTGACCTGCCCCGGGCCTCGCTTACTCCAGCGGAGCCGCCGGCCGGGCTACTGGAAGCGCTCGGTGTGAAGGCGGTGAGCAGCTACGTCTCCACCGACGACATCCTGATCGAGGTGGGGTCGCAGCAGGCCGTGGCCCGGACACGACCGGATTTCGCCGCGCTGGCCCGGCAGCCGTTCCGCGGCCACATCGTGACGGCCCGCGCCGAGTCGGAAGGCGACTTCGTGTCCCGGACCTTTTTCCCGGCGCTGGGGGTGGATGAGGATCAGGTCTGCGTCACCGCGCACTGCAAGCTCACGCCGTTTTGGTCCCAGCGGCTCGGACGGCGCTCGCTGAGCGCGACGCAACTGTCGGAGCGCGGCGGGCGCCTGCGCGTCGAGGACGCTGGGGAACGGGTCCGGGTCCTCGGTTCGGCGATCCCGCGTGACGGCGCGGAACTGCCGGTGGTGCGAGAGGCCGTGCTACCTGGCGGGGCGCGGTGAGCGCTCGGATCCCCCGAGACATGTCCAAGACCTCACCCTGGCTGCAGCGCGCGCCCTCGCCGACGGCGGCTTCGAGGATCTTCTGCATCCCGCACGCCGGCTGCGGAACCGGCATCTTCGGTTCGTGGCCGCCGGACTTGGACGGCGTCGAGTTTCTGCCGGTCGAACTGCCGGGCCGGATCAGCCGGTTCGGCGAGGCGATGCCGCGCACCTTCGCGGAGCTGGCGGCCGCGATGATCGGCGGACTCGCGCCGTATCTGGACGTGCCCTATGCGTTCTTCGGACACTGCTGGTCCGCACTGGCCGCTTACGAAGCCACCACGCAACTGGAGCGATCATCGCTGCCGGGACCCGCGCGGCTGTTCGTATCCTCACAGGTAGCTCCGCAGGACGGCCCGGTCAGCCGCATGCTCGCCATGGACGACACCGAGTTGGCCGTTGAGCTCGCGGCGATGATCAGGGACCAGGGCCAGGAGCCCCACCAGGAGCTCGTGGCCGTCTATGTGCGGGTCCTGCGGGCTGACGTTGAGGTGAGTCGCCACTACGTCGTCCCTCAGCCGGTGCGGTCGATCTGTCCGGTCACCGCGATCGGCTGGTCGGACGACGCGGAGGTGAGGCCAGCGGAGATGAACGGCTGGGCCGCCTGCGGCGACACTGAGTTCCAGGTGTTCCCCGGACGGCACCACAGGTTCATGGACGCTCCGGCGGAACTGCTCGAGCGCCTGGCGTCCGGCGTCCGGTGAGCCGCTGCCGGTGCCGCTCAGCGATCGTGGCGGGTCCTCAAGAACCCGGACAGGCACGATACCTGCTCGGGTGTCGCTTTGAACGCGTCGAGATGCGTACCGTGCTCCGTGATCACCAAGTGCGCGTCCGCCATGATCTCGGCCAGGCGTCGTGACCCAGCCGGGTGCGCGGTGTGATCGTCACGGCTGGTGACGATCAGGCACGGCTGCTTCACCTGCGCCGCCGTCGCGCGGGAGTCCCAGTGCATGGTCGACCCGGTGAGCTTGGCGTAGCGGTAGAACAGCTCCGTCGTGGCGTACGGCCGGACGACCAGGGGGCCCACGTCGTCGGGTAGGCCCTTCATCGGGCCACTGACTAGCCGGCCGCGCATCCAGTCGGCGGTGTCCCGCGACTCCGAGGCCAGGTCGAGCAGACCGCGCAGGTTCACCTGGTGCTCGGACTTCTCCGCCTCCGGCCCCAGTTCGAGGTCGGCGTGCCACAGGCTCAGGGAGCCGATCAGCTCTGGCCGCTTCGCGGCCGCCAGCAGAGCCAGGACCGCGCCGCCGCACAGGCCCATCATGTGGACCGGGGCGAGACCTAGCTGCTCGATAACGGCGATCAGATCCCCGGTCTGGGATGGGACGTCGTATCCGCGTTCGTCGAATGACCTGGGGTCGTCGACCGGCTCACTGGTGCCACGGGTCTGCGGGACGACGCATCGGTGAGATGCGCTCAGCGCCTTCAGCCAGCGCAGGGAGAGTCGGTCCGGCATCGCGCACGCCGGGGAGAGCAGGATGGATGGGGCGTCCTGCGGACCTGCCTCCAGGGCGGTGATCAGGGTGCCTCCAGCGCGGATGATCCGGTGGAACCGGATTCCGGCGTCTTGTTCGTCGCGGATACTGCACGCCCGCGATGCCAGGTCCTCGACCGCGGCGTCGTCGAGGCCGTTCAGTTCTGGCCTGCGCTGCGCGGCCTGGATCCCCGCGGCCAGAGCGGTGACGGCGAAGTCACTCTCCCGGTCGCCAACGGCGTCGAAGGACAGCGGGATGCCAAGCTTTCGGCACATGGCCGTGACCAGTTCCGGGGCTCGGTCGCAGGTAGCCGAGGGAAGGGCGAACGGGCCGACCTGATCGGTCAGGCCTTCCAGCTGGCGGATCTGCGAGACGAGGTCGGCCAGCGCCGTGCTTCGCCGGTCCGCCGTGGCGGCTGGGGATTGGGTCCAGGTCTGCATGACGCCTTCCGGGCTCGAACTGGATCGGCCGTCTGGTCAGGGCCTGCGGAACGGGCGGCCGGTCGCGGTGTGCGTCGCGATCCGGTTATGCGTGTAGTGGTTCTCGCCGCTTACCAGCACCGCGCCGTAACGTTCCAGGCTCACCTTGCCCCCGTACTCCTCGACAACATCAGTGTCGGGATAGATGTGGGTGGATGTGGGGACGAACCGCGAGGCGAAGCCGAGCCGCATCGTGTCGCTCTTGCCCGAGTGCGGATAGGACGCGTGCATCAGGGTCGACCAGAACATCACCGCCTCGCCGGGGCGCAGCACTATGGGAACGGCATTGGTCTCGTCAGGTTCGAATTCGGGGTCGATCTGCAGTTGTCGGTAGTCGTAGCCGAAGAAGCCGCGCCGGGTCCCGCTCTTGACTTCCTGGTTGATCCGGTCCGGCTCATACTCCATGACCTTGGTCTCGTCGTAGTTCATCTTCGCGTACGAACCGGGAATGAACTGCAGGCAGCCGTTGTCGGTGGTGGCCTCGGTGAATGCCGTCCATACCGTGATGGTGCCGCCGAAGTCCGAGTCCTCGGGCCAGATGATCTGTGGCTTACCCGAGGCGTTGGCGAACGTATCCGCCTGGTGCCAGTCGGTGCCTTCGTCGCCGGGGTACTTCGGGAAAAACTCGGTGCGCCAGCACAACACGTCAGGCCCCAGCACGCTGGCTACCCGGTCGACGATCCGCGGGTTCATGATGAGATCGGCCAGGAAGTCGTTGTCCATGTGCCGGTCGTAGTTGGAGATATTCGTGTTACCCGAGACCGCCCACTCCTCGGTGTAGATCGCGTTAGCACGATCGATCAGGGCTAGCCGCTCGGTGCGCCAGATGGTGGTCATCTCGTTCTCGTCTATGACCTTGAAGGGACCGATGAAGCCCTGGTCCCAGAATGTCTTGAGCTCCTGTTCGCTCAGCGAGTGCTCAGTGGCGGTGTCGGTTTCTGAATCGGTCATGGCGGTCAGCTCGTTTCGTCTCGGCGGGGTCGGCAGACGCTCAGCGAGCGGCCTTGGCTAGAGCGCGGGCCGTTACCGATCCGCCCAGGTCGCGCGGATTGACGTCCAGACCCAGCGTCCGGCTCGTCTCGGCCAGGATGCGCACAATGGATAGCGAGGTGCCGCCATGGTCCATGACGTCGTCATCGGCGATGATGTGCGGTCTGCCCAGGATCTCGCGCACTATGGCCAGAATCTGCTCGACCAGCTCCTCTTCGGTCCTGGCTTGGTCAACGGAGTCATTCATGGCTGTTTCCTCTCGCCCGATCGGTGTGATCCTCCGGTTGCATCTCCACCGCCGTCAGCTCCACCGCCGCCAGAGCCGCCGTGTCGTGCTCACCGTCGCCGGTCAGCGGCAGCCGGTCCAGCGCCACCACCCGGCGCGGGACCAGGTATTCGGGCAGCCGCGTCACCAGGTGCTGCCGCAGCCGTCGCAGGTCGGCCGATCGATCAGGGTCAACGATGTACGCGGCCAGCGCGGGGTGCCCGTCGGCGTCGGTGTACGGGACCACCGCCACGTCGCGCACGCCAGGCAGGTCCCGTATCGTCGCCACGGTTTCTAGCGGGTCCGGACCCGCCGGTCCCGCGAATTCCAGCAGGCCATCGGCGCCGCTGCGTACCGGGTCGTGGCCACCGAGGTCGGCCACCTCACCGATCGCGGCGACAGTTCCGGCGGCGTTGCGCAACGTCGCCGGCCCGTCGATCGCGAACCCCGCCGGCACGCGCAGGGGCGCCGTCTCGACGGGCCACCGCGCTGGCACTTCGTAGACCGCGGTCGGCCGCCCCGCCACGGCCGGCCGGTACACGGCGATCACCTGGCACGCGGGGGCGAGCCGACGGACCAGCTGTACGTCGTGCGCGGTCAGGGCGCCGGTGTTGGCGAGGAACGCGAACCGCAGCCGCGGCAGGACCGGTCCGGCAGTGGGCGACAGGGTCCGAAGGACCGGCGCCGACAGATAGACGGCAGTCGTCAATGTGTCACGCAGGAACTTCAGCAATGCGGCGGGTTCGGTGGCGGTCGCGGTGCCGGGACGGGTCATCGCGGCGCCCGCGGCTTCGGCGGTAGTGGTCGCGGACAACAGCAGGCCCTCGGCGCCGGAGACGAACGCGAACCGATCCCGCGCGGTGAGGCCGAACCGCTCGACCGCCCAGTCTCCTCGTTCCGCGCTCCCGGCGAGCTGAGCGTTGCGAGTGGTCGGCCGCGGCGATGCCTCGGTCAGGTCGTATTCGAGGATTCCGCGCACCGTGTGGCCGGTCGCTATGACGAGCAGCGCGCGTACCTGACTGAGAAACGCGCGCATCATCGTGGCCTCGTACCGGTCCGCGTGATACAGCAGGTCGAACCGGTATCCGTCGCCGCGGTCCAGCACATCGAGGTTGAGGTCGAACTTGCTTGGCTGCGCCGGGTGCTGCGGGGTCCGGACCGAGATTCCGGGCAGCTGCCACTCCTTCTCGGCGCTCTGGATCATGTTCACTAGCACCTGGAACACCGGCGTCCGCGAGGGGTCGCGGACCGCGTGCAGCTGCCCGACTAGCACCTCGAAAGGAGTCAGCCTGTGGTTGACGTACCCGTCCAGGCACGCCTTGCGGACCCGGTCCAGCACCTCGGCGAACACCGGGTCGCCGTCCAGCCTGACGCGCAGCGGCACCGTGTTGACGAACATCCCGACCAGCATCTCGGTACCCGCCGCCGAGCTGCGGGTGTCCACCGGAACCCCGATGACCAGGTCGTCTTGGCCGGACCAGCGGCGAAGTACTGTCGCCGCCGCCGCGAGTATGGCCATGAACGGGGTGACCTGGTGGTCCCGGCACAGCCGGTCCAGCGCCTGGGCGCCCTCAGCCCCGAGCTCCACGCTTACCTTGCCGCCGATGGCCCCCTGAGCGGGCGAGCGCCGACGCGCCGTGGGCAGCGTCAACGCGGGCGGGGCACCGGCCAGCTGGTCACGCCAGTAGGCGACCTGCCCGGCCAGCCGCTCGCCGGTCAACCCGCCGCGCTGCCACACGGCGTAGTCGCGGTACTGGACGGGCAGGTCCGGAAGTGCGGCGAGTTCGGCGTCTCCGCTGGCGCGGTAAAGCGCCGACAGCTCACGCATGATCACCGCGACCGACCTGCCGTCCGCCACGATGTGATGAATCGTCATGCTCAGCAGGTGGCGGTTGTCGTCCAGTCGCACCAGCAGGCACGCGAACAGGGGACCGCGGGCCAGGTCGAATGACTTCGCCGCTTGCTTGTCCGCCAACCGCTCGGCGGCCGCTTCGGCGGACGCCTCGTCCCCGGACAGGTCCTCCACCGTGACCTGCCAGCCGGGATCGGGCTCCGATACCCGCTGCACCGGCCGTCCGCCGTTCAGGTGGAAGGTGGTGCGCAGGCTCTCGTGCCGGGCGACGATCGCCCGGATGCTGCGCTGGAGCAAGGCGATGTCCAGCGCGCCGGTTAGCCACTGCCGTCCATGCACGTTGTAGGCGACGTTCGGCCGGAACTGGCATTCCAGCCACAGCCGCTGCTGGTCGAAGGACAGCACCGGCTCGGCATCAGGCGACCTGGGCACCACCGGGGGATCAGTGTGATCGCGCCGCGGCCCAGGCAACGCCGCCGCGAGTTCTGACAGGCGCGAGTGCTCGAACACCAGCCGCAGCGGCAGAGCCACGCCGGCGCGTGCGCGCAGGCGGCTGATCACCTGGCCAGCTAGCAGCGAGTCGCCGCCGACGTCGAAGAAGTCATCGTCGCGGCCGACCGCGTCCAGTCCCAGGATCTCCCGCCATATATCCGCGACCAGTTCCTCGGCGGGTCCGGCTGGGGGCTCACCGCCGACGCCGGCCACCGCGGCCGGTGCTGGTAGCGCCAGGCGGTCTACTTTGCCGTTCGGGGTCCGCGGTAGTGCTTCCAGCAGGATGAGGCTGCTGGGAACCATGACTACCGGAAGCGTGCCGCGCAGATAGCCGCGGACATCGTCAAGGTCACACGCACCGGGTTCGCGTGCCGTGATGTAGCCGACCAGCCGGTCGTCCGTCAAGGCGACCACCGCCTCGTGGACGCGGGGATGGCGCTGCAGCGTGTTCTCGATCTCGCCGAGTTCGATTCGCTGGCCCCTGATTTTGATCTGGAAATCCCGGCGGCCCAGGTACAGCAGCGAACCGTCGGGCCGGTACCGCACCAGATCACCGGTGCGGTACATGCGCTCGCCCGGTGCGGCCGCGAACGGGTCGGGTACGTAGCGCGTCGCGGTCAGCCCGCTCTGGTTGATATAGCCGAGGCTCAGTCCGCGCCCGGCCAGATACAACTCGCCGGCCGCTCCTACTGGGGCCTGCCGCAAGGCCCGGTCGAGCACGTAGCCACGACCGTGCGGGAGCAGGGCGCCGATCGGCGGCGGCTGTTCCTCGGGCAGCAGCCGGGCGCAGGTGGAGTAGGTCGTGTCCTCGGTGGGGCCGTACAAGTTGACGACGGCCTCCACGTGACCGGTCGCGTACAGGTCCTCGACGAGCCTCCCGGTCACCGCCTCGCCCGCGAGGCCGACCACCTTCACGCTGGGAGGGAACGCACCGACGGAAGCCAGGGCGCGCGCTGCCGACGGCACGGCGCAGACCATGCTCACCTCCGGCGGGTCCGCGAGCAGCGCGAGCGCGTTCTCGACCACGACGACCGTCCCGCCGGCGCACAGCGTTACGAAGAACTCGAACACCGAGACGTCGAAGCAGATCGATGTCGAGGCCAGCACCCGTGACAGCTGCTCCGGGGTGAACTCCCGCGAGCCCCACCGCACCATTGGGACGGCGTTGCGGTGGGTGAGCAGGACGCCTTTGGGCCGACCGGTGGATCCCGATGTGTACAGCACGTAGCAGAGCTGGTCCGGAGATGCCGGGCCGATGCCGGTCTCCGCGATCGCATGCTCGTGGAGCTCGGCCAGCTCGGCTTCGGTAACGACGAGGCGCGCGCCGCTGTCGGCGAGCATGTACTCGGTCCGGTCGGCCGGATACGCGGGGTCGAGCGGCAGGTAGGCGGCGCCGCACCTGAGGATGCCAAGCATCGCCACGGCCAGGTCGACGCCGCGGCCCAGGCGGATGCCGACGATGTGCCCGGCTTCGACTCCGCGCTCGCGCAGCAGCTGGGCCAGCTGGTTAGAACGCTCATCGAGCCCGCGATAGGTGAGCCCGCGATGGGCGTCCTCGATCGCGATGGCGTCGGGGACGCGCGCGACCTGAGCGGCGAACAGCTCGGTCAGCGTGGTGTCCGGATCATCGGTGAGCGGGCCGTGCTCCCAGCGAACCAGGCACTCGCGGTCCTCGGCCACCAGCAGGTCGATGGTGTCGACCGGCTGCTCGGGGCAGGCCAGTGCGCGGGAGAGCAGCACGGACAGCTGCGCGGCCATGCGCTCGGCAGTCGCTGGGGTGAACGCCTCGGCGCTGTAGTCCCAGGTTCCGTAAAGGCCGCCGTGCTCGCGCCACAGGTGCAGGTCGACGTCGTAGCGCAGGCCGGGCCGCTGGACCAGCGTGCGCTTCAGCGGGTACCCGCCGAGCGTTGGCGAACCCCAGTCACCGTGAAAGGCCAGGCCCGCGCGTACAAACGCGGTGCCGAGGCCGCGGCCGGGTGCGATCGCGGCCACCAGGTCCTCAAACGGCACGCCGCGATGGCGAAGCGCGGCAAGGGCGGTGGCCCGGACCCGGCGCACCAGCTCGCGGAAGCTCGGCCGGCCGGACAGGTCGGCTCGCAGCACGAGCATGTCGGATAGCAACCCGACCGCGCGGTGGCGTCCCGGCTGGGACCGGCCCGCCTCCGGTACGCCGACGCCGAAGTCCTGCTGCGCGCTGTACTCGGCGAGCAGCAGCTGGTAGGCGGCCAGCACCACCATGAAGAGGGTGGCCTTCTCCTGGCGTCCCAGATCCTCGGCTGCGGCGACCAGCTCCGCTGGCAGGGCGACCCGTACCGAGCCGGCCCGGAACGTCGGGCGGGCCGGACGCTGGCGGTCGGCCGGCAGGTCAAGTTCTGGCAGCCCGGCCAGTTGCGTCTTCCAGTACTCAAGCGCCCCAGGGGCGGCCTCGGCTGTCGGTGCCTCCATGGTCGGCGCCCCGGCCGCGGCACCGTCGTACGCCACTTCCAGATCGGCCAGCAGAACCCGCATCGAGCCGCCATCGCACACCAGGTGGTGCGCGACGAAGACCAGCAGCCGCTCGCCATCGGCCAGCCGGATCCCGTGCAGGCGCGCCAGCGGGCCGTGCTCGAGGTCGAAGGGCCCGGCCGCGACCTGCCCGGCGTGCGCGAGCGCCGCGCCGAGGCGTTCTCCCGGTGGCAGGTGCCGCAGGTCCGTCCAGCCGGCCGTGATGCCGCCGCTCTCGCGGATGACCCGGGACCAGCCGCTGTCGTCCTCGGTGAACGAACTGCGCAGCGCGGGGTGGCGGGCCACGACCGCGGCCAGGGCGGCATCAAGGCGGCCCTCGTCGAGCGGTCCGGTGTGCCGCGCCGCGAAATGCAGGTTGAAGACGGATGTGCCTGGGTGCAGGCGCTCGAAGACGAGGACGCCGCGCTGGACGGTCGACAGCCGCGCCGGTCCTGGCGCGGTCGGCGCCTGCGTGGCCGCGGACCGCCAGCGCCGGACCAGGCCCCGGCCCGTGGTGAGATCCATCATGTCCCCGTGCTCTGGCAGGCCATCCGGACACGATCGCGAATCACATCCGGCGTGGCGCCGTCGGCGATCCACCGCTCGAGCAGCGCGTCCGCGGCGTCACCCACGGCCGCCACGCCGAGAATCGCCTCGAGCGGGACCGTGAGGCCGAGCGCGTGCTCGAGCACGGCTCCCGCTTCCGCCGCACGCACCGAGTCGACGCCGAGCCCGGCGAGCGTGTCGGCTGGCCCGCAGTCCCGCAGTTCGCAGACCTCGGCGACGATCCCGCACACCAGCTCGGCCAGGTCGGCGGCCGCCACCGCACGCGCGCGATGTGCCGCCAGCGCGGCTAGCGGGGCGCGGTCGCCGGCCACCGCGTCGTCGTAGACTCCGGCCAGGAACGCCTCGCGCACGGCCTGGCGGCGGACCTTGCCGCTGGACGTCCGTAGCAGCGAGCGGGGCGGGGCAAGGGCGACCACCGCCAGCAGCAGACTTGTCCTCTCGAGGACGGCGGCGCGAATGGCCGCGCCGAGCTGTTCGTCCGGATGTCCCTGGACCTCCAGGATGAGTACCGGCAGTTGCTGGTGGCCGATGTCGGCGAGGAACGCGGCGGCGGCGCGCCCGGTGTGCCCCGCGGCCTCCAGCGCGGCGGCCTCGATGTCCACGGCGTGGTGATTGACACCGCGGTACACGATGACGTGCCCCGTCTCCGGGTCCACGACGGCGAGCCGCTGGTCCGGGACCGGCTGGCCGCAACTGACCGGCTCGTCTCCGGCGCCGGTCCCGGGCCAGTGGCGGCAGCTCACCATCAGCGTCGCCTCGGCTAGGCCGTAACAGGGCAGGAACGCCTCGGGCCGGAAACCAGCCGGGGCGAATTTCCGCGCGAACTCGGTCAACGTGCGCTGCTTGACTGGCTCGCCGCCGTTGAACGCGACCTGCCAGCCGGATAGATCCAGGCCGTTCACCGCGTTGTCGGTGCGGGCCCGCCGCACGCACAGGTCGTAGGCGAAGTTGGGGCCGCCGGTGACGGTGGTGCCGGTCTCGCCGATCTGGCCCAGCCACCACAGCGGTGCCTTCAGGAAGTCCGTAGGTGACAGGATGCGCATCGGGAATCCCGCCGCCATCGGTGTGAGCAGACCGCCGATCAGACCCATGTCGTGGAACGGCGGCAGCCATGTCAGGGCTCGGGAATCGGCCGTGAGCCCGAAGCGCGCGGCGATCGCCGCGGTGTTGGCCGCCACGCCCTCGTGGCGGACCAGCACGCCTCGCGGTGTGCCCGTGCTGCCAGAGGTGTACTGAACAATCGCGATGTCGTGTGCCCGCGTTTCGTCCGGTGGCCGCCACGGCGTGTCATCGGCCTCCGCGCCCGGGACGGCCAGCACCGTTGGTACCGCGATCTCCGCATAACGGCGCTCGGCCAGCACGGCCGTCGGCCGCGCGTCAGCTACTATTCCGGCCAGGCGCTCGGTGTCAGCCTGCCGCCCGGGGGGATAAGCCGGGATCACTGGCCGCCCGGCGAGGAACGCGGCGAATACCGCGACCACGTAGTCGAGCCCGGCTGGATAGGCGAGAAGCACCGGACCTGGGTCGCACGCCGCGAGTTGTCCAGCCAGCGCCGACGCCCGGCCGGCGAGACCGCTGTAGGTCAGGGAACTGACCGTCCGTGAGGGTTCAGCGTATTCATAGGCGACGTCGCCGGGCTGCTGGCTGGCTCGGGCCCACAGCACGTCGGTTAGAGCCGGTAGGTCCATGTTCAGCAACATATTCACCTTGGACGGCCTCCAGGTGTCCCCTAAAGCGGGGGTAACGGCGGGCCGCGGATCCGTCACCCGCGCCGTGAAGCGCACCGGCAGCTGCTCGTAGCCGTGCAGGAAATTCGACATGATCGGCCGCGGTGTCTCGGCCAGCTCCACGGCCGAGAACAGCTCGGCCAGGCGGCTGAGCGTGGTGCGCATCTCCAGGCGCGCCAGGCCCGATCCCGGGCAGCTGTGCGTGCCGGTGGCGAAGCCGATGTGCGGGTTCGGACGTCGGCGGATGTCGAAGACATGCGGCATGGGAAACACCGTCTCGTCGCGGTTGGCGGAGAACGGCCACACGACCACCGGCTCGCCGGCCGGTATCCGCTGGCCGCCGAGTTCGATCTCCCGCGTCGTCACGCGCGTGATATGCCGCACCGGGTTGGCCCAGCGCACCGCCTCCTCCACGGTCGTGGCGACAAGCCGCTCGTCCAGGTGTATTTCCGACAGCGCGCCGGGGTGCTCAATTAGGGCCAGCAGCATCGTGCTCAGCGAGCAGCGGGTGGTCTGGGTGCCGGCGATGGCGAGGTTCAGCGAGTTGAGGATCACCTCGCCTTTGGTCAGTCCCTCGCGGTTCGAGCTGCCCTCCGTCAGCTGCTGCACCAGCCCGCGTACCCCCGTTCCGCGTCGGCCGGAGCGCACCAGCCGGGAGAAATAGGCCTGCAGCTCCCAGTTGGCCCGCGCCGCCTGCTCCCGCGACTCGGTCCCACCGGACAGGAAGACCCGCGAGGTCCGGTCGGTGATCCAGTCCAGGTCTTCCGGCGGCAGCCCAAGGAGCAGGCTCGCCACCTGAGTGGTGACCCGCCCGGCGAAGGCCGCGACGAAGTCCGTCGGCGCCCTCTGGCCGCGGATGTCTGTCAGCAGCCGGACCACGATCTCGTCGACCTCCGGTGCCATGGCCGCGACGGCGCCATCGGAGAAGAACGCGCCGATCCCGCGGCGCAGCCGCCGGTGCTGCGGCGGATCGGTGACCTCGACCATCATCCCCGCGGCTGGGTCCCGTTCTGGCTGCAGGCTGTCCAGGGTCATCCCGTGCTCGGCGGAGAACGTCCCCACGTCCCGGTACACCCGCACCGTGTCGTCGTAGCCTGCCACCGACCAGAACCCAGCGTGGCTCTTCGGCCCGTGCCAGAACACCGGGTGTTCCCGTCTCAGATCGTCGAACAGGCCGTGGAGTTCCGCGTCGAGGCGGAGATCTGGCCGCGCCAGATCCAGGTCGGGAATCGGGTCGGTCCGGTCTGTCATGAGAGCTCCTGCGCGATCAGCGTGTCGGCGTCCGGCTGCTGCGCGGGATCCGGCAGGGCGTCAGGCAATTCGTCTTCCAGGTGCCGCAGCCGTGGGTTCAGCGAGACAAGCAGTACGAAGATCCCCACGAGCACGCCGGCCGACATGAGCACCAGCGCGCATCCGCGCCCCGGCCCGCCGCCGACCAGCGTCGCGACGAACCTCGAGTGCACCTGCTCCTTACCGATCAGCGGGGTCATGACATCCGCCAGCCAGCCAGCGAGGATGTCGGCGATTGCCTGCGGGATGACGATGAACGCGTTTTTCAGCGCGGCGGCCCGGCCCAGCATGTGTGGTTCCACCTTCAGCTGCCAGGCGGTCTGGACGGTGCGGATGATGACCGTCGTGCTAGCCAGGAAGACGAACGCGCAGGCGGCTATCAGCGGGACGCTCGGCCGCAGGCAGGCAACGACCATCGAGGCCGCGAAAAACCCGGACGCGCCCAGCGCCGCCGGGACCTGGCGGCGCGGCCAGCCGGTCACGCTGAGTACGAGACTGGCGGCAACCATGCCGACCGCGCCCACCGACATCACCACCCCTACGGCCCACACCGAGGAGAACGCCAGGATGATCAGCCGGAACAGCAGTTCGGCGAAGCCAACGCCGAACGAGGTGATGCCAAGCAGGATCATCAGCGCGACCAGGCCGGGCCGGGCGGCCACATACCGTGACGCCTCCCGGAAGTCGCCAAGCAGCGACCGTGACTCGCTGGCCGCTTCATCGCTGCCGGTGGCCGGCTGTCCTCGGTCACTCGGGATCCGCACGAACACCAGGGAGACCAGGGCAAAGACGAAGGACACGCAGTCCAAAACGATGATGCCTGACATGTGGATGGTCACCAGCAATGTCCCGGAGATCACCGGCCCGATGATCGCGGAGATCCCGGTGGCCAGCATCCGCAGCCCGTTGGCCCGTCCGAGCTGCGACTTGGGCACCAGCCGCGGCACCCCTGCTTCGAAGGCGTTCAGCTGCAGCGCCTTGATGAACGAGGCCAGGCAGACGTAGAGATACACGTTCCAGACGTGGAACGAGTGTGTGTAAAGCAGCACGCCAATACTCGCGACGTTCGCCAGGTCGGCTATGTTGCTGGCGAACAGGCACGGCCGGGCTCCCCACCGGTCCACCAGCGGCCCCGCGAACGGCGAGAACGCCATGAACGGCAGGATGGGCAGCGCGTAAGCGATGCCGAGGATCAGGCCAGATTCCACTCTCAGGTAGAGGAAGATCAGCAGGGCGAAGCCGGAAATGGCCGATCCAGTGAGCGAGATGAACTCCCCGAACCAGAAGACGCTGAACCTGCGCATGGACACCGGTGCCGCGGTCATGAGCCCTCCTTCTGTTCTCCGTGCAGGCTGTCGCGCAGCGCGGCGGTGAGAGCGTCCAGGTGCGGTACCTGGAGCAGGGTGTAGTGGTCGCCGGGTACGGTCACGACCTCGAGGCGCGGTGCGACGGCCCGCCAGGCCGCCGAGTCGTCCGTCTCGACGGTGCCCGCCGCACGGATCAGGACCGTGCGTCCGGAGAAGGGCCGCGGCCGGTGGGAGACATAGGCCCTGGTGTTCGCGGCGAAGACCCGCATCCGTGCGCGCATCTCCGTACGGGTCCCGGAGGGGAGCAGGCCGCTGCGATCGAGCAGGTCCAGGGCCAGATTCTCCAGCTCACCTTCGTCCAGGCCGTCCAGGCCGTCCAGGCTGGGCAGGCGGGCGGGGTCGGCCTCCGGCGGTCGCACCCCGGCGATGCCGCAGACGTCACGGATGAAGCCGGCCATGATGTCCGCGTAGGGCAGTGGATCGTCTGCCTGCTCCGGCAGCCCGGAGTCGAGAGCGATGACCGATGCGACATCGGCGCCGCCCGCGGCCAGCTGCCGTGCCATCTCGAAGGCGAGGACGCCGCCGAGCGACCAGCCGCCGAGCTGGTAGGGCCCTTCGGGCTGGATTCGCCGGATCGCCGCGACGTACTGCTTGGCGCGCTCGGCAAGCTCGTCGGCCAGCGGCTGGCCGTGCAGTCCCGGATCCTCCAGGGCGTGGAAAGGCTGTTCCTCGCCGAGCAGGCGGGTCAGGCGCACGTACTGCGCCACGGAGCCGCCGACGGGGTGCACGAAAAACAGCGGCGGCCGCGTGCCGTGCGGCTGGAGCGTGACGACGATGCCGTCGCCGGCGACCGGGTCGCCTTCAGAGCCCTCATCCAGCCGGGTGGCGAGTTGTTCGAGGATCGGGCTGGTGAACAGGTGGCGAGGGTCGAGGTGGATGCCGAGGTGGTCGCGGATGCGGGCGATGAGCTGGGTGCCGTGCAGGGAGTTGCCGCCGAGGCCGAAGAAGTTGTCTCCGGCTCCGATCCGGTCGGTGCCGAGCAGTTCGGCCCAGGCAGTGGCGAGCCATCGTTCGGTGTCGGTGCGGGGTTCGGTGTAGGTGGCGGCGAGGGGCTCGGGGTCGGGCAGGGCGTGGATGTCGAGCTTGCCGTTGGGGTTGAGCGGGAGGGCGGGCAGCGAGATGAAGGTCGCCGGGATCATGTAGGTGGGCAGCTGGGCGGCAAGATGCTCGCGGAGCTGCCCGGGGTCAGTGTCACCGACCACGTAGGCGGCGAGGGTGTCCCGGTGCAGCAGCACGGCGCACTGGCGGACTCCGGGGCAGCCCGACAGGGCGTGCTCGATCTCGCCGAGTTCGACCCGCTGGCCGCGGATCTGCACCTGACGGTCGGCGCGGCCCAGATACTCCAGCAGCCCGTCCGGCCGCCGCCGCGCGATGTCGCCGGTGGCGTACATCCGCTGTCCCGGCTGGACGGCAAACGGATCGGGCAGGAATCGCTCGGCGGTCAGCTGCGGCCGGTTCAGGTAACCATGCGAGACACCGATCCCGGCGATGTACAGTTCGCCGCGGACACCGACCGGCGCCGGCCGCAGCGCTGCGTCGAGTACGTAGGCGCGGTGGTTGGACATCGGGGCGCCGATCGGGGGTGGCGTGGTGAGAGGAGTGGGCGGGCATAGGTAGTCGAAGCTGGAGACGGTGGTCTCGGTCGGGCCGTAGCTGTTGTGCACGGCCAGGCCGGGCCGGGACCAGCGGTTGACCAGCTCGGCGCTGAACGCTTCCCCGCCGATGAACAGGCAGCGGAGAGGGGCCTCGGCCAGTGGTCCGGGGTCCAGCGTGCCGAGCACCGCGGGCGGCAGGAACATCGTCGTGACCTGTTCCTCCAGCAGCGCGGCGGTGAACACGCCGGGGTCGAGGACGGTTTCGCGGGAGAAGGTGATCAGGGTGGCGCCGGCCAGGAGCGTGGCGAAGATCTCGAAGATGGCGACGTCGAAGGCCGGGTTGATCACCTGGGCTACCCGGTCGCCGGGAGCGGTACCGGCGGCCTGGTTGGTGTTGCGGCAGTAGGTGAGGGCGGAGTGGTGGGGGACCAGGACGCCTTTGGGGGTGCCGGTTGAGCCTGAGGTGTAGATGAGGTACGCGGGTTCGCCGGGCTGCACGTCGGAGTGCGGTCCGGTTGCGGGGAGGCTGCCGAGGTGTTCCTGGAGTCCGGGGTCGTCCAGGTTCCATGCCGTGGTTCCCGGAGGGGCGAGGTGGGCCAGGTCGGTGGTGGTGAGGATCAGCGGGGTGGCGGCATCGTGGACCTGGAACGCCAGCCGGGCTGGGGGATTGCGCGGGTCGAGCGGCATCCAGGCCGCGCCGGCCTTGAGTACCGCGAGCTGGGCCAGCGGCAGGTCCAGTCCTCGTTCCAGCAGCAGTGCTACCACGTCGCCCGGGCCGATCCCGGCCGCCGATAGCGCGTGGCCGAGCTGGCTGGACCGCGACCGCAGCTGCGCGTAGGTCAGCTCCGCGGCCTGGTCCCCGCCGGACCGGACCGCCACCGATCCCGGGTCATGCCCCAGGACCGCATCATGCAGCAGGCCCGGTGCGGAGCTATCCGCGTCCGCGTCCGCGTTCCCGTCGGACAGGACCCGGTGGCGTTCGGCGGGGGTCATGATCTCGAGGTCGTCGATGGGGGTGGCGGGTGCGGCGAGGGCGCTGGTGAGGACGGTGGTGAGGTGGTCGAGGAGGCGTTCCATCCGGTCGGGGTCGTATAGCTCGGTGGAGTACTCGATGCCGAGCTCAAGGTGTCCGCCGGGAGTGTCGATGGCTTCGATGGAGATGTCGAAGCGGGCGGCGGTCTCGCCGAGCTGGAGCGGTCCGGCGGTGACGGGGCCGAGGGTCAGCTCGCCCGGGGTGGTGCTGGCTGGCTGCAGGGTGAGGCTGATCTGGAACAGGGGGTTGCGGCCGGTTACCCGTTCGGGCTGGAGGGCGTCGACGACGAGGCTAAACGGGATGTCCTGGTGCTCGGTGGCGGTGAGCACGGCCTGGTGGCATCGGGCCACGAGTTCGGTGAAGGCGGGGTCGCCGCTGGTGTCGGTGCGCAGGACGAGGGTGTTGGCGAAGAACCCGACGAGTGGTTCGAGGTCGGCGCGGGTGCGTCCGCCGAATATCGAGCCGATCGGCAGGTCGTCGGCGCCGGTGTAGCGGTGCAGGACAGTGGCGAGTGCGGCTTGCAGTACCGCGAGGAAGGAGACCTGGTTGTCGCGGGCGTAGTCGCGGGCGGCGGCGGCGAGGTCGCGGGGGAGCCGCCGGCTGGTGGACCAGCCGGCGCCGGTGGGGCGCGCGGGGCGGGGCCGGTCGGCCGGGAAGTCGATCGTCGGCAGGCCGGCCAGCGTGTCACGCCAGAAACCGAGTTCCTTCTCCAGCTGCTCCTCATCCAGCCAGCCGCGTTGCCAGACCGCGTGATCGGCGGGCTGGACAGGCAGCGGCGGCAGGCCCGCGCCGGCCCCGGCATACAGCTCTGAGAGTTCCTGGCCGAGGATGCGGGCCGACCAGCCGTCGGCCACGATGTGATGCACCACGAGCACCAGCGCGTGCTCGCCGGGTGCCAGCCGCGCGACGGCGGCGCGGAATACCGGGCCGGCGGCCAGGTCGAAGGGTTCGCGGACTTGGCCGGTTACCCAGCCGGTGAGGTCTTGCTCGGTGACGTCGGCTACCGGGAGCGAGGTGCCTGCCGTGGGAGAGTCGATGACCTGGCGGGGCAGCCCGGCCTGCTCGATAAAACGGGTCCGCAGCGCTTCGTGCCGCGTCACCAGGCCCTGCACGGCCCGTTCGAGGGCGCGGATGTCGAGGTTGCCGTGCAGCCGCAAGGCGAACGGGATGTGGTAAGTGGTCGAGGCCGGGTTCAGCTGGTGCATGAACCACAGACCCTCCTGCTGGTGGGTGCAGGGAAGCGGGCCGGTGCGGGGAACCGGGACGATGGCCTGATCCCCGGCTGCCTTCTCGCCCTCGTCGATGTGGGTGGCGAGTTGTTCGAGGACGGGGCTGGTGAACAGGTGGCGGGGGTCGAGGTGGATGCCGAGGTGGTCGCGGATGCGGGCGATGAGCTGGGTGCCGTGCAGGGAGTTGCCGCCGAGGCCGAAAAAGTTGTCCCCGGCCCCGACCTGGCTGGTGCCGAGCAGTTCGGTCCAGGTGGCGGCCAGCCATCGTTCGGTATCGGTGCGGGGTTGCGTGTAGGTGGCGGTAAGCGACTCGGGGTCGGGCAGGGCGCGGATGTCGAGTTTGCCGTTGGGGTTGAGCGGAAGGGCGGGCAGCGGGATGAACGCCGCCGGGATCATGTAGGCGGGCAGGCGGGCGGCAAGATGCTCGCGGAGCTGGGCCGGGTCGGCGTCGCCGACGATGCAGGCGGCGAGGATGTCGTGGCGCAGCACGACGGCGCACTGGCGGATGCGGGGGTGGGCGGACAGGGCGTGCTCGATCTCGCCGAGTTCGACACGCTGGCCGCGGATCTTCACCTGACGGTCGGCGCGGCCCAGATACTCCAGCAGCCCGTCCGGGCGCCGCCGCGCGATATCGCCGGTGGCGTACATCCGCTGCCCCGGCTGGCTGGCATAGGGGTCGGGCAGGAACCGTTCCGCCGTCAGCCCCGCCCGGTTCAGGTAGCCGTGCGCGACGCCGGTCCCGGCGATGTGCAGTTGCCCGGGGACGCCGACCGGCACCAGCCGCAGGCGCCGGTCGAGCACGTAGGCCCGGTGGTTAGGCATCGGGGTGCCGATCGGCGGCGGCGCGGTCAGCGGGGTGGTGGGGCACAGGTAGTCGATGCTGACGACGGTGGTTTCGGTAGGGCCGTAGCTGTTGTGCAGGGCCAGGCCCGGCCGGGACCAGCGGTTGACCAGCTCGGCGCTGAACGCCTCGCCGCCGATGAACAGGCTGCGCAGCCGGCTGCCAGCCAGCTGCTCCGGGTCCAGGGTGGCGAGCACCGCCGGCGGGACCCACATCATGGTGACGTGTTCCTCCAGCAGGATCGCGGTGAACGCGGCGGGCTCGAGGATGGTCTCGCGCGGGACGGCGATCAGGGTGGCGCCGGCCAGCATGGTGGCGAAGATCTCGAAGATCGTGACGTCGAAGGCCGGGTTGACGACCTGGGCGACTCGGTCGCCGGGGGCGGTGCCCGCGACCTGGATGGTGTTGCGGCAGTAGGCCAGGGCGGAGTGGTGGGAGACCAGGACGCCTTTGGGTGTTCCGGTGGAGCCGGAGGTGTAGATGAGGTAGGCGGGTTCGGCGGGCTGGACGCTGGTGTCTGGTCCGGTGGCGGGCAGGGTGTCGAGGTGAGCCCGGAGGGCGGGGTCGTCCAGGGACCAGAGCCCCGGCCCGGGGGGTGCGAGGCCGGCGAGGCTGGTGGTGGTGAGGACCAGCCGGGCGGCGGCATCCTGGACCTGGAAGGCCAGGCGGGCTGGGGGGTGGCTGGGGTCCAGCGGCGTCCAGGCCGCGCCGGCCTTGAGGACCGCGAGCTGGGCCAGGGGCAGGTCCAGGCCCCGTTCCAGCAGCAAGGCGACTATGTCGCCGGGTCCGATCCCGGCGGCGGTGAGCTTGTGGGCGAGCTGGCTGGAGCGTGCCCGCAGCTGGCCGTAGGTCAGCTCGCCGGTCAGCCGCCCGGTCTGCTCGCCGCGGGACCGGACCACCACCGAGGCGGGGTCATGCCCCAGGACCGCGTCCTGCAGCAAGCCCGGGGGACAGGCATCGGGCCGCGGGGAAAGCTCGCAGACGTCTTCGACGTTGCCACTCACCGGGTGCTCCTTACATCCGAGGACTCCTGAAAACTACGACCCGGCTATGGCCCCGTCCTGTCACGGAAACCGGGGGCCGGATAACGGGTTCCAGGCCTGGAGCACCTGATCTCGTTCGGCAGTGGTCATGATGTCGATGTCGTCGGCGACGGAGCCCGGTGCGGCCAGGCCGTTGGCGAGGGCGGCGGTGAGATGGTCCAGAAGACGTTCGATGCGGTCGGTGTCGAAAAGTTCGGTGGAGTATTCAGTCACCAGATCCAGCCGATTCGTGCCCTCGATGACGTCGATGGCGATGTCGAACCGTGAGTAGCCGCCGGTAAGGTCGATCGGCTCCGCCGCCACCGCGCCCAGCGCCAGACCGGCCCGGATGTCGGCAGGCTGCAGGCTGAGGCTGATCTGGAATAGCGGGTTGCGCCCGGCGACGCGTTCGGGCTGGAGCGCGTCGACGATCAGGCCGAATGGCACATCCTGGTGGGTGGTGGCGTCCAGGATGATCTCGTGGCAGCGGTGCACGAGCTCGGGCCGATGTCGGTGCGCAGCACCAGCGTGTTGGCGAAGAAGCCGACGACCGGTTCGATCTCGGGCCGGGTGCGTCCGGTGAAGATCGATCCGATCACTAGGTCCTGCTGTCCGGTGTACCGGTCCAGCACCGTCAGCAGCGCGGCCTGCATCACGGCGAGCAGGGAGCTGTGGCTGGCTCGCGCGTAGACCCGCGCGGCGGTGGCCAGCTCATCGGGTAGGGGGCGGATCAGAACATCCCCGGCGCCGGTGGGCTGAGCTGGCCGGGGGCGGTCGGCCGGGAAATTGACGGTGGGCAGCCCGGCCAGCTTGTCGCGCCAGTAGGTCACCTGACGTTCCAGTTCGGCGCCGTCGAACCAGCCGCGCTGCCAGACCGCGTGGTCGGCCGGCTGTACCTGCGGCGTCGGCAGCGCTTCTATTTCGGCCATGCCGGTCTCCGCGGCGTATAGCAGGGAGAGCTCCCCGGCCAGGATCCGCGCCGACCAGCCGTCGGCGACGATGTGATGGACCACCATCACCAGCACGTGCTCGCCGGGCGCCAGCCGAGCCAGCGCTATGCGAAACAGCGGACAGGCCGCGAGGTCGAACGGACGGTAGATCTCGGTGTCTGCCCACTGGCTGACCTCACCGGCGGGCAGCTCCGTCACCGGCAGCGAGAACGTCGCCGACGGCGGTTCGATCACCTGCCGTGGTCGGCCCTGGTGTTCAACGAACCTGGTGCGCAGCGCCTCGTGCCGCGCGATGAGCGCGCGCACGGCGCGCTCCAGCGCCGCGATATCAAGCGCGCCGTGCAGCCGCAGCGCGAATGAGATGTGATACATCGATGACGTGGGGTCGAGCCGGTGCAAGAACCACAAGCCCTCCTGCTGGTACGTGCACGGCAGCGCGCCGTCGCGTGCGGTCGGCACGATGGCCTGCTCGGCGGGTGCGTGCTGGGACTCGTCGACGCGGGCGGCGAGTTGCTCGAGGATCTCGCTCGTGTAGAGGTGCCGTAGCTCGAGGTCGATGTGGAGGCTGTCCCGGATGCGGGCGATGAGACGCGTGCCGTGCAGCGAGTTGCCGCCCAGGTCGAAGAAGCTGTCACGGACGCCGACCCGTGCCGCACCGAGCAGTTCCTGCCACTCCGTGGCGAGCCACCGCTCCGTCGCGGTGCGGGGCGCGACGTACTGGTCGGTCGGCGACCTCGGGTCAGGAAGGCTGGCGGTGTCGAGTTTGCCGTTGGTGCTCAGCGGCAGCGCGGGAAGGGGGACGAACGTGGTGGGGATCATGGTGGCGGGAAGGCAGCGGAAGAGATGCTCGCGCAGTGCGGCGAAGCTGGGGGTGTCCTGGCCGGGCTTGGTGACGATGTAGGCGGTGAGGCTGTCGTCTCCGCGTAGCGTCACCGCGCACTGCCGGATGGCGGGGTGATCGGCTAGGACGTGTTCGATCTCGCCGAGTTCGATGCGCTCGCCGCGCAGTTTGACTTGCCGATCGATCCGGCCGAAGAACTCAAGCTGGCCGTCGGAACGCCATCGTGCCAGGTCGCCGGTAGCGTACATGCGCTGGCCTGGCTGGTCCGCGTAGGGGTCGGGGAGGAAGTGCTCGGCGGTAAGACCGGGCCAGTTGAGGTAGCCGTAGGCCAGGCCGGGGCCGGCCGTGTAGAGCTGGCCAGTACAGCCGATCGGTGCCGGGCGCAGGCAGCGGTCCAGGACATAGGCGCGCATGTTCGCGATGGGACGGCCGATGGGGATGGTGGCGGCACCGGGCTGGCAGTGCCAGGCGGTGACGTCGATGGTCGCCTCGGTGGGGCCGTAAAGGTTGTGCAGGTCAACGTGGGGCCAGGTGGCCTGGAACCGGTGGACGGCGGCGGCCGGGAGCGACTCACCGCTGCTGAAGACCTGTCGCAGGCGGCGCAACGCGGCGGGGTCAGGGTCGTCGCCGGTTGCGTCAAGGAACGCCAGAAGCATAGATGGCACGAAGTGGACGGTAGTGATGTCGTGGCGGGCGATCATCCGGTGTAGGTAGGCCGGGTCTCGGTGGCCGCCGGGTGCGGCCATGACCAGGGTGGCGCCAACCGCGAGTGGCCAGAAGAATTCCCAGACCGAGACGTCGAAGCTGTAGGGAGTCTTCTGCAAGACCCGGTCGGCGGGGCTGAGCCGGTAGGTGTCCTGCATCCAGGCAAGGTGCTGCTGGAGGCTGTGGTGGGAGACCGGGACCCCCTTGGGGGCGCCGGTAGAGCCGGAGGTGTAGAGGAAATAGGCGATGCTGCCGGAGGTGGCACCGCTGTCGGGCGGGGTGGCGGGCTCGGCGGCGAGCGAGTCTTGATCGGTGTCTAGGGTAATGGCGGCGGGGAAGGCGGCGGTGATGCCCTGGGTGTGGGTGACGACGACCGAAGGCGCGGCGTCGGCCAGCAGGAACGCGAGCCGTTGCGGGGGCAGGTCGGGGTCGAGGGGGAGATAGCCAGCGCCGGCCTTGAGAGCGGCCAGCAGGGCGGTGACCATGCCGATGCCGCGGTGCAGGCAGATGCCGACTGGGGCGCTGGGGCCAGCGCCGTGACGGCGAAGCCGGTGCGCGAGCTGGTTGGCTGCCCGGTCGAGCTGCTGATAAGTCCAGGGCGTGCCGTCGTGGTCGATTACGGCGATGGCCAGCGGCGTGCGGGCGGCGGTGGCCTGGACCAGCCGGTGCACCAGCTCAGCCGGATACTCGGCTGCGGTGTCGTTCCAGGCCCGCAGCACCTGATGCCGCTCGGCGGCCGACATGATTTCCAGGTCGGCAGCGAGGGTGCCGGGTGCGGCCAGGCCATTGCCGAGAGCGGCGGTCAGATGGTCGAGCAGACGCTCGATGCGGTCAGCGTCGAACAGCTCGGTCGAGTACTCGGCCATCAGTTCAAGCCCACCTTCGGTATCTCCCACGTTGATGAGGAGGTCGAAGCGGGCATAACTGTCGGTGCTCGCGACCGGCACGGCTCGCACGTCTCCGAGCGTCAGCTCGGCATCCACGCTGGCGGGTTGCAGGGTGAGGCTGATCTGGAACAGCGGGTTGCGCCCGGCGACGCGTTCGGGCTGGAGTGCGTCGACGATCAGCCCGAACGGGACCTCCTGGTGCTCGGTGGCGTTGAGCACGGTGTCGTGGCTCCGGTGCACGAGCTCGGCGAAGCTCGGCTCGCCGCCGATGTCGGTGCGCAGCACCAGCGTGTTGGCGAAGAAGCCGACGACCGGTTCGATCTCGGGCCGGGTGCGTCCGGTGAAGATCGATCC
>JBEKHI010000033.1:0-32970 GCA_050012355.1 Streptosporangiaceae bacterium | reverse complement strand
CCCATGTACTCGCCGCGGGAGCGCCGCTCTGCCTGCTCGCGGCGCAGCTCGCCGTAGTCCGCCATGTCCAGGGCCAGTTGCAGCGCCCGCGGGTAGTCGCCAGAGTCGTACTGCCAGCCGGAGGGGGTCGTGTAGGGGAATTGCTCGGGGCGCAGCAGGTTGCGCATCCGCAGCTCCGCCGGGTCCGCTCCCAGCTCGCGGGCCAGCATCTCCGTCAGCCGCTCCACCAGGTACACGGCCTCGGTGATGCGGAACGAGCAGGAGTAGGCGACACCGCCGGGCGCCTTGTTCGTGAAGACGCCAGTGACCTCGCAGTACGCGGCCTGCGTCTGGTAGGAGCCGGTGAAGATGTGGAAGAAGCCCGCGGGGAACTTGGACGGCTGGGCGACCGCGTTGAACGCGCCGTGGTCGGCGAGCACCCGGGCGCGCAGCCCGAGGATCCGGCCGTCCGCGGTCGCGGCGATCTCGCCGTGCATGTGGTAGTCGCGGGCGAACGCGGTAGACATCAGGTTCTCTGACCGGTCCTCCACCCACTTCACCGGCCGCCCGGTCGTCATGGACGCGGCGATGGCACAGATGTAGCCGGGGTAGATGGGAACCTTGGCGCCGAAGCCACCGCCCAGGTCGGGTGACACGACCCGGATCTTGTGCTCGGGGATCCCGGTCAGCGCCGTGTACAGGATCCGGTGGGCGTGCGGGGCCTGGCTCGTCGACCATACCGTCAGCCGGCCGTCGACCAGGTCGTAGTCGGCGATCGCACCGCAGGTCTCCAGCGGCGCCGGATGCGAGCGCGGGTAGGTCATGTCGCAGCCGACCACCACATCGGCGGCGGCGAAGACCGCGTCGGTGGCCGCCTTGTCACCGGCGGCCCAGTCAAAGATGTGGTTGCCGCCCGGCAGGTCGTCGCGGACCACGGGAGCGCCCGGCTCAAGCGCCGTCGAGGCGTCGATCAGCGGCGGCAGCGGCTCGTAGTCGACGGAGATCAGCTCGAGCGCGTCCCGCGCCGCGTACCGGTCGGTCGCCACCACGAACGCGATCTCCTGGCCCTGGAAGCGCACCTTGTCGGTGGCGAGCACCGCCTGCACGTCGCCGAACAGCGTGGGCATCCAGGCCAGGCCGCGCTCGGCCAGGTCGGCGCCGGTGAGCACGTCCACCACCATCGGGTGGGCGCGGGCGGCGCTGGCGTCCACGCAGGTGATCCTGGCGTGTGCGAGCGGGCTGCGCAAGATCGCGCCGTGCAGCATACCGGGCAGCACGATGTCGTCGATGTACCTGCCCTGCCCCCTGATGAACCGTGCGTCCTCCTTGCGGGGGAGCGGCCCGTAAGCGTGGCTCATCCGGCGTCCTCCTGGTGTTCGGCTGCACGGTCGGCGGTGCCATCGTGCTTGGCGGCCCACAGCACCGACTTGACGATGTTCTCGTACCCGGTGCACCGGCAGACTTGCCCGGATATCGCCTCGCGGACCTCCGCTTCGGTTGGGTCGGGATTGCTGTCGAGCAGCCACCGGGCGGTCATCATCATGCCGGGCGTGCAGAAGCCGCACTGCAGCCCGTGGCAGGCCGCGAAGGCCTCCTGGACCGGATCAAGCGTCCCGCCGGCCGCCAGCCCCTCCACGGTCGTGACCCGCCGCCCGTCCGCCATGACGGCGAGCACCGTGCACGACTTGACCGGCGTCTCGTCCAGCCATACCACGCAGACGCCGCAATTGGACGTGTCGCAGCCCCAGTGCGAGCCCGTCAGCCCGAGCTCGTCGCGCAGGAAGTGGATGAGCAGCAGCCGCGGCTCGACGACCCGCGCGTAGTCGGTCCCGTTGACGGCGACGGTGATCTTCACGGCGTCAGCCCCCGGGCCCTGCTGACGGCGGTACGCAGCGCGCGGGCCGTGAGCTCGCGGACCAGGTGCCGCTTGTACTCCGCCGGGCCGCGCTGGTCGGAGACCGGGTGGCAGTGCTCCGCCGCGATCTCGCCGGCCCGGGCGAAGGATGCTTCGTCGGCGGCCCGGCCGCGCAGGAACTCCTCAGCCTCGGCGGCGACGAAGTGCGCGGCGCCGACCGCAGTCAGCCCGATGCCAGCGTCCGCGATGACGCCATCCGCCAGCCAGACCGTCGCCCCGGCGGCGCCGACCGGCCAGTCGCCCGCCCGGCGCATCACCTTCACATAGGCGCTGCCGCTGTGCGGCCTGATCGGCAGCCTGATCTCGGTCAGCATCTCGACGGACCCGACAACGGTCTCGTACGGGCCGGTGTAGAACGCCCGCGCGGAAACCTCGCGGCTGCCGTCGAGCCCGTTGATGATCATGGAGCCTTTCAGCGCGGCGAACGCGGCGGACAGGTCCTCCGACGGGTCCGCCTGGCACAGCGACCCGCCGATGGTGCCCCAGTTCCTGACGACCGGGTCGGCGATCACCCGTTCGGCGTCGCGCAAGATCGCGAAGTGCTGGCCCGCTTCGTGGGAGTTCAGCAGGTCGGCGTGGCTGGCGAGCGCGCCGATGCGCAGCTCGGCGCGCGACCGCTCGATATAGCGCAGGCCTTCGACCCGGGTGATGTCGACAAGTACCTCGGGCTGCGCGAGCCGCAGCTTCATCATCGGGATCAGGCTGTGGCCGCCGGCCAAGATCATGGCTCCCGGCGCGTACCTGGACAGCAGGGCGAGCGCGTGCTCCACGCTTGTCGCCCGCTCGTACTCGACTTGCGCGGGAACTTGCACCTTCGCCTCCCCGCCTAGGGCGTCGCCCGTTCGGTATACGGACCCGGCCGATGCCGTACGTTCTGAGTGTACGGAGGCGCGACGGTCTTTCCTGGCGCGCCGTAGCCCACAATGGAGTGCGCGATGACCCTGACGCAGCTGAACGCGTTCGTCCTGGTGGCCCGTCTCGGGTCGGTCCGAGCCGCCGCCAGCGCGCTCGGTGTCAGCGAGTCAGCCGTCTCACAGGCGATCACCGCCCTGCGCCAGGATCTAGGTGACCAGCTGATTACCCGCAGCCAGGCCGGCATGACGCTGACGCCGGGCGGCGCGCGGCTGCTCGGTACCGCATCCCAGATCGTCGTGCTTGGTGCCGAGGCGCACGCGGCGGTCCGGGCCGCGCAGGGCGCGCCCGAGCAGCTGCGTATCGTCGCCACGTCGACCTTTGCCGAGTTCGTGGCCGGTCCGCTCCTTGAGGCGTTCCGTCGCCGGTTCGCCAGCGCGGTGGAGATCACCATCGGAGTGGCGGCCTCCGACGAGCTCGGCGTGCTGATCGCGAACCGGCTCGCGGACGTCGCTATCGGTCCCGGGGTGTCCGGCGAGCAGGAGCTGCCGGTCGTCAGCGAGCCGATCTTCAAGTACCGAGTGGTCGTGGTCGGGCGAGGGGGAACGGCGGCGCAGTCGCGGCCGCGCGGCCCGGCCCGGCAGTGGCGCTGGCTGGTAGACCCGTCTGGGACCGACCCGGGAAGCGAGACTGCCAGGCTGCTGCGCCGGCTCGGTGTCGCGGACAGCAACATCGGGGTCTTTCAGAGCCAGACGGCCGCCTGGGCGGCCGCCGCCGACGGCGCGGGGGTCGCGCCGGCCATCGAGCACCTCGTGTCCCACCAGCTGCGGCGCGGCGAGCTGTCCCTCATTGACCTGCCGGGATTCCCAGCGGAGGAGTGCTGGTACGCGACCCTGCTCGAGCGGGAGCGCCGCAGCACCGTGGCCAGCGCGCTGCGCCGGTTCCTCGGTACGCCCGAGGCGATGCAGCTAATGCGGTCGCCCGTGGCCGGCGTGTCGCCGTCGCGCTTCAAGCCCCCGGTCTACGTCACGATCTGGAGCTGAGACCGCCCCGGGCTGTCGGCCATGTCCGCCTGGGTAGCTAGCCGATTAAGTGACAGCTTATTTCGCTGTTGCAGCCCTGTTAAACGTGAGCCACGATACGACCACCTTCGTTACCACCAGCGCCAGGCAGGTGGGCAACCTGACGGCCGGGAGATCGCGGCATGGCTATCGAGTCCGACGGACACAGCAAGGACAACCCGCGGATGTTCGAGCTGATCGAGGACGCGCCCAAGACGGGAAAGAGCCCTACGGTCTGGGCGTGGCCCCAGCTCACCGATTACCTCAAGATCGCTGGGCAGCCGGTTTCCGGCCCGTGGCCGCCGCACCAGGAGCCGCGGCCCGACCCCGATTACGATTCGGGTCCGCAGGCGGTTCCCGACCCGCACTCGGTGCCCGGGCTCCGCGACGAGGCTCCCGGTCTCGGGCCGTCGGCCGAACGGAGGCAGTGAATGTTCCCGTCGCGATTCCGTTACGAGGCGCCGCGTTCCCTGGATGAGGCGATCGGGGTGCTGCGTGACGGCGGCGATTACGCCAAGGTGCTGGCGGGCGGCCAGAGCCTGGTGCCGATGATGAAGCTGCGCTTCGCCTCGCCGGAGCTGATCGTCGACATCAACAACGTGCCCGGCCTCGCCTATCACCGAGCGGACCCCGACGGCAGCCTGCGCATCGGCGCGCTCTGCCGCCACGCCGAACTGGAGTTCTCCGACCTGCTCAAGGGCACGCAGCCGACGATGGCCGCGGCGGCGCCGCTGGTCGCCGACCCCCTCGTCCGCAACCGGGGCACGCTGGTCGGGTCCCTGTGCCACGCCGACCCGCAGGGCGACTGGGCGTCGGTGATGCTGGCGCTCGGTGGCTCGGTGATCGCCCAGGGACCGCGCGGCAGGCGTGTCATCCCGCTCGCCGAGTTCGTGACCGGCCCGTTTCAGAACGTCCTGGAGCACGACGAGATCGCGGTCGAGGCCGTGGTGCCCCCCGCCACCGGGGCCAGGGCGGGTGGATACCTGAAACTGGAACGGCGGGTCGGGGATTTCGCGACCGTCGGGGTGGCGGTCGCCATCGAGACCTCCGGAGACAACGTGGTCCGCGCGGGCATCGCGCTCACCGGCGTCGGCGGGTCCACCATCGGTGCCACGGAGGCAGCCGCCGCGCTGGCCGGCCAGCCGCTCACTCAGGACAGCATCGCCGAGGCCGCGGGCCTCGCCGCGGCCGCGGCGCAACCGCGGACCGATCACCGTGGCACTGCCGAGTACAAGCGGAACCTGGTGCGCGTCTTCGTCACCCGCATTCTCGGCGGCACCGCGACAGCGGCCATGGCGGCAGCGGAAAGGGCGGCCTGATCATGACGATGGTGTTCGACGACCTCGGCGACGAAGCGGACGATGTCCTAGTTCGCAAGATCAGGTTCACGATCAACGGCAAGAAGAAGCTCGCCGAGATCGAGCCCCGGCTGCTGCTCACCGACCTGATCCGGCGCGGCGCCGGGCTGACCGGCACGCACCGGGGCTGTGACACGACCAACTGCGGCGCCTGCACGGTGCTCGTCGACGGCAAGGCGATCAAGTCCTGCACCATGCTCGCGGTGCAGGTCGACGGCCGCGAGGTGACCACCGTGGAGGGCTTGGCGTCGGCGAGCGAGCTGCACCCGCTCCAGGAGGGGTTCCGGCAGGAGCACGGGCTGCAGTGCGGGTTCTGCACGCCGGGCATGATGATGGCCGCCAAGGACCTGCTCGACCGCAACCCCGACCCGACCGAGGAAGACGTGCGGTGGGCGCTGTCCGGCAACCTGTGCCGCTGCACCGGCTACCAGAACATCGTGAAATCGGTGCTCTGGGCGGCCGAGAAGCTCAAGGCGCAGGAGGCGTAAATTGACCACCAATACCGCCGAATCGCGGGCCCTCGACGAGATCAAGATCGGCGGCCTCGGCTCCAGCCGCAAGCGCGTCGAGGACGACCGCTTCATCCGGGGCAAGGGCAACTACATCGACGACGTCGTGCTCCCCGGCATGCTGCACATGGAGATCTTGCGCAGCCCGCTGCCGCACGCGCGCATCAGGTCGATCGACACCAGTAAGGCCTGGGCCGTCCCCGGCGTCCGCCTAGTGCTGACCGGCGAGATGATGGCTACGCGGAACCTCGCCTGGATGCCCACCTTGTCCTATGACACCCAGGCGGTGCTCGCCACCGACAAGGTGCGGTTCCAGGGCCAAGAGGTGGCCTGCGTCATCGCGGACGACCCGTACATCGCCAAGGACGCCTGCGAGGCGATCGAGGTCGAATACGAGCCGCTGCCCGTCATCGTGAACCCGTGGCAGGGGCTCGCCCCGGACGCGCCGGTCATCCGCGACGACAAGGTGGACCAGTCCGACAACGTGATCTACAACTGGCAAGTCGGCGACAAGGCGGGCACCGACCGGGCCTTCGAGCAGGCCGACGTGATTTCCAAACTGGAATGCCACTATCCGCGGAGCCACCCGTCGCCGATCGAGTGCTGCGGGTCGGTCGCCGACTTCAACCGGGCCACCTCCAAGCTCACCGTCTACATGACCTCCCAGGCGCCGCACATCGTCCGCGCCGCGGTCGCGATGGTGGCCGAGATCCCCGAGCAGATGATCCGGATCATCTCGCCGGACATCGGCGGCGGGTTCGGCAACAAGGTGCCCATCTACCCGGGCTACGTCTGCTCGATTCTGGCCTCGATCCTGCTCGAGTGCCCGGTGAAATGGATCGAGGACAAGACCGGCAACCTCATCTCCACCGGATTCGCCCGCGACGTTTACCTCAAGGGCGAGATGGCGCTGCGCCGGGATGGCAAGATCCTCGCCTTCCGGATGCACACCGACGCGGACCATGGCGCGTTCTTCGCCGATGCGCAGCCGAGTAAATTCAAGATCGGCCTGATGCACTCGGCGTTCGCCGCCTACGACGTCCCGGTGGCGCACCTGACGGCCCGCGGCGTGTACACCAATAAGGCGCCGGGCGGCGTGGCGTACCGCTGCTCGTTTCGGGTCACCGAGGCGATGTTCTTCCAGGAACGGATGGTCCAGGCGGCCGCGGACGACCTCGGCATGGACCAGGCCGCGTTCCGCCGGATGAACTTCGTGGCCGACGACGACTTCCCGCACCGTACCCCGCTCGGCTTCCTTACCGACTCCGGCCAGTACGCTAAGTGCCTGGACGTCGGCCTGCGGGCTATCGGGTACGAGGACTTCAGGCAGGAGCAGGCGGAGGCCCGCAAGCGCGGTCGGCTGCTCGGTCTGGGGATCTCCACGATGACCGAGCCGCTCGGCGCGGGGAACAGCCGGGAGTACGACATCCTCGGCATCAAGATGTTCGACTCCGCCGAGCTCAAGGTGCACATGAGCGGCAAGGCGATTGTCCGGACCGGCGCCAGGACCCAGGGGCAGGGACACGAGACGACGTGGGCGCAGATCGTCGCGCACGAACTCGGCATCCCGGCTGATGACGTCGTCGTCGAGGAGGGCGACACCGACACGGCGCCCTTCGGCATGGGCACCTATGCGTCCCGGTCGACCCCGGTGGCCGGGGCGGCCGTCGCGATGGCCGCCCGCAAAATCCGCGCCAAGGCCCGCAAGCTGGCCGCGCACCTGCTCGAGGTGTCCGAGGAGGACGTCGAGTGGGAACTCGGCCGGTTCTACGTGCGCAGCTCCCCGCAGCGCGGCGTGTCTATCCAGGAGTGCGCGATGGCCGCGTACAGCAACATGCCAGACGGCATGGAGCCCGGCCTGGAGAACACGTCCTTCTACGACCCGCCGAACCTCACCTGGCCGTTCGCCGTCTACATCGTCACCGTCGAGGTCGACCCGGAGACTGGCGTCTGGGACGTGCTGCGGATGGTCGCGGTCGACGACTGCGGGGTGCGGATCAACCCGATGATCGTCGAGGGCCAGATCATGGGCGGCCTCACCGAGGCGTACGCGATGGCCAGCATGCAGTTCATCACGTTCGACGCCGACGGCAACTGCGTCGGCTCGAACTACATGGACTACCTGCTGCCGAGCGCCTGGGAGACCCCCGGCTTTGAGCTGCACAGCGAGGTGGTGACGCCGTGCCCGCACCACCCGATCGGCGCCAAGGGGATCGGAGAGTGCGCCGCGGTGGGCGGGCCCGCCGCCTTCGTCAATGCGGTGATGGACGCGCTGTCCGAGACCGGGGTCAGGAACATCGACATGCCGATGCTGCCGGACCGGGTCTGGGAGGCGCTCACCTATCGCCGGGACGTGTCCGGCTACCCGCCGGTGCGCCAGGACTAGGCAGGACCCGGATCAAGGAGGACGGATGAACGGTCTGGGCGTGCTCGAGCGGCTCGGTGACCTGGCCCGCAGCGGTCAGGCCTTCGCGCTGGCCACAGTGGTCTGGCGGCAGGGGCCCTCGTCGAGTAAGCAGGGTTCGCGGGCCATCATCACCAGCGACGGGCAGCTGCACGGCTGGATCGGCGGCGCCTGCGCTGAACCCGTGGTGATCCGCGAGGCGAAGCAGGTCATGGCGGACGGGAACGCCCGGCTGCTGCTGCTCGGCTCCCCGGACCAGTTCGGTACGGCCGTTCCCGAAGGGATGACGGTGGTACCGATCTCCTGCCAGAGCGAGGGTGCCCTGGAGGTGTTCATCGAGCCGGTGCTGCCCGCACCGCACCTGGTGATCGTGGGCGGCTCGCCGATGGCGCACACGCTCGCCGGGCTGGCCAGGACCCTGGGCTGGCACGCGGAACTGGCCGGCCCGCAAGACTTCACGACAGCCCGCGCGGACGAGCGATCGATGGTCATCATCGCCACCCAAGGCCATAACGACGAGGAGATGATCGAGCGGGCAGCCGCCATGCACCCGGCCTATCTAGGGCTGGTCGCGTCCCGCCGCCGCAGCGAGGCCGTGCTCGGCTACCTTGCCGACCGCGGCGTGCCGCAGGACCAACTCGACCGGGTGCACGCGCCCGCCGGCCTGGACCTGGGCCGGACCACCCACGAGGAGATGGCCGTCGCCATCCTCGCGGAGCTTGTCCAGCTGCGTGCGTCTGGGGCCCTGCCCGACGTGCCCGCGAACCAGGCGGAACCGGGGGTTGGCGGCAGGTCCGAACTGAACCTCGCCGAGGCTGTCGACCCAGTGTGCGGGATGACGGTCCAGGCGAACGGCTCAGCCCCGTCGCTTGAGCACGACGGGGTCACTTACTACTTCTGCTGCGCCGGCTGCCGTCGGTCTTTCGAGGAGAATCCAGATACCTACATCAAGGCGGTACTGAGGTGATCATCACCAGCGACTTCGAGGTCGCGGAGCCGGTCGAGAAGGTCTGGCGGTTCTTCGACGACATCCCGCAGGTCGCGTCCTGCCTGCCGGGCGCGGAGCTGACCAAGGACCTCGGCGACGACAAGTACGAAGGCCGGGTCGCCATCAGGATGGGACCGGTCCGGCTGCAGTTCAACGGCACCGCCGACATCACCGAACGCGATGAGGCCGCCAAGCGCATCATGGTGCACGCAGCGGGCGCCGATGAGAAGGGACGCGGCCAGGCCACCATGGTGGTCGGCGCCACGCTGTCGCCCAAGGGACGCGGTACCAAGGTCGTGGTCACCCAGGACCTGCAGCTGTCCGGCGCGGCGGCACAGTACGGCCGCGGCATGATCTCCGACGTATCCGCCATCTTGATCCGCGACTTCTCCGCGACGATGCAGGACAGGATCGAGCGGCTGGAACGCGGAGAGACCGCGGAGCAGATCGCCGCGGCGGCCAACGGCCGCTCGGTACAAGGCTTCACGATCGCCGTGCGGGCCGCGCGGATGGCGCTGATGCGCGTCTTCGCCCGGTTCTTCCTGCCCTACCGGCCAGCGGCCAGCTGACCAGAGACACTGCTGAGCGACAGCGGAAGGAGGGCCAGCCATGGTCCTGTGGTGGATCGGCAACGCGGTCCTGCTCGTGGTGGTGCTGCCCGTCGTGATCTACCTGCTCAATCGGGTGCTCGCGGCCCTGGAGCGGATCCGCGCGGCCAGCGGCGACATCCTGGCCGGCGGCGTCGCCCTGGTCGGGCAGCTGGAAACAGTCCCCGACGGCCTGGCCGTGACGGACCAGACCATCGAGGCAGTCAAGGTCGGTGCGGTCCGCTATGCGGGCTCTGTCGCGAAACTGCTCGGCTAGCGGAAGGAGCGCCGAACCATGCCAGCAGCAGCCTGGATGACCATCGCCGTCGCGGGCCTGATCATCGTGTTCACCGCGATCGGCCTGATCAGGATCGTGTTTCACCTGCGGGCCATCCGCGGCACCCTCAAAGCCGTCACCGGCGGGGTGCAGGCCGTCGACCAGCTGACGTCATCCGTGCCGGAGCGGCTTACCTCGGTCAACGCGAACCTCAAGCCCGTCCGCGACTTCCTCGAAACGGTGTAGGTGATGACGACAGACTGGACCATCGGCTACGTGATCGGCGGCGTCATCCTGCTCGCCGTCGTCGTCCTGGTCACCGCGATCCTGGTGCTAGCCAGGCAGATCGGAGACGAGGCGCCGGAGATCAACACCGCGCTCGAGGGTGCCGTCCGCAACACCGCGCCGCTTGGCGCGCTGCAGACCACCATCGACTACGCCACCATCATCATCGGCGGGCTGCAGCGCGGCCGGTCCCGGCTGGGAGGATAACGGTGAACCCCACCGAGCACACCTTGTGGGTGTCTGTCATCATCGTCGGCTTCGTCGTCGTGCTGGCCGTCGCGGCGCTGCTTAGCCTGCTCATCTACCTGATCAAGCGGATCGACCACCGGGTCGACACGATCGGCGCGACGCTGACCGCGGCCAAGGCCAACACCGCTAACACCGCGTTGATTGGTCAGGTCGCCACCGGGGTGGACGCGGTTCTGGCCGAGGGCCTGCAGCACCACCTGTTCCTCGGCCGGGTCCTCGGAAAGGTCAAGTCATGACCGTGCTCGTCGTCCTGACCGTCATCGTGATCGTCTTGCTCATCGCGGGCCTGGCCGTCTACCTGTACTGGGCGGGCACGCTACTCGACCGGATCGGCGCGAAGCTGGAGGGCGCCGCGGAGATCGTCCGAGGCATCGTCGCTGACGCCGAGCTGATCGGGCCGGGCGTCGAGCACATCAACCAGACCGGAGGTGTGGTAGCCGGGGCGCTGCCGCTGCTGTACGGCATGGCCGAGGGCATCATCATCGGTGTGACGCCCCGCGAGCCACTGCCGGAGGTCCCCGAGCCGGCCCGCCCCGCCTCCGGTACCCGCCGCTCCCGGCTGCTGTCCGCGGTCGGCTTCGGATTGCAACCGCACTCGTAACAGAACCCGGCATCCGTTCGGGAAATGCCTTTGTTCTTAATTCCTCGGCCGCTGATCGGGGTCCCGGCGGGTCACCGGGGCGGTGGTGGGCGCGGCCGAATACTCGCCGATCCACTCGTCCTTCCAGGCGTGGTCGTACTGCTGCTCGTTGCAGCCCGGCCGGTAGACGGCGGTCAGCTCACGGGCGATCTGCTCGCGATGCATCCTGGTGCCGCCCGGCACCTCGTACGTGCAGACGTAGACCTTCCACTTGGAGCCCGCCCGCTTGATCCAGCACGCGGCCTGCGGGTGCCGGAACGGGAACCGCTCCGCGGACAGGTCGTCCGCGTTGCCGACGTAGATGACCGCGTAGTTCTCCGGCTTCGTGGCTGGCTCCGGCTTGTACACGATGGCGTAGACCGCCGGGATCGGCGGCGGGGTCCAGCCGCCGAGCAGCCGCGGGCCCTCGAACGGGTAGCCGGCGAGTGAGCCGAGCCGGATCATCGCAGCCCGGCCGCTTCTTCGGCCTCGGCTTCCTCCGCCTCGCTGATCGCCTCGGTCCGCACGATCGGCGCGGCGGGCAGCCCGGCCGTCTTCACCGCGGCAAGGAAGATACCCGTCGCCGCGGCGATCGCGTCCTCGCGGCTGTCCGCGGTCACCAGCAGCTGGGCGCCGTACCGGCTGGTGCCGATGCCGGCGGCGACGCCGCTGCTGGCCGCGACGGCGTCGGCGAGCTCGACTATTTCCTCCCGGGTGAAGACCCGGTCGCCCTCGGCCTCTATGCTGACGCTCCACCTCACGAGTGCTCTCCTGTTCGCTTCGTGCGGTACCGCCTGGCCGGGCCGCCTAGTTCAGGGTGGGTAGCGTTCCGGCTAGCTCTTCCAGGCTGGCGAGGTCGTGCCCGGACAGCAGCAGGTCGATATGCGGTGCCGCCACCATCATGCCCAGCGCGCTGGGCCGGAAATCCGGGTCGTCGCCCTTGTGTGGGTTGAGCCACACAATGCGGTGGCATAGCCGTGCTAGACGCTCCATCGCCAGCGCCAGCACTTCAGGGTCGCCGCGGTCGAGCCCGTCGGAGCAGATGATCACCACCCCGCCGCGGCACATGCCGCCGCGACCCCACTTCCGCACGAGCTCGTCGAGCGACCGGCCGATCCTGGTGCCGCCGTCCCAGTCCGCCACGGTCCGCGCCGCCTCCTCCAGGGCCGCGTCGACTCGCTGGTGCGTCAGCTCCCTGGTGATGCGGGTCAGCCTGCTGCCGAAGCAGAACACCTCGACCCGGCCCGCCGCGCGCCTGGCCGTGTGCGCGAACTGGAGCAGGTGCCTAGAGTAGGCCGCCATCGATCCGGATACGTCAAGGACCAGGATCAGCGGCCGCAGCTTCGTCTTGCGGCGGCGGAAGAACAGCTGACCCGGCGGCTCCCCACCCATCCGCATCGACTCCCTGATCGTCGCGCGCAGGTCAGGCTCTGGGCCGGCCATGGCCGGCTGGGTCCGCCGAGTGCGGCGGCGCGGCGGCGTGAGTCGCATCCTGGCCATGATCCGGCGCAGCGCGACGAGTTCTTCCGGGGTACACGCGGTGAACGAGCGGTGCTTGAGCACATCGACGTTGGACGCCATCCAGCCCAGGACGGGCGGCGCCTTGTCGTGCATGGGACCCGGCTCGGTGTTGGGCTGCACGAGCGCCGCTTCGGCCTTGGCCACCGACTCGGTGGTGACCGTCAGCTGGCCGCGCACCGGTCCGTCCTCGTCGAGAAAGTACTCCCTGAAGACCCGGTCGTAGATGATTTCGTCCTCGTGGCGGCTGAGCAGCGTGGCTCGGCCGGCCCAGTACAGGTCGATCAGGTCGGTGGGATCGAGCGGCGTCATAGCGGCGAGGTAGCTGAGCACGTCGCCGGTGCCGACCCGCAGCCCGGCGGCCCGCAGCTCCCGGGCGAAACCGAGCAGGACGCCGGTGAACGGGTCGCGCGCCTGGCTTGTGTTCGACTCAGGCACCGGAGACGATCTCCGGCAGGTTGTCCTGTACCAGGTCGAGGTCGTCGCGGTCCTTGATGACCGCGCCGAGCGTGTCGCCGGCGGCCTCCGGAGTCAGCTCGGTTTCGCCGAGCACGCCGAGCGTGCGAACCCAGTCGATCGTCTCGGCGACCCCGGGCGGCTTGGCCATGTCCAGTTCCCGCAGCCGCTGCACGGCCGCCACGACCTTCTCGATGAGCTGGCCGGCGACGGCGGGCTCGTGGACGGCGACGATCTCCGCCTCGCGTTCTGACGTCGGGTAGCCGATCCAGTGGTATAGGCAGCGGCGGCGCAGCGCATCGTGCAGTTCCCTGGTCCGGTTGGAGGTCAAGATGACGACCGGGCTCGAATCGGCCGTGACGGTGCCGAGTTCCGGGATGCTGATCTGGAAGTCGGACAGCACCTCGAGCAAGAACGCCTCGAACTCGTCGTCGGCCCGGTCCACCTCGTCGATCAGCAGTACCGCCAGGTCGCCCTGCCTGACCGCCTCAAGCAGCGGCCGCTCCAGCAGGAACTTCGGCCCGAACAGCTGGTCGACGGACCGTTCGTCGGTAGCGTCGGCCGCCGACAAGGCCCTGATCTGCAGCATCTGGCGAGCGTAATCCCACTCGTACAGCGCCTGGCTGGTGGTGATGCCCTCATAGCACTGCAACCGGATGAGCTTGCGCCCGAAGACGGCAGCGAGAACCTTCGCGACCTCCGTCTTGCCGACGCCGACCTCGCCCTCCAGCAGGACCGGCCTGCGCAGCGAAAGCGACAAGAGCAGGGTAGTAGCCAGCCCCCGGTCGGCGAGGTAGCCGCCGTCCCGGAGGCACTGGGTGAGCTCGGCGACGGTGCCTGGATACTCCACCGGGTGCTCGGGGCGGTCCGTGGTCAGCGGCTAGTGTCGGCGGCGGCCTCGGCCGGCCGCAGGACGAGGTCGCGCAGGCTGCCCTTGGTGCTGAGCTTGCCCTCGCGCTCCAGCCTGGCACGCCACGCCGTAATCCGGTCCGTCTCATCCCCGGCGGCGTAGTCGTCGAAGCCGACGCCAGCGTCGGTCATCTTCTTGCAGTGCGACTCGGAGCTGCCGTCCAGGTCGGCGACGGTCTGCGTTTGGCCGCGCCACACATCTCTGAGTACTTCAAGCGCTTCAGCGCGTTCCGCGTCCATAACCACATCCCTCCCGCCAGCAGCTGGGCGTATAGGCGACTTTAACCCTGGTGCGCCGCCGGGCACGACCGTCGATTAAGCCATCTCTTAATTCGCTTCCCCGCCGTGGTATCGGCTTGGGCGGGTGCATCCAGGCTGGCCACGGTGCCAGTGATCACTAGCCGGATCGCCGGACGGTCCTCGGTGACCTGCACGCGGACGGCCAGCAGGTCCAGGACCTCGCGCTGCGTGGCCAGGTCGGCGCCGTCGAGGCGGGCGGCAGCGGTACGGCTGACGTCCGACAGCGAATCCAGGCGGCTTCGTGTCTGCTGGCCCTTCTCGATCCACTTACTTATGTCCAGCCCGCGGCGCTCCAGTGCGGCTAGCTCGTCCTCAAGCTGAGCTAGCGCACCCTGCACGGTTGTCACACTGGTGCCCGCCCGGATGTGGTCGGCCACGGCGGTGGTCATCCGGTCGCGTAGCTGGGTGATCTGGCGCTCAAGCCTGAACCCCGTGATGGGCGAGCTTGAGCAGGTGCAGACCGAACTTGGCACGCTCAGCCCGGACAGCGTGGGCGATCTCGACGAGAGGCTTGCCGTACGCGCACGGATCTTCGCCCTGCGGGACGAGCTTGAGCCGCTGCAGCAGCGTGTTACGGCTCGCCAGCGGGCGGTGGACGAAGCACGCGAGCTGGTCAGGGCATACGAGAAGGACCAGCTGCCGATGGCGCAGGCCGAGCTTGCCCGCGCGACCGAGGCCCTGGTCGAGCCGCCGCTCAACGACTTCGCCCGGCTTGCCGAGCTGGCACCGATGGCCACCGCAATGCGCGGAATCCGGGTAGGCACGTCCCTGGTCAACCCCAGCAACATCCGCACGCCACGCGGGTGCTCGGTGCGGTCATGCACACGATGATGTCCAACGGCCTGTGGCTGCTCATAACCGAGTACTGGATCTCGGTGGTGCGGGACAAGCTCGGGCCAGGCGAGGCCGCGCGGCTCGCCAAGGCGCTCAACCCCGAGCCAGACCTGTACACGCCGGACACCAGGCAGCCACTGCCACCCGGGTTCCAGGGCGACGATCAGCTAGGTTTCGACCGTGGCCGCCTGCTCGAGTACGGCTCGCCCGAAGCGCGGGCGATGGTCAACGCGGGACGGCCCCGGTGCGGCCTGAGTGGCGGTTCGAGCTGGGGAACTTACCCCTACTAGGTCACCGCAGGGACCATGGAACGGCTCGTAACACGCCCCGGATGCGGAAGGCGTGTTACGAGCCTGCTTATGGGCGGAGCATCTGCCGGACGGTCACCGCTACACGGGGCGAGACGGGCCGGACCGCCAGGCCACCCCAGGCCCGGCTGGCCGCCTAATTCGCCGCCGTGAACGTCGGCGGGGATCTCGCGGGGAGCGTGCACCCAGTCGGCCATCCAGTTGTCGCAGGTGATGCGCACGCCGCAGCCCGCGCAGACGGCCTCGACCGGGTAGTCCCACGGCTTGAGCAGGTCGGCGGGAAGGCTCTTGCCCTTCTGGTAGCAGCTTCCCTTGGTCGGCCTGACCTCGTGATCGCCGCCACCTACTGCCGTGAGCACGGTCTCTCCCCTTGCCGTCTCCATCAGCCAGAACATCCTCTCCGAAGGTGGTAGAGGCCAGCCTCTCGTGACGGGGCGCGAGGCGACAGGGACGGAACGTCCTAGTTCTGGGCGCTAGCCGGTGACGCCGAGAAACTCGGCCAGCTTGCGGAGTCCGGGCGGGTGCGACGGCCCCGCCTGCAGGTCGGTGACGATCGCCACGGCCAGGGTGTGCTGCTTCATCCACAGCGGCGCGACCCTGCGCAGCGACTCAAGCGTCCGTACGGCGCGCTCGGCGTCGCCAGTGTCGGTGTACGCCCTGGCCACGTCGAGCAGCAGCCAGGTACGCCACGACGGCGGGGTGTCCGCGCTCAGCCGCAGGCCCTTGGCTAGCTGCAGGGCCTCGTCGGGCCTGGCGTGCTGGACGGCGAGCCGTACGCGCTCGATGCGCACCGACGAGCGGCTGAACACCGACAGCATCCGCCCGTCGTCCTGCGGCGGCGGCAAGGTGGCCAGGCGTCCGGCCCCCTCCTCGGCTGCGGTCATCATGTCGCTTGCCTGGTCGTAGCGGCCCATCCGGGCGGCGCTCGTCGCAGCGGACATCAGCAGGCCGCCCCAGACCCGGACGCGGGCGGCGTCGTCCAGCATGCCGCGCTCCACGCCGTCGGCGGCGGTCACCGCCAGTTCCTCGGCGTCGTCGAGCCGGTTCTGCCGCTGGTACGCCCACGCGACCGAGTTGTAGATCATCGGCTCTAGCAGCGGGTCGCCCGAGTCGCCCGCTGCGGACGCGGCGCGCTCCAGCGCGGACAGCGCGAGGTCGGTCTTGCCGAGCCGGATCGACAGGTGCCCGGCGAGCTGCAGCGCCTTGCCCAGCGCTGCCGACCCTGCGGCCTTCTGGTCCGCGTTGCCGACCGCTGCCAGCAGCCGCGCCTCCGTGACGATCTCCGGCAAGATCGTGATCAGCCGCTCGAAGTCGCCGTCGTGGTACAGCGTCCAGGCGTCGGCTATCTCCTGGCGCAGCACGTGGATCGACAGCGAGCCGAGGTCGCTCATGCTGGGTGCCCTGGGCACCAGGGACGGCATGATCGCGCGGCGCAGCTCGACCAGTGCGGGCGGGTCGGGCGCACCATTCGGAGCTACGCCCGGAGGGTCACCGAGCAGGCTCGTCAGCTCGACGCCGAGGCCCCTCGCCAGCGCGTGCAGTGTGGGCAGGCGGGCGGAATGCTTGCGGTGCTGCTCAAGCTTGCGGATGACATCGGCGGACACGCCGGACCGCTCGGCCAGCTCCTCCTGGGTCAGCGCGGCCAGGTGGCGCAGCCTCGCCAGCCTGTCGCCCAGGTGAACCTCGTCAGCCAAAGCTCCGCACCTCCCGGACCCAGGATATGAGCGTGGGGACCACCGGCCTAGTTCGCGGTGGTCCCCACGTCGGGGAGCGTGGAGGCGGTCAGGCCGCTGCCTTCAGGGCGAACTGGGCGGCAGGTACACCCGTAGCGGGTGACACGGTGGCGCCATGCGGCCTCTGTGCCGTCGCCGGTGCCTGGTCTAGAAAATGTAGTCCGGCGCCTGCGCCCGGCTGGACTGAGGTCGCCGCCTTTAGCCGCCGATGGCGGACATCGGGCGGGATGGCTGCAGGAATCCGGGGTCGTTTATGCCATGACCGGGCAGCTTGACCGCGACCGCCCGGGTCCACTGCTCCGCGATTTCCTCGTCGCCGGCCCCGGTCCGCAGCGGCGTGCGCAGGTCGGACTCCGTCCGGGCGAACAGGCAATTGCGGATCTGGCCATCGGCGGTCAGCCGGACTCGGTCGCAGGTACCGCAGAAGGGCCGGGTCACCGAGGCGATCACGCCCACCCTGGCCGGGCCGCCGTCGACCTGGAAGGTCTCGGCGGGCGCGGCACCCCGGGCGGCCGGGTCGCCGGGGGTGAGGGTGTAGTCCTGGGACAGCGCGGCCAGGATCTCATCCGCAGTCACCATCTGGGACCGCGTCCAGCCGTGCTGGGCGTCCAGCGGCATCTGCTCGATGAACCGGAGCTGGTAGCCGTGTGCCAGGCAAAAGGCCAGCAGGCTCGGAGCCTCACGGTCGTTCACGCCGCGCATCAGCACTGTGTTGACCTTGACCGGGGCCAGCCCGGCAGCGGCCGCGGCGGCCAGCCCGGCCAGCACGTCGGCTAGCCGGTCGCGCCGAGTCAGCTGCTTGAACACCTCTGGCGACAGGGTGTCCAGGGACACGTTCAGCCGGTCCAGGCCGGCCGCCCGCAGCGGCTGCGCCAGCCGGGCCAGGCCGATGCCGTTGGTGGTCAATGAGATCTCGGGCCGGGGCCGTAGCGAAGCCATTCGCGCTACCAGACGGGGAAGTCCCTGGCGCAGTAGTGGCTCGCCGCCGGTGAGCCGGATCTCGGTGACGCCCAGGCGGGTGACCGCGATCCGGGTCAGCCGGATGACCTCGACGTCGGTGAGCAGTTCGGCGCGGGGAAGCCAGTCCAGTCCCTCAGCCGGCATGCAGTAGTTGCACCGTAGGTTGCACCGGTCGGTCAGCGAGACACGCAGGTCCGTGGCCACGCGCCCGAACGAGTCAGTCAGCACATATCACCTCCGGCCGGGACTATCGGTCCCGTCCTTCTCTCACACTATGCACGCCGAACGCAAGCCCCTCAGGCGGTACAGGGCACCAGCCCCAGCCCGGCGCCCGGGTCAGCCAATTATTCTGTGACGATGCACTCGGCCGAAGAGTCAGCGTTGACCAGGTCTGAATGGATTGTCCTGAGTCTGGTCTGCGAGGGGCCCACGCATGGCAACGCGGTGAGTCGTCTGCTTGGCGCGGACGGCGAGCTAGGCCGGATCTGGCGCGTGCCGAAGTCGATGGTCTACCGTTCCCTGGACCGGCTTTCGGACTTCGGCTTGGCCCGCTTCGCGGGGGAGGAGACCACGCATCAGGGCCCGGTCAGGTTTCTGATTGAGGCTACCGAAGCGGGCCAGGCGGCTGCCGTGTCATGGCAGCACCTGCCGGTCCAGCACACTCGCGACATCCGGTCTGAGCTGCTGATCAAGCTGGCCCTGCTCGACCGCTCCGGTGCCGACCCGCACGAGCTGCTGGTCGCCCAGCATGCTCTGCTGACGCCTCTAGCTGATGCGCTGCGGGACCGGTTGGCCACCGCCACCGGGTTCGACCGCACCTTGCTGCTGTGGCGGTATGAAACCGCGTCGGCCGCCGTCCGTTTCCTGGACGGCCTGCTGCTGACCGTTATCCGGATCCCGAAGCTCGGGCCGGGCTGGGGCTACCAGTACGAGAAGTTCCACCGCACCGCACAGTCGTGGGCCACCGTCGGGGTGGCCGCGCTGGCCCGGCGGGACAACGGTACGGTCGCCGAAGTCAGGATCGGGCTGACCAACATGAGCCCGGTCCCGGTCCGGGCGACCGCCGCCGAGCAGGCCGCCAGCGAGGCGGCGGCCAGCCGGGTCGCGCTGACCGAGGCCGCCGCGCGCGCCGACGAAGGCATCGAGCCGCCCGGCGACCTGCACGGGGCGCCGGACTACCGGCGGCACTTGGCCCGGGTGCTGACTGGCCGCGCGCTGGTTGCGGCGGCTAGGGTCTAACGCATGGAATTGGAGCACTCGTTTACCGTCCCGGTCCCGGCGGACCAGGCGTGGGACGTGCTGCTGGACGTCGAGCGGGTGGCGCCCTGTATGCCGGGCGCCACCCTCGACTCCGTAGATGGCGACGAGATCAAGGGCCGGATCAAGGTCAAGGTTGGCCCGATTTCGATGACCTACGCTGGCACCGCGCAGTTCACCGAGCGCGACCGGGATGCCGGAGTCGTCATCTTGAAGGCGGCCGGCAAGGAGACCAGAGGGGCCGGCACCGCTGCGGCCACAGTCCGCTCCGAACTGCACAGCCACGGCGATCAGACCGAGGTGACCGTGCACACCTCGCTGAACGTGACCGGACGCCCAGCCCAGTTCGGCCGGGGTGTGATGGCCGACGTCAGCGCTAAGCTGATCGGCATCTTCGCCACCAACCTGGCCGACATGCTGGCTACGGGGAATGGTTCCGACGCCGATCCGACGGTACCCGAGCCCGCCGCGCAGGCCAGCGCCCACAACGGCACGGCGACCGATGCCCCGGCGAGCACCCCCACTGCCCCGGCGACCGCTGCGTCGGCCAGCCCTTCGGCCGCCGCAGTATCAGCCCCGGACGAAGACTCGCTGAACTTGCTCAGCGTGGCTGGCCTGCCGGTGCTCAAGCGGGTCGCGGCCCCAGCCGGAGCGCTGGTGGCCGTGCTGGCCACTGTCCTGATCTGGCGCCGTCGGCGGCGTAAGTAAGGGCGGCTTGGCTGCGGAGCCAAGACGACGGCTGACCGCATTCCGCCGCCGCCGTCTCCGCACGGACGTGGCCGCCGGCTGACGATAAACTCAGGTCTTGTGACCCATGACCTGGATGCCCGGTTTCCTCAGGTCGGGACGCTGACGGACGCGCTGGGCGGCGTCGGCTACCTGGCCGGAGGCCAGCTGTCCTCGGCGCTGTTCCTGGCGGTCAGGATGAGGCAGCCTATCCTGCTCGAGGGCGAGCCGGGCGTGGGCAAGACCGAGGCGGCTAAGGCGCTGGCCAGCGCGCTGGACACCCCGCTGGTCCGACTCCAGTGTTACGAGGGCATCGCCGCCTCCGAGGCGCTGTACGAGTGGAACTACCCACGTCAGCTGCTGGCCATCCGGCTGGCCGAAGCGGCGGGCGAGCACATCCGGGACAAGGATCTGTTTTCCGCGGACTACCTGCTGTCCCGGCCGCTGCTGACCGCGCTGCTGCATCCCGGCCCGCGGCCCGCAGTGCTGCTCATCGACGAGGTCGACCGGGCCGACGACGAGTTCGAGGCATTCCTGTTCGAGCTGCTGGCCGAGTCGACAGTCACCATCCCGGAGCTAGGTACCCAGCGGGCGGTGCTGCCGCCGGTCACCGTGCTCACCTCCAACCGGACCAGGGACCTGCATGACGCGCTCAAGCGGCGGTGCCTATATCACTGGATCGCCTACCCGGACACGGCCCAGGTCACCGAGATCATCCGCCGCCGGGTCCCGGCCGCGGGGGAGCGGCTGGCCGGGCAGGTCGCGGCCGCGGTCGACCGGCTGCGGGCCCTGGACCTGACCAAGCCGCCGGGCGTCGCCGAGGCTATCGCCTGGACCTTCGCGGTCAGCGTGTTCGGCCAGCAGGAGCTGGCCGTGTCAGTGGCTGACCAGACGCTGAGCACGGTACTCAAGTACCAGGAGGACGAAGAAACGGTGCGCAAGACTGGGCTCGCCCCGGTGGTTGGCACCATTGACTGAGCCTCCTGCGGTCGGCCCGGCCGTCCCGTGATTGAGCGGTCCGTCTCCGCGCCCGCGGTCCCGCCAGACGTGGCCGCCACGGCGGCCGCGTTCGGGGTCGCCCTGCACCGCGCGGGCCTGCCGGTGGGCCCGGAACGCTGCGAACGACTGGCTCGGGCCTTGACCGTCATGAACGCCACCTCCCTGGCCGGGCTGAGGGCCTGCGCCCTGGCTACCATGGTGTCCGACCCAGCCCAGATGCCGGTCTTCGACCGGGTCTTCGCCGCTGTGTTCGGTGACCCGTCGCCCTACGGCAACCAACTGCCGCCGGTCCAGCCGTTTTCTCCGCGTCCCGATCCCGGCCGCGGCCTGTCGGCGGACGGCTCGTCCGGCCGGAATCCGGACAGCCTGACGTCGGGCCCGCAGATGGCGGAGGCCGGGCTGTCCGATGAGGACGGTGAAGACCTGCCCGAGGCCCCGGCCCTGCGCCAGGCGGCATCGGCCGCCGAACAGCTCCGCGGCCGCGACTTCACCGAGCTATCCCCGGCTGAACTGCGCCAGCTCATCACGCTCATGCGCGAGATGACCCTGGCCATCCCGCCCCGCCGCACCCGCCGGTTCCGGGGCTTGCTGGGAGGGAAGCGGCCTGACCTGCGCCGGACCATGCGGCAGGCCCAGCGTTATGGCGGCGAGGTAATCCGGCTGTCCTACCGGGCCCGGATGATCCGGCCGCGCCGCCTGGTCGTGCTGTGTGACATCTCGGGCTCCATGGAGCCCTACGCCCGGGCCTTGCTCCTGCTGCTTTACGCGCTCAACGGAGGTAAGGTGCGCAGTGGCCAGAACCAGCCCGAGGTATTCAGCTTTGCCACCCGGCTGACCCGGCTGACCCCGGCGCTGGCTGCGGTCAACCCGGATACCGTGCTGGCCAAGGCGGGTGAAGCCGCCCCGGACTGGTCCGGCGGGACCCGGATCGGAGCCGCGCTCAAGGAGTTCAACGACCGTTACGGCATCCGCGGCATGGCCCGCGGCGCGGTAGTGCTGATCATCTCCGATGGCTGGGACACCGGCCACCCCGAGCTGCTCGGACGGCAGATGGCCCGGCTGGCCCGGGTGGCCTACCGGATCGTGTGGGCCAACCCGCGCACCCAGTCACCGCGCTACCGGCCCGAGGTCGGCGGCATGGCTGCGGCCTGGCCGTACTGCGATGCCGTAGTCAGCGCCCACAACCTGGATGCCCTAGACGATCTGCTCGCCGCGCTCAGCTGAACAGAGTCCAGGAGGACACCTGGTGTTCCCAGGCCTTCCGCTAGGTGATGCTGGGCCAGGAATTCGCCGCCAGCCACGGCAGAAACCGGGGCACTGTCGGCATCCGGTTCACGCGCCGGGATCATCGCACGTGCCCCCCCAGCGGTAGCTGGCACCAGGTTGGGGCCGTGTCCTTGATGTCCGCGGCCGATTCCTAGGGATAGGTGGCGTCAGTCCCTAGAGTTCGTTGGCACCGGTTAGCTTTCCCAGCCTTGTTGTCACCGGTTCGGCGTAATGCAACGGGGCTTGGACGTCTGCTCTTGGAGCGGGTCGCTCATGGTTGATTCCGCGCGGAGCTGAAGGGCACCTTCCGGCCCGGCCTCGTCGTGTCCGCCCCGTGCCCCGTCCTAACCCGCCTCGACGATTACGCCGAAACTCGGCTCGCCATAGCCCTGCGGAGCGGGCTCGCCCGCAGCGATGACTGTGCGGGGGCGCTTGCCCCGCGCGGTGTTGCTCGCGGGCCGGAACGTAGCCGTTGTCTCGGTCGCGAGACTGATGCGCCCGGCACCGGGCGGCGGTTCGGCAGGGGTGTGCTGCGCCTTGGCCTGGAGGCGGGTCTCAGGCGAGCCGCCAGGCGAGGAGCCCTTCGGCGCTTTCGGTCTGGGTGAAGCCCGCGGTCACCAGTTCACGCTCGAGCACGTTCCATGGCGGGCGGTAGGCGTAGCCGGTGATCTCTTCTTCGCTGATGACCTTGCCGCCTTCGGTGATCCGGTGCAGGTAACGAGCACGGTATGCCTCTCCGCCGGTGCTGAGGATCTCCGACAAGGCCGTGTAGGTGTGCCGGCCCACCTGGCGCGAGATGAGTTCCTTCAGCGGGCGAGGTGCTGGCGGGCCGCCATCGCGCCAGGTGAAGACCAGCAGGCCGGCAGTTTCCAGCGACGCCGCCAGCACCGGCCAGAGCCGCTTGCGGTAGTCCGGCTCCAGGGCATACATCACGTTGATCATCACGACGGCTTCGACTGGCTCGCCGAGTGTCACGCTCATCGCGTCGCAGGGCAGCACGGTCACCCGGTTAAGCAGCTCCGGTCGCGAGCTCAGCCGGGACAGCAGTATTGCGCGCATTCCGGCCGAGGGTTCCAGCGCGAAGATCTCGGCGGGCGTCCACTCGGCCAGTGATGTGGTGATCAGGCCCGTTCCAGCACCGATTTCCAGGATGCTGCGCCGCACCCCGGCCAGGAGCGGGGGCAGGCTCTCGCGGATCTTGGGCACATGCCCGTCCTCGGCGAACAGGTCGTAGAACGGGAGGGAGATGAAGTCTGCCACGGCGGGCAACTCTACGCTTCGCGAAGGACGGCGCATCCGGGTTCAGCACGCATCGTGAGCCGGTTGCAGCTATCGCGATCAGGCCAAGGTAGTTCCAGCTCGCGCATCCTGACCCGCTCAACCACTATGCTGCCCTGCGGGCACGACTCAACCAGCACGCCGACCAGATCACTAAGAAAATCTGTGACTGTGATTCATAGTTGGCTAGCCCGGGGGTTCTGCCTTCCCGGGACCGTGGCACTAGCCTCACCACCATGGGAGCGGATTCTCTTTTTCCTGGCAGTCGCCCTGATGGAGTCCATCGGCATCCGCGTTCTGATCTGCGCTGAGCCCGAATATGCGGAAGCGGGCGGTTTCGTGCTGCTGCCCGGCAACCGCGCCATCATCGCGACCTGGATCCACGCTGACGGTATCTGGCGAGCCGGCACGTCTTTGCGACCTGCGTTGCTCCGCGAGGTTAGCGGACACGTCGGCGCGCACTCGGTCACCGATGCGCTCAGCCCTGGTCACAGGCTAAAGGCCCTGGCCGGTTATCTCGGGCTGGACTGGCCGTGGCTGGGTGACCGCTGTCTTCAGCTTGGCCGGGTCGGATGCGGTCGGCTTGTCCGGCCCGGGAGTCGGCTCCTTCCATCGATGGGGTTGATGCCGCGCTGTGCTTCGCTGGAAACGCGTCCCGTGAAGCGGCTTCCTGCGGCACGTTAGGCTGACTGACTGCAACAATCCGTGCTTCCTGGAGGGAAGACTCAGTGCCCAGCGCGCATTCGCTCCGCCCATCAGTCGCGGTGTTCTCTTTGGGCGGCACCATCGCGATGGCTCGCGATCCCGGCAATCACGGTGGCGCGATTCCAGCACTGAGCGGACAGCAGCTTCTGGCCGCCGTCCCTGGACTGGCCGCTTCAGGGATAGACACAGAGGTCCACGACCTACGCCAGGTGCCGGGCGCGTCACTGACCCTCCAGGACATCAGCGAACTCGCCTCGCTGATTACGGACCGGGTCCCTGACGGGGTTTGCGGAGCGGTGGTGACGCAAGGCACCGACACGATCGAGGAGACCGCGTTCCTGCTGGACCTGCTGTGCGGAACTGACATACCGCTCGTGGTCACCGGGGCGATGCGTAACGCCGCCCTGGCTGGCGCGGACGGCCCCGCCAACATCCTCGCCGCGGTGCAGGCAGCCGCGAGTCCGCTGCTCCGCGGCCTGGGCTGCGTAGTCGTGTTCGCCGAGGAGATCCACGCCGCCCGCTGGGTCCGCAAAACACATGCCAGCAGCGTTACCGCCTTCACCTCGCCCTCAACCGGGCCGATCGGCCAGATCGTCGAAGGCCGGGTAAGACTACTGACCCGGCCTGCCCCGTTCCCGAAGCTGCCGCATGCTGGGTTGCCCGGCCCGGTACGCGTCGGCCTTGTGACGCTCACTCTTGGCGATGACGGGGAAATGATCAGGGCATGTGCCGGACGGTTCGACGGCCTGGTGGTCGCCGCGTTCGGTGCCGGGCACGTGCCCGCTGCCACCGTGCCTGACCTGGCTGACCTCGCGGAGCAGATTCCGGTGATCCTTGCCTCCCGCACCGGTGCGGGATCAGTGCTGTCGGACACCTACGGTTTCCCCGGGTCCGAACAGGACCTGCTGAGCCGGGGGCTGATCAGCGCTGGTTTCCTCGATCCGCTCAAGGCCCGGCTGCTGCTGCATGTCCTGCTCGCAAACGGTACGGGACACGACGAGCTCCGTAACGTGTTCGCCGCCTACGACGGATACGAGACCAGCTAGCAGCCGGACTGGGAAAGGAACGACGCCCATGCACAGCCACGTGCTCACAGTCGGCCGGACATTCGGCGTCCGGTTCGATCCGGGGGAGAGCTTCTTCCCGGCACTGGACCACTTCTGCTCCCAGGCCGGCATCCGGTACGGGGTACATCCCCATGTTCCTGGCGGCGTTCGCCGAAGCGGACATCGTCGGCGCCTGCGACAAGCTCGACGACCCCGCCGCCCCGGTCTGGTCGAAAGTCCACGTCACCAATGCCGAGGCGCTCGGATGCGGCACCATCGCCTGGGACGAGCAGAACCAGCGGATCCTCCCGCACGTGCACAGCACACTGGGCCTGAAGGAACGCGCCGCGGACGCGCATACCAGCCACCTGCTCGCGGCGACCGTCCAGTTCATCACCGAGATGATCGTCGTTGAGATCAGTGACCCCCCGATGACCCGGTTCATCGACCCGGATCTGTACGACGTCCCCAGACTCTCCTTCGGCCTGCCCGGCTGACTCGTCTCCTGCTCGCCCTCAGCGAGAGTCTCCGGTTCCCAGCGGATGGGATGTCAGCGGTTTGTCAGCCTAGGGTGCCGGCGGTGTCCGACATCGCCGAACCGGTGATTGAGTGGCGCTGTGCGCACGGTCGTGCACGTCATGTTGGAGGAGGCGCAGGTGCCGAGCCGGGCACCGGGACCGCTGGACGCGAGTCGCGACTGCTGCTGAACAACCACGAGTGGACCGCGGTGCTGACCGCCTAGGCAGTGCGATCTCACGGACTGCGGCGCGCGTCGCCGGTGCCTGCGACTGGCCGCGGGAGTCCTAGATGGTCGCGCAGTGTGGAGCCGGAGTACTCGGTGCGGAACCGTCCACGGCGTTGCAGGATGGGCACGACGTGGTCGACGAACGTTGTCAGTTCGTAGGGGAGTGTTGAACCCATGATGGTGAATCCGTCGATCGCGCCTGCGTCCTGCCAGGAGGTCACGTGATCTGCGAGCTGCTCGGGTGTTCCGGTGAAGTGCATCTGGGACGCTCCGCCGGTCACCTGCTGGGCGACCTCGCGCAGCGGAGCGTCCGGTCGTGCGCGGGCGACCGCGTACAGCTGCTCTGCCCGGCTTGACGGCGCTGACTGTTCGGACCACAGTTCAGCGGGCAGCGGAGCGTCCGGATCGTAAGCGTCGGGGTCCAGTCCAGCCGTGTAGAGCGCGTTCTGCCAGCGGAACTCCGGGCTCACCAGCTCTTCCAGCTCCCGTGCCCGTGCCTGGGCTTCCGCCTCGGTGCTGCCCAGGGTGACCATCAGCGCGGGCAGCACCAGCACGTGTGCGGGGTCGCGCCCGGTGGCGGTGGCCTGGGCGTGGAGGTTGGTCCGGAAAGCAACCGCGGCCTCGAGGGACGGCGGCCCGGAGAACACCAGCTCCGCGTATCGCGCGGCCAGGCCGATGCCCTCTGCTGACTGCCCGGCTTGAACGAGCACCGGGCGGCCTTGCGGGGAACGGGGGAACGGCAGGACTCCCTCGGAGTCGTAGTACTTGCCGTGAAAACGAGGATCGTGCAGCTTGCCGCGGTCAGCCCACAGGCCGCGGTCGCGGTCCCCGACGACCGCGTCGTCTTCCCAGCTATCCCAGGCGCGCGTGACGACGTCGACGAATTCATGAGCGCGGGCGTACCGGTCGGCGTGCCCGGGGTGGAACGGCTCGCCGAAGCTGGCCGCGGCCAGTGGCGTGATGGTCGTGACGATGTTCCATCCGGCGCGGCCGGCGCTGAGATGGTCCAGCGTCGCGAACCGGCGGGCGAGCTCCCACGGCTTGCTGTAGGTCGTCGAGCCCGTACCGATAAGCCCGATGCGGCTGGTGACCGCGGCCAGGGCCGACAGCACCGAAACCGGATCGAACTGCGTTTGAGGCAGGTGCGTAACGCGGTATTCGGCGATGGCGATGTTGTCGGCCAGAAAGACCGAGTCCATCAGGCCGCGTTCCGCGATCTGCGCGATCCCGGCGTAGTAGGGGAGCCCGAGAACGCCGCGGACATCGTCGTCGACGACACGCCACGCAGACTCGTGATAACCGTTCGGCCAGATGAAGGCATTGAAGTGCAATGGCCGTGTGCTCATCGCCTTGGCTCCTTTTCCTGTTCGGTGGCGCGCTGTTGCGCGTCGGTGAGGATGTCGCGGACAAGCTGGACAGCGACAGCCGGCTTCGAGCGCACCCATGGCCGCGCGGCCATCGCGTACAGGCCGTCATGTACGAGCCAGACGCGTTCAGACACCTCGGTCGCGCGAGCGACTCCCGCCTCGTGGACGAGTTCGTCGATACGGCTGCGCGCGTGCTCGAGGAACTCCTGGGCAACCTGGGTGGCTGAGCTGTCATCACCCGGGAACTCGGCGACGTAATTGCGCAGCGCGCAGCCGCGAGACCGCGGCTCGGCCGCGCAGTGCGCGATGTACCCGGTGAGCGCGACAATCTGGTCGACCGGGTCAGCCCCGGCCGCGGCCATCGCCTCCTGGGCCTGCTGCTCGCGGTACCGCGCTTCGGCGGTGAGATACGCGGCCACCAGATCGGCCTTGCTCGGGAAGTTGCTGTAGAGGAGGTTCTTGCCGCAGCCAGCGGCATCGATGATCTGGCTCATGCCGACCGCGCGGATGCCGTGCGTGTAGAACAGCTCCGCGGCCACTTCCAGGATGCGTTGCCGTGAGCCCTCAGCGGCGGTGCGAGCCATCGCGCCCCCTTGGTCGGACGATAACGGACCGATCGGTCCCATATAAGATACCGTGGCAGGGGAGGTGGCGAGTCATGAGCGTCCAGCACACCATCGTCGACTCACCGGTCGGACCGCTGACCCTGGTCGGGGATGGCGCCGCGCTCATCGGACTGTACTTCGAGGGCCACCGCCGGACGCCCCGCCTCGCCGACAGCGGGCCGCGGGCGGACGGCGGTTTCGACGCGGCGATCCGGCAGCTCGATGAGTATTTCGCCGGTACCCGAAGGGAGTTCGACCTCGACCTCGCGCCGCGCGGCTCCGCGTTCGAGAAGCAGGTCTGGACGCTGCTGACGACAATCCCGTACGGCCAGACCCGCACCTACGGCCAGCTGGCCGCCGAACTCGGCGACCCCGGCGCCGCACAAGCGGTCGGTAACGCTAACGGCTGGAACCCGATCAGCATCATCGTGCCCTGCCACCGGGTGGTCGGCACCAGCGGAAGCCTGACTGGGTACGCCGGCGGCCTCAACCGCAAACGGTTCCTGCTTAGCCTGGAGGAACCACCAGCAGCCGAGGACGGCCGCCTGTTCTGACGCGGCGCGCACTAAACGGGATCATCTGAATCGGCACCGCCGGGCGGAGGCCTGCTCAGCTTTGGTGGTGCTCATGCGTGCTCCTTGCACCTAGGCGGTCTCGCAAGAAGGCGAGGATCTGGTCGCGCGCTTCGAGGGCGGGGTGGCCGTCCCTGTCGACGAGGTGAGCGGTGACCACGCTATGTGGGGTCTGGACTCGCTGTACGAAGAACGGCGGTGGGTTCGGGTTCGCGTATTCGTCGCTGAGGACTCGGCCGTCGAAGCGATCGCCCAGCGACGGGTGGTTGATCACCGGGGCAATGACGGACGGCTCCAGTGACATCGTCAGGGCAAAGTTGCCGGTCAGGCACAGGCCGATCGCACCCACCCCGGCTGCTCCGCATTCCTCATGTGCGACACGGGCGAGCCCGCGCAGCCAGCTCACGACCGGGCTGGTGCCATCTCCAGCGAGGACGTGGAACTCGGCGCTGACGCAGATGCGGTTGTAGATCTCCTTGCCGAGTTCGACGGTCGGGTAAGACCCGTCAACCCCAAAGAGGGACGGCATGTACACCGTGAATCCGGCGTCGCGGATCCACCGGCCAAATCGCGCGACGTCAGGACTGATCCCTGGCAACTCCGGCATCAGCACGACAGCCGGACCCGACCCGGCAACGTGAACGATCTTGGTAATCGAGTCAACCGTGATGCCTCGCGGTGTGAAGTCGCCAAGGGTGTCATTCTCCATGACAAGGAAGGTAGGTCATCGACGCGTTTCATCAGATAGGCTAGATCGCCATGCACGAGGGCGATCTAGCCACGGGTCCGGGTGGCGCTGTGACCCAGATGCGGGTGGGCGTTCTCGCGTATCCAGGGTGTTTCGGGTCGCAGATCTACTCGATCCCAGACCTCCTCACGATCGCCGCGCACGTTGCTCCGGCCGCGGAAGCGCCCCGGATCGTTGTGATGTCGCCTCGACGGCACGTGACTGCCGTCGGCGGACTTCGGATCGCGGTATCGCCGCTGCGCGAGGTCGATGTCCTCGTTGTTCCCGGTTTCGAAACAGGGCGGGCTCCAGCATTCGCGACCGTCTTGTCCCAGTTGAGGCCGGAGATCGCGGCGATCCAAGACCTCCGCGCGCAAGGAACAAGGGTGGTCTCGATCTGCGTCGGAGCGTTCCTGCTCGCCGAAGCTGGACTGCTCACCGGCCGCGACGCCACCACATCATGGCTCTACGCGCATGACCTCGCGCAGGCATACCCGGACATCAACGTCATCGCCGAACAAACGGTGGTCGGCTCTCGAACAAGGTCACGCGCTACCTCGACCAGAACCTCGACCAGCGCTACGACCTGAACTCGCTGGCCGCCATCGTTGGAGTCAGCCCCCGCACACTGCTACGCCGCTTCACCAGCGAAACGCAGCAGACCCCGTTGGAATACCTCCAGCGAGCCAGGATCCGCCGGGCCAAAATGCTGCTGGAAGAAACCGACCACTCGGTCGCGCGCATCAGTCACTCTGTCGGCTACCGAGACGCGGCAACCTTCGCCAAACTCTTCCGACGGCACACAGGCTGCACCCCCGGCGCGTACCGAACCGCCTTCAATCGCGGGGGGCCGCGGTCAAAGTAATTCCCGCTGTTCATAGGACCGAGCTGAGACGTGTCAGGGCTGTGAGCAGGTCGTCGTCTACCGGATTCCTGCTGGCGGGGTACTCAGCTGGATGACGGTCAGTTGGCCGCCGGGGAGTACGTCCCAGTTGCTCCCGGATAGCTGGACCTTGTAGAGCTCGAAGGTGACCACGCCAGTGTCGCGGATGTAGGCGTTGCCGTTCATGTTCGTGGTGGTCACTGTGGACAGCTCGAACTCGGTGGTGACGGTGGACCCGCCGGTCTCGGCGCCGATGTCGCAGATCCAGGCCATGTCGTTGATCGTGCAGCCGGTCATCAGGACCTCGGGGAAGGTGTGGGTCTGACCGGTGTCGGGGTTGGCGGCGACGACGCCTCCGCTGCCGAACCCGGAGACGTCTACCTGGTCGATGCTGAGCCGGCTGACCGTGGCTGAGGTGGCGGAGTTGAGCCTGACCAGGTAGTCGCCCGATCCGCTGAACGTGCCGTTGCTGAGGTTCAGGGTGTCGACGGCGCCGCTGACCTGGACCATCGGCAGGGTGCCGTTGGTGCCGCCGTTGGCCGCGCCGCCGAGCACGGTGAAGTCGTCCAGGATGAGCGTGGCGACGTTGGTGTCGCTGCCGACGCCGATGCAGGGGACGTTCCCGGCGGTGAACGTGACGCCGGATAGGCTGATCCGCCGGGCGGTCATGGGCGTGGCTATGTTCTGGGTCTGGATCAGGACGGTTTCCTTGGAGCTGTCGGGGGCGTCGCGCGTCAGGTTCCGCAGGTCGACTTCCTTGACGCCGGTACCGTTGATCTTGACGAAGTACTCGGCGGGGATGATCTGCGTGGTGACGGTGTCGACGGCGATGTTGTAGAAGGTCGCGCCTTGCAGGATCGAGTCGTCCCCGATCCAGACCGCCCCGTTGCCGCTGCCGGTGGTGCTGCCGCCGACGTTGCGGACGAAAATGTCGCGCACGGTGGTGTTCTTGTCACCCATCAGCTTCACCACCGAGACGGGCCCGTTGGTGGGGCTGACGTTCGTGATCGTGATATCCGTCAGGTCGCCGGTGCAGTCCTGGAAGTTCGGCCAGTCCGCGGCGGTCAGCGACACGAAGTCATCACCGGGAGTGCCGGTGATGTTGGTAATGAGGCCGCTGCTGATGGGACCTTGCAGGTGGACTCCGTCGGAGGTGGTGTTGAAGACGATGTTCTGGACCGTCATCTTGGTGGCCATTCCGACCGAGATGCCGTACTTGCCAGTGCCGGCGATCGGGTACACGACGCTGAGGTCTTCGATCGTGATGCTGTCGATGTTGCGGAACACCAGGTGGTGGATCTTGATGCTGGCCCCGCCGTCCGACGCCATCAGGGACCGGCCGGTGTCACGCACCCAGGTGCCGCCGCGCACGGTAATGTCGCGGTCCCTGGTGTCGAAGATGTTCATCGGCTGGGCCGTCTTGGCCAGGTCGGCCCGGTTGGACAAGACGGCGGTCGTGGCGTTGACCACCCGGATGATCCGCGCGGTCAGCACGTTCCCGCCCGGCACGGTGCCGGCGATGGCCGGGCCGCCGGCCAGCGCTAGGCCGGTGGTGGCGTTGAAGCCCGCTCCGACCGCCAGCGTCAGCCCGATGCACACCCACTTGCCCACGTCTTCGCGAGTGAACCGGGCAGTCGCACTAGTGATCACGTCAGAGCCCGCCGTCGTCACCACGTCCGTTGCGGCGCGCGTTGGCGTCGCGGACTGGTTGCGCACGATGGTGTCCAGAACGTAGGTGTTCAGCGTGATCGTGCACCCGGTCATGTCCAGCGTCGTTCCCGAACCGACGATCAGCGAGCTATGGACCACGTAGGACGCACCGGGGTAACCGCGGATCACCGCGCCTGGGTGAGCCGCCAGCACCGCGTTCAACGCCGCCGCGTCATCCCCGCCACTGGCGGGAGGCAACGTTACCGCGGACGCCCTCCTGGCCGTGGCCGCCCGCGCGATGCCGGGCACCGCAAACGGCACCATCACACCGCCGGCAGTGGCCGCGCCCAGCCGCAACGTTGTACGCCGGCTCAGCCCGCCGGTGCTCAACATGCTGGAACCTGGTGTGCTGGATTCCTCATTCATGTCCTGGTCCTCCTCGACCGGCTGACTGCTGACGCCGCTCACGCGGAAAAGGAAGGCAAGATCCCGCGGCTCGATCGTTGCCAATCAATTCCTTGCCGGCCCGGGCGGAGCGGCACGCTCACCCCGGCGAGTGCTCATTATGCGAAAATATGCAACAGAATCACCCGGATTGTCAAGTGTGATCCTGTGTGATCTTTGGTGGACACCCTGGTCAGCCGTAGTGTCGTGCCGGAAGTCAGCTGGGCCGCAGGGGCAGCGTGAGGGTGAACATGGCGCCAGCGCCGGGTCCGGCCGATGCCGCGGTGACCTCCCCGCCGTGCGCCCGAGCGATGTTGCGCGCGATGGTGAGCCCGATACCTGACCCGGGTGCGCGCCGCTGCTGTCCGGGCGCCCGGTAGAAGCGCTCGAAGACGCGCTCTAGGTCCGCGGCCGCCAGTCCGACGCCGGTGTCGGCGACCATGACCTGCGCCTGCCGCTCGTTCGCGCGGGTCCGGATGGTGACCATGCCTCCCTCGGGGGTGGCGGTGAGCGCGTTGCCGATGATGTTGGTCAGCACCTGGGTGATCCGGTCCGGGTCGGCCCGGACCGGCAGCGGCGGGCTCGTCTCGACCGTGAGC
>JBEKHI010000032.1:0-33464 GCA_050012355.1 Streptosporangiaceae bacterium | reverse complement strand
ATGCCGAACAGGTTGTGCGCCTCCACGGCGAGTTCGCTCTTGCCCCACCCGGACTCATCGATGGCCTGCGCGATGGTGACGGCCGCGGGGACCCCGTACTCGCGCTGGGTCGCCATCGCACCGGGCGCGACCTCGTTGATGAACGCCGCCTGGGTGCTCGTCGTCGGGGCGGAGGTCGACTGCGACTTGCTTCGTGCGTAGGTCGATGAGCTGGAGGACTCGCCCCCCGCCGTTTTGGTGGAAGAAGTTTTTGGTGAAGGCTCGTCCGAGGCTGACGCGCCGGGGATCGTCGCCTGCCCCGATTTCCCGGCCGCCGCCGTCGTGGTGGTGGTCGCGGCGCTGGTCGGCTTCGTCGCGTCGGCGCCGCTGACCGGGTCGCCGACAGCGGTCGGCGACGTCTCACCGGTGCTGGACGCGGGCTTGGCGGTGGCGGCCTTGGGCGAGGACGCCGCCACCGCGGACGTCAGGTTCCCGTTGTCGACGAAGCCGGTGATCCCGTAGCTGGCGAGCGACCCGCTGTAGGCGTGCGCGTTGACCGAGTAATTCGGCAGCGAGTCCCCGCCGATCGTGTGCAGTACACCGTCGGCGTAGCTCGTGACCACCTCGACATGACCATCGAACAGCACCCAGTCACCGGGCAGCGGCGTATATCCATCGCCCAGCGGATGCCAGCGATCGCGGGACTGCGCGTCCTGCAGTATGGAGACGATCTCCGGTGAGGATGAGTTCGGATCGACCCGCACATCGGCCCAGTCGTGCAGCGGCCACGGATACGTCGAGCCACCGCTAACCCAGCTCTGCTGGCCGACCGCCTGGGCGGCGAGTTCCAGTGTCAGGCTGGCGAAGGCCGCGCACGACGGGCCATGATCCGCGCCGTCGGTGCTGTCCTGGCCCCAGATCAGCGCTTCCATCTCGGCGGGGGTGCGGCTCTGCGCCAGGCGCAGGTAGTGCTGGGCGACGTTGACGATGGCCGAGCGCAGCGCCGCGTCGTCGGTAGTGCTAGCCGCTTGCGCGGACTTCTCCAGCGCGGCCAGGTGAACTGGCAGCGCCGCCGGGGCGGACAGGTCCGCCGGAGTTCCCGGCGCGAAGTTGAATCCGGCGACCGCGCCGCCCGCGGTGACGCTCACCAGAGCGGTTGCCTGCTGCCACCAGGGTCTCCTCACGGTCTTCATCGGTTACTTACAGGCCGGATGCGGGCGGGTTGCTGAGGATGGCCTGGACCTGGGAATTGCCGGGGTTACTGGCGTTCTCGAACAGCACGCCGGCATCCTGGGCGGCAACCTGCGAGGCACCGACCACCCACTGTGAGTAGATGTCGGACACCAGCGCCGCCTGGCCCGCCGTGGAGGTCACCGGCAGCGCGCACAGGCTCGGGTAACCCGCCCGCGAGACGATCGAGGACGACCCGGTGTACCTGGCGCAGTTGCTCGGGCTGCTCTCCAGTCCCGCCTCGACCTCGGTCTTGCCGCCGGTGCTCGTCACGGTCGCGCCGCCGACGATGTTGTTGATCGCGCGGGCGGCGACCTCCAGGCTGTCGACCGGGTTGTACGGGTTGTAGGGCTGGTGCAGGTTCAGCGACCAGGCCACCTCGCCGCCCTGCGCCGCGGTGATCGGCTCGAGACCTTCCCGTCCGGTCGCGGAGTCTCCGAAGCTGGCGTCGTCCTTGCTGGTCAGCAGCGAGAACACCCACAGCACTTGCTGGGTTGATTTCGCGCACGCGAAGTTGACCTGGCCCGGCTCGGAGACGACATCCGGGTTCGCGCAGGCGGTCAGGATCTCCGCCCGGACGGTGGCCACGCTGCCCGGCCAGGACGCTCCCCCGCCCAGCACCGTCAGCGCGGCGATTATGATGACCACGGCTAGGGCACCTCCCGCGACCACGACGTTGCGCGGGCGGAAGAGCCGCCGCTTGCTGACCCCGCGCCCGTACCGGATGAGCCGCTCGGTCCTGGCGTCGGAGGCCGCCGCACCGGGCTCGTCGGGCTCGCCAGGATCATCGTCCGGCTCGGTCTCCGGTTCGAACGCGTTATCGGCTAGAAGCTTCTCGAGCTCCCTGGTCCTGTTCTCGATATACCGGAGACGAGTAGACATCTGATCGTTAATTTTTTCGATACGTGTACCCATCGTGATACCTCGATGCGTTCGCTGCTTTTCGGAATATCCATCGTGCCGCGCGGGTGGCCCGGAGCCTCGGATCTAGGGCGATCCGGCCACGCCCGCCGCAGCCATGTGGAATATTAGAACACATGCACGGTAGCCGAGGGAAGCATTTTCTTAGAACACAGTTTTGGAACACTCCTGAGCTGCTGAAACGCTATCGAACTCTTGTTATCCACAGGACCTCTGTGGATAACGCGCGTTACCGGCCTCGTTCGCCGCCCCAACAAATCGCCGTTTTATTCGAAGACCATAACGTCGGGTGGCGTCTGCCCGGCTAGAATCGAACTATGACCGATCCTCCGCGAGCCTGGCGATGTGCGGCGGCAGCTCGATTCCTTCCGGCAGCGCGGGGTCCGGCTCGAGCGCGCCGCGAACGCTGGCTATCGGCAGCACACCCGCCCAGAGCCCCAGCTCCGCATCCGGGCCGTCACCGTCATCCGGCGGGCCGGTGCGGATCTTGACCGAGGCCTCTTCCAGCGAGAGCGCGAGCAGGCTCGTCGCGGCGAGCTCCTTGCGGCTCGGCTGCCGTACGTAGTCCCATTGCCCCGGCGTGAGGTGCTCGGTGAGGTGCCGCAGCCCGGTCAGCTTCTCGTCCAGGTCGGTGATCAGGCGCGGGACGCCGTAGATCATCGCGGACCGGTAGTTGACCGCGTGCTCGAACACCGACCGGGCCAGCACCAGCCCGTCGAGGTGGGTAACCGTCACGCAGACCGTCTGATCGGGCGCGTTGATCAGGCTCTGGCTGGCCACCGATCCATGCACGTACAAGACCTCGGAGGTGAACCCGTAGACAGTCGGCACCACCATCGGACGCCCGTCGGCGATCACCCCGAGATGGCAGACGATCCCAGCCCGCAAGACGGCCTCGAGCTCGCCGCGCTCGGCTCTGCCCTGCTCCCGCAGCCGCCGGTGCCGGGTCCGCTCGGTAACCGACAGCTCCGGCAGCGAGTCACTCATGTCCCAACGGTACAGCGCTCCCATTCCTGGTGGGTGTGGCACTATCCGCACTCTTGGGCCCTGTTGGTGTGGCTTGCGCGCCGCCGCGTATCCGGCGTGCGCCCGGCCTGGGGCACCTGGGGTTCCTGTTGTGCAGGGCTTGCCTGGGGCTGATGTTGCCTTCCCCGGAGGCCTGACGACCCCATGGATGTCCCATCGCTAGCGTGGTGGCGCCAGCGATGGGACATCCATGGGAGCCGGTGCCGCGATCGGGGCTCGCAGGACTGCCGGACATGACGTCTTTGCCCAGGATGCGCCCGGCACACCGCGCACTCATAGCGCCAGGAGCGCTTCCTGGCATGCACTAGCCGCATCATCGTGCCGCCGCGGGCTCTCAGCCGCGGGCGGGAGTTAGACGGGGCGCTCGCGGACCACTTCTGTCGCTGACTTGTCGTCGCGCAGGCCCTGGAAACGGGGCTGGCGGAGCAGCCCGTCGCGGGTCCACTCGGCGAACTCGATCTGGCCGACCAGTTCTGGCCGCACCCAGTGCGTGCCGGCCGTGGGCGGCTTACCAAGCTGGAACGCCGACGCGGGCAGTTCCAGCTCGTCCAGCCGGGCGCGCAGCGCGTTCAGCGTCCGCGTGTCGAAGCCGGTGCCGACCTTACCCGCGTAGCAGAACGTGCCGTCGGAGTCGTAATAGCCCAGCAATAGCGCGCCGAAGCCCTGCCGCGAGCGCTGCGGGTCGGTGAACCCGCCGATCACGAACTCCTGTCCGGCTAGGCACTTGAACTTGAGCCAGTTCCGGGTCCGTCCGGCCTGGTAGGGCGCGTCCGAGTTCTTCGCGATCAGCCCCTCCCAGCCATCGGCGCACGCCTGGTGCCAGAACGCGACGCCGTCTCCGGACCGGTGCTCGGTGTAGCGCACCGCGGCGCCCGTGCCGAGCAGTTCCTTCAGCACCCGCTTGCGTTCAAGCTGCGGTAGCGGCCGGATGTCCCGGCCAGCCGCGAACATCACGTCGAAGACGTAGTAGACCACCGGGTAGTCGCGGAGCAGCTCATCACTCGGGTGCACCACGCCGAGCCGCTGCTGGAGCCGCTCGAACCTGGTCTCGTCCCCGTCAAACGCGACGATCTCTCCGTCGAGCACGCAGCCGGCCGCGATCCCCGCGGTCAGCGCCGCCGCGACCTCGGGGAAGGTGGACGTCACGTCCTTCTCGTTCCTGGTCAGCAGCCGTACGTCCCGATCGCGGAACGTCAGGCACCGTTCCCCGTCGAGCTTGCGCTCGTAGACCCAGGATGGGTCGGAGAACCGGTCCTGAGTCAGCGTCGCGAGCTGCGGCTCCACCCACTCTGGAACAGCCATGTGAATGTGGGTACCCCCGCGCCAGTGCCGGTAAGCCAATCTGATGTGTATACCGCGCAGTGTGGGTAGCTGGTGACAGCTGCGGCCGGGCACGTCGAACGGCGACCGCCAACGTGAACTCGATGAGGTCAGCCGATGGCTCATTGGGAGCTGACCGATTCGCGCAAGCCAGCCGTTGCCCTGGGAACGGGCGCTGCCTGGGGCAACGGCTGCTCATCTGGACGCGGACCGGTGCGCACTCCGGGTGCAGGGGCGCGTTCAGTTCGGGAGCAGGGGCGCGGCCGGATCGAGCAGCGCAGCGGCCCGGTTCACCACGTCGTCCAGAGCGACAGTACTCAACGGGTTGTAGAGCGGTCCGCCGCCATCAGTCAGCAGCAGCCCGGCCAGCGCCACGCCCCGAGCGGGCACCGGGAGCGGGGCCCGCAGCCGTCCGGCTAGCAGCCGGATCTGGCGCTCAGCGGTGGCCACCCGGTGCCACTGCGGTAGCCGCGCCTTCCGCGTCCTGGGCTGTGTCAGCCGCTCCCAGTCGTCGGCGAGCGCCTGGCGGAATGGCAGCGAGACGATGTGTTCGGCCCGCGCCGCGTGCAGCCGGGACCACTCGGGCGCGCGGCCGGCGGCCAGTTCTCGGTCCAGCCGGGTACCCAGCATCCGGGCGGTGAATCTGTCGATCGCGCGGCACGGACGCAAGCTGAGGGAGTCGGTCCCGCCGGGCTGATCCACGACGAGCGTGCCTCCTCGCAGGGTCTCATCGAGGTTCGTTGTTCTCATACCTCCAGCGTGCCGCTTTACGACCGCGCCCGTAAGTGGCATCATTGACACAGTGCATGCCAAAGCTGCCAATCCAATTTCTGTCGCCGTCGTGGTGTACGACCAGGTCGCTCTCTTTGAGCTGGGCGTGGTGCGTGAGGTGTTCGGTGCCGATGTGACGACACCGGCCGGCACTCCGCTGTACAACGTGGTCATCTGCGGACCGGCCGAGTCGGTGCGCACCGACGCCGGGGTCCCGATCGGGGTGCACCGCGGGCTGGAGGCGACCCAGACCGCGCAGACTGTCGTCGTGGTGCCGACCTACTCCCCCGAGGACGCGGTACCGGCCGCGGTCGTCGACGCCGTCCGCGCGGCCAGCGCGCGCGGCGCCCGGCTGATATCGCTATGCACGGGCGCGTTCGTGCTCGCCGCGGCCGGCTTGCTCGACGGGCGGCGCGCGACCACCCACTGGTCGGAGTGCGCCGAACTCGCGCGGCGGTACCCGCTGGTGGCGGTCGACCCGGGGGTGCTGTACGTCGACGACGGAGGGGCCATCATGACCGCGGCGGGCAGCGCGGCCGGCATCGACCTGTGCCTGCACGTGGTGCAGCATGACTACGGCGCGGAGATCGCTACCCAGATCGCCCGCGACATGGTCATCCCGCTGCACCGCGACGGCGGACAGGCTCAGTACATCGATACGCCGATGCCCGAGGCGGCGGCCGGGGATCTGTTCGCCGGCACTCTCGGCTGGCTGCGCGAGCATCTGGACGAGCCGGTGAGCGTGCGGGAGCTAGCCGCGCGGGCGGCGATGAGCCCGCGGACGTTCGCGCGAAAGTTCGTGGCCAGCACCGGGACTACGCCGTACCAGTGGCTACTGCGTGAGCGGCTCGCGCTGGCCCGGCGGCTGCTCGAGACGAGCGACCTGCCGGTCGACACGATCGCCCACCGGTGCGGCTTGCAGACGGCGGGCAATCTGCGCAAGCATTTCGCCCGTGAACTGCGCACCACCCCCCAGTCGTACCGCCGTGCGTTCCGCGTTCCCGCACGGTAACGGCGCCCTCGCGTTGTTTGGAGCGAGCCGAGCCGGGTAGCGGCCGGGGTTCAGGGAGCTTAACTGGAGGTGGGTATGGCGGAAGGTCGGGCGATATGGGTCTACGCAGTGGCGCCAGTCGTGCGCAGAGAGTGGTTCGGGGCGGGTGACGGGGTGGATTGCCGCCCGGTCTGGCCGGTGATGGCGGACGGCTTCGCCGCCGCCGTGAGCGGGGTCAGCCTGGACGGATACGGTCCGGAAGCCATCGCGACCCGGGCCGAGGACCCCGGCTGGCTGACCGAGACCGCGCGGCGACATCAGACCGTCATCGCCAAGATCGCGGAGCAGCAGCCCGTCGTTCCCATGCCGCTGGCGACCCTATGCCCCGACGAGGCATCGGTCGTGGCCTACCTCAACGAACGGCACGGCGATCTGTCCCGTGCCATCGACCGCGCGGCCCCCGGACTGGCCGGGGTACCCTGTGCAGGAAGTATGGCGCCAGGAGGTGAAACTGGTGACGGGGCCCCCGGCTACACTCGGCTCGTTCACTCATCTCGCGTTCTTTTATCAGACCCCCGACGTGTACGCGGCCCGGGTGGCCGCGTTCCTGCGGGCGGGCCTGACCGCGGGTGAGCCAGTCTTCGTCCTGGTCCCGGCTGTTCATTCCGGGTGGCTACGGGACGCGCTCGGGGCGGAGGCGGACGGCGTCCGCTTCGAGGACATGGCCCAGGCAGGCCGCAACCCGGCGTGGATCATCCCGAAGGTGCGGGAGTTTGTGGACGCGTACCCGGGGCAGCATGTGCGTTATGTCGGCGAACCTATCTGGCCCGCGCGCACTCTGCCGGAGCAACGTGAGGCCATCCGGCATGAGGCGCTCATCAATCTCGCGTTCGCCGAGACGGACGCGGCCATCCTCTGCCCGTACGACACGACCAGGCTCGCCGCCGGCGTCGTCGCCGACGCGCGGCGCACCCATCCTGTGCTGGTCGCGGACGGCGCGGCGACGCCGAGCCCGACCTATGCGGGGGTCGGACATATGCCTCCCAGCAGCCAGATTCCACTAGCGCCGCCAGCGGCTGACGCTATGTCCCTGGAATACACCACGGATCTGTCCGCGGTCCGCGCCGAGGTCGAGAAGCAGGCTCGGCACACCAGCCTGCCGGAGATGCGGATCGTCGACCTGGTGCTGGCGGTCAGCGAGGTCGCGGCTAACACGATCAAGCACGCGCGATCCTCCGGGACGCTCGACATCAGCCTCGACGAGCGGGAAATCGTCTGCACGATCCATGACGGCGGCACCATTACCGACCCGCTGGCGGGCAGGCGGCGCCCGGCCGCCGACGCGTCTGACGGGCACGGGTTGTGGCTGGTGCACCAGGTCTGTGATCTGGTCGAGATGCGCTCCGACGACTCCGGTACGACAATCCGGATGCATATGTCACTGCCTCCGGGCTGAGCGCTCCATCCAGCCCTCGCGCTGTGGTACAAACGGTTGTGGACCTGCTCAAGGCGTCGATAACAGCGCGCGAATCCGCCGGGGAGCCTTACACCCTGGTGGCGCTGTCTGGTGAGGCCGACGTCACCAACAGCGATCAGCTGCGCAATCTTCTCGACACCGAGGTGGCCAAGCAGCCCAGTAATCTCATCGTGGACCTCGCAGGCGTGAGCTTCATGGATTCTTCCGCGCTGCACGCCCTATTGCGCGCCAACCGTGCCCTCGACCGGCAAGGCGGGGTGCTCGCGCTCGTCGCGCCGCAAGAGGCCGTGGCACGGATGCTCAGCCTCACGGCGGCGGACCGGATCGTGCCGGTTTACCGCAGCGTGGATGAAGCGGCTTCGGGCTAACAAAAGTTTTGGGTTTGCCGGGTGACGATTCCGGCTATAGTGGTTCTAGCGGTGCCTACGACGCAGGCACGTTCCCCCCGCCTTCACGGTGCGGGTGGTGCGAACGTGCGGCCGTAGTGTCACCGCTTCTTGCGTTCCTCCCCACCCGCCGTGCAGGGCACCCCCCCGGTGAGGAGCATCACATGAAGATCGCGCTGGTTGCCGAACACGCGGCTGTTACCCCTGGTCCCGGCGCTGGTCTGGTGGACGACCAGATCCGCACCCGTGAACTTGCCCGCAAGCTCAAGGCCGCCGGACATCAAGTCACGGTGTATCCGGTGTCTGACGCGCTCAGCGGCGTGACGGCCGAAGCTAGCCAACTGCGCCAGCGGTGGCTCAAGGACCGCCCGGACGTCGTGCACGCGATGCGCTGGACCTCTGGGCTGACCGCGCTCGCCGCGAGCCGTGACCTCGGCTTGCCCGTCGTGCAGACCTTCGCCTCGCTGGGCGTGGCGGAGCAGCGGCACAAGATCATCCCCGGTACCTCAGCCGAGCGGATCCGGCTTGAGCCGGCGATCGGCCGCACCGCCAACGTCGTCGTGGCCGCGAACTCCGGCGTCGCCAGCGACCTCGCCCGGCTTGGCGTGCCGCGCCGTCACATCAAGGTGATCCCGTGCGGCGTCGACACCGACCGTTTCGCGCCCGAGGGTCCGGTGGCCAAGCGGAACGGCCGGTCCCGGCTGCTGACAGTCGGCGAGCTCAGCAAGACGCAGGCGCTCAACACCCTGCTGCACGCGCTGACCCGGGTGCCGGAAACGGAACTGATCGTGGCAGGCGGTCCGGCGCGCGCCAAGCTCAGCCAGGACGCCAACTACCTGGAGCTGGTCGCGCTGGCCGGGTCGCTGGGCATCGGGGACCGGGTGCTGTTCACCGGCCAGGTCGACGAGGAAGACCTGCCGCCGCTGCTGCGGTCGGCCGACCTGTACGTCAACACCACCGAGTACGAGCCCACCGGAATGATCTCGCTGGACGCCATGGCGTGCGGGACGCCGGTCGTCGCCTCGGCCGAGGGCGCCCCCGGCGACGCGGTCGTGGACGGCACCACCGGCATCCTGGTGCCGCCCGGCCGTCCGACGCTGCTGGCCCACCGCATCAGGCAGATCCTGACGCACCCGATGCTGCTCGAGGCCTACGGCGTGGCCGCGGCCGACCGCGCCCGGTCCCGCTACTCCTGGGACCGGATCGCACGAGAGACCGTCGCGGCCTACGAGTCGGCAGCGGCGGCGTAACAAACGGGAGCCGCTTAACGAGCAGGGCCGCATCAGCGCTGATGCGGCCCTGCTCGCGTGAGGCCCAGGGTTGAAACGGCGTCATGTTGATCAACCAGGATCGGGTTGATCAGGGCGAATCAGGGCCGATCAGGCGCGCAGCCGCACCGCGACCAGGCAGGCGTCGTCGTCGGTGTCGGAGACGACCGCGGCGAGCAGCCGGTCGGCGTGCGACGCCGCCGTCCCCGTGCGGTCGGCCGCCGTTCCCCCGGGATTACCGGCGGCGGCGACGAAGTCGTCAAGCGCTTCGGTGATCGACTGCTCACGCCGCTCGATGAGGCCGTCGGTGAACAGCAGGAGCACATCGCCCGCCAGCAGCGGCGTGTCCTCCTCTTCGTAGTCCGTGTCTGACTCCATGCCGAGCAGCAGGCCCGACGGTAGCGGCAGCGCCGACGCCGAGCCGTCGCGGATCAGCACCGGAGGCAGGTGCCCGGCCCGGGCCCACCGCAGCAACCGGGACGACGGATCGTAAAGACCGCAGATCATGGTCCCGACGACACCGTCGGTCAGGTGGCATACCAGGGTGTTCAGCAGGGCCACCAGCTCGGCGGGGCCCTTGCCGGTGACCGCGAGACCACGCAGCGAGTTCCGCACCGCGACCATGCCGGTGACGGCGTCGATGCCGTGTCCGGCCACGTCCCCGACGACCAGCAGCACCTGGCCGGTTGGCAGCAGCAGCGTGTCGTAGAAGTCACCGCCGACCAGGTGACCGGAGCCAGCGGGCCGGTAACGGACCGCCACGTCGATGCCGGGGAACTGGGCGGGCTCGGAATCGGGCGGCATGATCGCGCGCTGCAGTTGGAGCGCGAGCTTGTGTTCCTCGGCGGCGCGCTGCTCGGTGTCGACGAGCCGGTCCCTCGTCGCCGCCAGCGCCACCTGCGTGTGGTACTGCGCCGAGACGTCCTGGTAGGCGCCACGCAGCGTGGTCACCGTGCCCGCGGCGTCGACCGCCGCCTCGGCCGACACCAGCATCTGCCGCACCGACCCGTCGTCCGGCCGCACGATGCGGAACGACGCGCTCGCGGCCCCGCCGGTGCCCAGCAGCTCATCGCGGAACCGCACGATGGCTGGCCGGTCCGCCGCGACCACGTAGTTGTGCAGATCACCGATTCCGATCGCGCGCACCTGACCGGGCAGCAGGCCGAAGAGCGTGAACACCGAATCGGTCCAGTACACCGCGCCGCTCTGCAGCTCCTCTTCCCAGCCACCGAGCCGGCCGATCCGCTGGGCGTTCTCCAGCAGCGCCGCCAGCCGCCCGGGCTCGTCCGCGTGCCGCCAGGAGAGCACCGCGCCATCGAAGAACCTGGCCACCGACGGAGTCCCGATCACCGGGGCGCCGCCCAGCGCGTCGTGTGCCAGGGCGGACAAGGGTGTACCGCCGGGGTAGGCGGCGGTCAGCGTGACGCCGGTGAGCTCGGCTGGGCCACGGCCGTCCGGGTCCGGGTAGCCGTCACTGGCGTACCCGACGCGGAAGTCCGCGACGGCGCCGTTCGGACCGCGCACGGCGCGGACCACCAGCACCGGGCCGGCCAGCGCGTCAAGCAGCCGGTAGACAGCGGGTTCCGATAGCTCGCGCTGGGTATCCAGCACGTCCGCGCAGCCGGCCGCCAGCCCGGTGAGCCGGTCCCGCAGGCCTGGCGGCTCGTCGCGCAGCGGCTCCGGCCAGCAGACCTCAAGCACCCCGCGCAGGTCACGGTCTCGGCCGGTCAGCCCGAGAACCGCCCGCGCTCCCCTGGGCCCGAGCACGGCCGCCCCGTCCGGCGGCCCGTCCAGCCACCACAGGTCATGTCCGCCCCTGGCGACCCGCTGGGCCGGGCTGTCGGCCGACGGAGCCAGCTGCGTCCAGCCGCTGGTGTCCGTCCCGAAACCGGTTTCCCCGAGCATGCGCAGCGAGCCGTCGGACTCCAGCAGCCATACGGACAGCGCCACCGCTCCGAACGGCTCGAGTACCTGGCTTGCCAACGCGTCCACGAGGGCATACTCGCCCGGCACGATCACCCGCCTCCCAGCTCGTAACGCCTGAACCGTACCATCAGCCCGCCCGAATGGCCGGGAAAGGGCGACTGGCAGGGGGTGAGGTGAGCAAGACGACCCGACCTGTACTGTTGGCCCGGCTACCATAGGGTTACGCAGCCAAAATGGAGAGGTTCCATGACCGACGTCGTATCCGACAAGACTCGGCTGGACGAACCGGCGCTGGCTCAGCTTCTGGCGGGACTAACCGCTGTGCGCGGCGGTGACTTCAGCACCAGGCTCCCGCAGACCGGCGACCCGCTGATGGACGAGATCGCCACCGTCTTCAACGGAATGGTGGACCAGCTCGACATCTTCACCTCCGAGGTTACCCGCGTCGCCCGTGAGGTGGGCACCGAGGGCAAGCTCAGCGGCCAGGCCTACGTGCCGGGCGTCTCGGGTACCTGGAAGGACCTGACCGAGTCGGTGAACGCCATGGCCGACAACCTGACCATCCAGGTGCGCAGCATCGCGAAGGTCACCACGGCGGTGGCCAGGGGTGACCTCAGCCAGAAGATCCGGGTAGACGCCCGCGGCGAGATCCTGGAGCTGAAGGAGACCATCAACACGATGGTCGACCAGCTCTCCGCGTTCGCCGACGAGGTGACCAGGGTGGCCCGCGAGGTGGGCACCCAGGGCAACCTAGGCGGCCAGGCGGTGGTGCACGGCGTGGCCGGCACCTGGAAGGACCTGACCGACAACGTCAACTCAATGGCGGACAACCTCACCAGCCAGGTGCGGAACATCGCCCAGGTCACGACCGCGGTGGCCAGAGGCGACCTTTCCAAGAAGATCGACGTCGAGGCGCGCGGCGAGATCCTTGAGCTCAAGACGACGATCAACACCATGGTGGACCAGCTCTCCGCGTTCGCCGCCGAGGTCACCCGGGTGGCGCGCGAGGTAGGCCGGGAGGGCCGCCTCGGCGGCCAGGCCGAGGTGGAGGGCGTCTCCGGTACCTGGAAGCGGCTCACCGAGAACGTGAACGAGCTGGCGCTCAACCTCACCCTGCAGGTGCGGTCGATCGCCGAGGTGACGAGCGCCGTGGCGGCCGGCGATCTGACCAGGACGATCGCGGTGGAGGCGCAGGGTGAGGTCGCCGAGCTCAAGGACAACATCAACGCGATGGTCGGTTCGCTGCGCGACACCACGCAGGCGAACCAGCAGCAGGACTGGCTCAAGACGAACCTGGCACGGATCGCCAGCATGATGCAGGGGCACCGTGACCTGGAGATCGTCGCCGAGGTCATCATGGATGAGCTGGCGCCGCTCGCCGGGGCGCAGCACGGGACGTTCTTCCTCACCACTGGTGCTGACAGCCTGCGGCTGATCGCCGGGTACGGGCTGCGGGCCGACAAGGACGCGCCCGTGCAGTACAAGCTTGGCCAGTCGCTCATCGGCCAGACCGCCAAGTCCAAGCGGTCGGTATTCGTTGCCGACCTGCCGCCGGGCTACGTGAAGATCTCCTCGGGGCTCGGCGAGGCGACACCGACGCACCTGGCGATCCTCCCGATCCTGTTCGAGGACCAGGTGCTCGGGGTGATCGAGCTCGCGTCGTTCAGCGAGTTCACGACCGTGCAGCGGACGCTGCTGGAGCAGGTGACCGAGACCCTCGGCGTCAGCGTGAACTCGATCATCGCGAACTCGCGCACCGACGCGCTGCTCGAGGAGTCGCAGCGGCTGATGTCGGAGCTGCAGACCCAGCAGACGGAGATCGAGGAACGTGCCCGCCAGCTCGCCCTGGCGTCTAAATACAAGTCGCAGTTCCTCGCCAACATGTCGCACGAGCTGCGCACCCCGTTGAACAGCTTGCTCATCCTCGCCCGGCTGCTCGCGCAGAACCCGGGCCGCAACCTGACCGCCAAGCAGGTGGAGTACGCGAACGTCATCCACTCGGCCGGATCCGACTTGCTCCGGCTGATCAACGACATCCTGGACCTGTCCAAGGTGGAGGCCGGGCGGCTGGACGTACACACGGAGCCGTTCCCGCTGTCGTCGCTGCTGGACGAGGTCCGCGCGACGTTCCAGCCGCTGACCGCGGAAAAGGGGCTGGACTTCTCGATCGTGGACGACGGGCCCGCCGAGCTGGTCACCGACCGGCAGCGGCTCCGTCAGGTGCTGGGCAACCTGCTGGCCAACGCGGTCAAGTTCACCGAACGCGGCGGAGTCATGCTCCGCGTGACCACCGCCCGCAACGGGATCGTCGCGTTCTCGGTCGCCGATACCGGAATCGGCATCGCCACCGAGAACCTGAACGCGATCTTCGGCGCGTTCCAGCAGGGCGACGGCACGCTGTCGCGCCGGTACGGCGGCACCGGCCTCGGGCTGTCGATCGCCCGTGAGGTCAGCGCGCTGCTCGGCGGCGAGATCACCGCCGATAGCGAGCCAGGACGCGGCAGCACATTCACGCTGCTGCTGCCCGCCATTCTTCCCGAGGCTCCGGTACTCTCCGGCGCCGAGCCCGCCGCCGAGGAACAGCTGCCGAACGGCGAACGCCGGGTCCTCGTGGTCGAAGGCGCCTCCGGCGGCCTGCTGACGCTGCTCGTGCACAGCGCGGTATCCGATGTGGCGGGCATCGGCGGTCCGGTTCGGGTGGACACCGCGGTCAGCGCCGACGAGGCGATCACCGAGCTATCCGCGCGGCCGTGCCGGTGCGTGGTACTCGACCTGGGGCTGCGGGATTCCTCCGCGTTCGCGTTCCTGGAGCGGCTCGAGGAGATACCGGCGCTGCGCTCGGTCCCGGTGCTCGCGCACACCAGGGACAAGACCGACAGCGCCCAGTCCCGGCTCGCCCGGCTTCGTTTCGGTGCCGGCTCGCTTGAGCTGCTCCCATCGCTGGATGAGCTGCGCGAGCGGATCACCTTGCATATGTCCGCCGAGCTGGTGCCCGCGCTCGTCGGCGAGCGAACGGACACGATACCGGCCGTCCCCGATCACGCACCGGCCGGTCACGAAGACCTGCGCGACAAGCGGGTGCTCGTAGTGGACGACGACCCGCGGAACGTGTTCGCCATCACCAGTACGCTCGAGATGTTCGGGATGATCGTCGATCAGGCGCCCGACGGCCGGGCCGGCGTCGAGGCGCTACGTCGCGGTCCGCGGCCCGACCTGGTGCTGATGGACGTGATGATGCCGGAGATGGACGGCTACACGACGATGGCCACGATCCGGCAGATGCCGGAATTCGAGGACCTGCCGATCATCGCGGTGACCGCCCGTGCCATGCCCGGTGACCGGGACAAGTCCCTGGCGGCCGGCGCGACCGACTACGTGACCAAGCCGGTAGACACCGATCAGCTATTCGCCCGCATGACGCGCTGGCTTGGTCCGCAAGCCGACTAACGGACTTCTGATGCTGGTGAATGTGACATCAACCAGGTAAGAAGCTGGTTGATGTCACACCAACCAGCATCATTGCGTTTGCGGCGGTCACTTAGAGGTAGCTGAAGATTGTGACCAGGACCACAGACTCCGATGTTTATCGCGCTACGTGCGGGCACACCCACATCGACACGCCGACCACAAGCCGGAGGCAACGATGACGGGACTCACACCAGGCGAGCGCGAGGGGCTGACCGATCTCTCCGACAACGACCTACTCAGGCAGATCCGGCAGTTGCCCAGGGACAGTGAGCTGCGGTCGGCGGTCTGCGAGGTTCTCGTCGAGCGTTACTCCAAGCTGGTGAGGTCCTGTGTCCGGCAGTACCGGGGCAGTCCGGAACCGGTTGAAGACCTCATGCAGGTGGGGTACCTCGGCTTGCTCAAGGCGATCAACAACTACGATCCCGATCTCGGTGACAGCCTCGCCGCGTACGCCGCTCCGTGCGTGAGCGGCGAGGTCAAGCGGCACTTCCGCGACAAGAGGTGGCAGGTGCACGTGCGGCGTTCCGCGCAGGAACTGCTGCTCGAACTGCGCAAGGCCACCGAGGAACTTACCCACAAGCTCGGTCGCAATCCTGGTGACGATGAGCTCGCGATCCGCCTCGGCGTCGGCAAGGACGAACTTCTCGAGGCCCGCCAGGCGGACATGGTGTTCAGCGCCTATTCGCTGGACGCTCCGCTCTCTGACCGTGAGGACCCTGCTCAGCTGGCCGACCTGCTCGGCGAGGATGACCAGGGCGTGGAGCTCGCCATCGACATGGAGTCGGTCAGCACGCATTGGGAAGAGCTGCCCGAGCGGGAGCAGCGCATCCTCATCATGAGGTTCTACGGCAACCTCACCCAGTCCGAAATCGGGGACCGTCTCGGCATCTCGCAGATGCACGTCTCCCGGCTGCTCGCCCGGGCGCTCGAGCATCTGCGCAGCAAGCTCACCGAATCTGAGGGGCGGCCCGTCGCCGTCGCCGCCGCGAGCATGAGCTCGGAGGAAAGAAGATAATGAAGACCACAGCAGGGCTGGTAATTATCGCGATCGGCGCGATCTTCGCCTTCGCCGTCACCACCAACACGTCGGTCCTCAACCTGCACACGGTGGGCTGGGTCCTGATCGTCGTCGGAGTGGCCGGCCTGGTGCTGCCAAAGCGCAGCTACGGCTGGCTGAGTACCAAGGTGATCCGGCGTACCCGGCCCCGGCCGGGCGGCGGGACACGCATGGAGGAGACCACCTACCCCACCTACGTCGTGCACGAGCCGGAAAGCCAGCGGGTGCGGGCCGGGCTCACCGCCCCCAAGGAGGACGAGGTTGTCGAGGAAGTCTACGAGGAGGAGTAACCCTCGTATCACGTTGGCAGCACCTTGACGGCCAGCATCGTCATATCATCGCGGAGCTCGTCACCGGAGAACTCGGTGACGAGCTCCTGTACTGACCGCACGATCTCCGCCGCCGTACCGCCCTCGACCGCCGCGAGCTGGTCGGCGAGCCGGTCCTCGAAGTAGCTCATGTCCGCGCCCCGCGCCTCGGTCACGCCGTCGGTGTAGAAAAACAGCGTGTCCCCCACCGCGAGCCTCAGCTCGGTCACCGGGGGCTCGATGCCGGGGAACAGCCCGAGCGGGAGTCCCTCGCCCTCGAGCACCTCCACGCGGCCATCGGCGCGCACCACCGCGGGCCCGGGATGCCCGGCGTGCGAGATACGGACCTGGAACTCTCCGTTGGTGTCCCGCCGCAGATACGCCAGCACCGCGGTGACGAACCGGTCTTGGTAGTCGCCGGTCAGCAGTACCTCGCTGACGTCGCGGAGCACGTCGGCGGGGTCCGGGGTGCCGAACGCGATGGCGCGCACGGAGTGCCGGGCGGCCGCCGTCATCGTCGCGGCTTCCTCGCCCTTTCCGCTCACGTCGCCGACGACGATGCCGCAGCGCTCGGTCCCGTCTACCGGAAACACGTCGTAGAAGTCACCGCTGATCTCTTGCCAGTTAGTCGCCCCGATGTAGGCGGCCGCGAATTCCAGCCCAGCAACATCAGGCAGGCTGGCTGGCAGCAGGCTGGCCTGGAGCGCCTGCGCCACCTCCGAGCGCCGGCGGAACATCCTGTCCACCCGGATCGCGATCGCCAGGTGTTCCCCAAGCTCCTCGGTGAGCGCGAGGTCGGCCATCGAGAAGGCCCCCTCGTCGGCGCGGCGGGCGAGGGTGAGCGTCCCGTAGCTGGCCGGGCCGTCCGGGATGGGCACGCAGACCAGCGACGTCGCGCCGAGCTGCATGAGCAGCGGCTTACCGTCCGCGTCCGTACCGAGCAGGTTAGCGTCCTGCGCGTGCGCCAGCAGAGCGGACTTGCCCGACGTCTGCACCTGCCAGCTGATGGTCGAGGGCTCCGGTTCGGTGGCGCGCACCGTCCGCACGATGCGCTCCGTGCCGTCGCTGTCCCGCGGGCCGATCGCGAACTGCCGCCGCAGTCGCCCGGCTCGCTCCATGTCCACGATCACCCAGCTCGCCATCTCACCCGCCAGCAGCCGCGCGCACCGCTGCAGCGTCACGGCCTCGCTGAACGTGCTGTTGTCGAGTAGCAGGCGGGTAACGGCGGTCACCATGTCCATCCGCCGGGCCATGCCCTGCACGCCGCGCGTCTGGACAGGCACGCGCTTCTGCCTGGCTGGCTTGCTGTCCGGGGCGCTCGCCGCGGTGATCCCGGTCGCGGCTCCGGTGGCGACGCTCACGATCAGCAGCTTCGGGTCACCGGGAAGCGTGATGACCCGGCTGCTCAAGGCCACATCGGCGGGCCCGTCCGGCGTCAGCAGCTTGGCGGCGGTCTGGCGTGGTGTCCCGGTCCGCAAGACGGCCGCGAACTGGGTCTGCACCGCCGCCCGTGACGGCAGGTCGACGAACGCGGTGAACGGTTTGCCGGTCGCGTAGCCCGAAGACGCGCCGGTCAGTTCGCCGGCCAGGTCGTTGGCCCGCCGGACCGTGCCGTCCCGCTCGAGGAGGAACAGCGGGACCGGCGCGTTCTGGAACGCGGCCCGCAGCAGCCTGCGTTCGGCGTGCAGCGAGTCGCCAGGCGGTTCGGCGGCGCCCGGGAGCCCGTCGGGAAACCCGGCGACGGACTCGATCGCGGCGTCAAGCTCGGTCAGCGCGGCCTCCAGCAACGTCCCCGGATCCGCACCGGGTGTCGCGGCTGCCTGGCGGAGCGCGTCGCGGCGCGCGGCCAGCTCGGCAGGCCACTCTTCCTGGGGCATCGTCTCAGCTATCTACTTCCGAAGGGGGAATCTGGACTCAAACAATACGACACGGCGGATGCGACGTTTGCCCATCTCTGGCGGGGTAGCCGAACCGTAGCGTGAACCGGCCCTCATTAGCGCGGAGCGTACTCGGCGTAGACCCCTGAGTACGCTCCGTATTCACGTGAGCGCCGTGTTCCCATGGGTTCAGTTCACGTCGAACTCATTTCCCTCCGGGTCACGCATCGCGATCGCGTAGTGATCAATTGCTTCATCTTCCAGAACGGCGGTCATCGATGCCCCTAGCGCGACCAGCCGGGCGACCTCGGCCTGGACGCGCTCGCGGCGTACCTCGATGGGCAGTGCCCGCCCGCCGCCGACGCCGATATCAATGTGCAGCCGGTTCTTTATTGATTTGGACTCCGGAACGATCTGGAACCAGATCCGCGGGCCACAGCCAAGGGGATCCACGATGGAATCCGCTTCGATGCCGAGGTCGGACTCGTCCAGCCCGAGATCGCGGTAGTAGTCATCCCAGGTGGCGAAGCCGTCGGGCGGCGGCTCGAGCACGTACCCGAGCGCCTCCGCCCAGAATCGGGCCATCCGTACCGGGTCCGTGCAGTCGATCACGAGCTGAAAGTTCATGGGGTCAGTCAATCCAGTAGCGTCGAATCATCAGTCCCGGTAGGTCGGCCGAAGCGATCACCGAGTCGGGTTTCCCGCCACAGCGCTCGATGACCCCAGCGGAGGCGGTATTAGCATCGTCGCAGGTCACCAGCACGCGGTCGATTCCGAGGGCTCGGGCGACGACCAGGCTCTGCTCGAGGATCTCGGTCGCGTAACCGCGTCGGCGGTGCTCCGGTAGCACGCCATAGCCGATGTGGCCGCCCTGCCGCTCGAGGGATTCGTTCAGCCGGTGCCGTAGCGAGGCGCGGCCGACGATCCGGTCGCCGTCCACCGCGACGAGGAACGTGGCGGCCACGTATCCGGCCGGGAGGTTGGTCCCTACCCGGTTGAACTCCAGTGCCCGCAGGTACGTGTTCCATGACATCCCGGGCTCGTATCCCAGGGCGAAGGGGAAGCCGTCGGCCGCCAGCATCGCCCAGTGCCCCGCCAGCACCTGGGACTCGTCCTCGGGCCGCGGCGGGCGAAGGCGCAAGCCAGTCACGAACGCACGATACCCGCCCGCCGCGGTCTCAGGGGCGGCTACCAGCGCAGCCAGGCCCGGCGGCGGGTGGTGCCACCGCGGGAGTAATTCCGGCGGTAATGGGAGTAGCCGCGGGTGGTAAGCGCGCTGACTAGCAGGGCGGCCACAATCAGCGACACTATGAAGGTCACGATCGCGTGGCCGGCGCCAATGACCGCGACGGTAATGAGTCCGCCTATGATTGCCCCGGCGATGCCTATGAGTAGCGTGAGCAGGATGCCAATGTGCTGCCTGCCTGGCACGAGAAGTCGCGCGAGGCCGCCTATCACGAGGCCGGTGATGATCCAGCCTAGGATGAGCGATCCAGTGATAACCATGATCTATCTCCATGATTGTCGGGCGCTCTATGAACTTGGGCGCTGTTTACCGATCTAGTCGCTAGTCGAGGTCACCCGCGACAGCGCCCAGCTACCCTGGATTAAGCCGGCTATGCCTCTTGTGTCGCGTGTGCCGCGATTACCTGAGCGGCCACCTCGGTGACCTTCACGTGGCGGCGCTGTGATTCCCGGCGCAGGTACGCCAGCGCGCGGTCAGCGTCGCAGTTAAGCGCGTGCATCAGGACACCCTTCGCCTGATCGACGACCGCCCGCGAGGCGACGGAATCCTTGAGCTGGGAGGCGGCGCGTTGCGCCTGCCCGTACACCATCGTGTTCGCGAGCGCCGCCTGGCCGAAGACAGCGAGCATGCGGGCCATCGGCGCGCTACCCGCGTCCAGCGCCCCGGCCCGCACGCCGAACAGCGATATGACCAGGGTGGCCTCGCCCATCTCACGCACTAGGTAAGCCGAGCAGCGCACACCACGGCACAGCGCTTCTTCGGCGTACTCCGGCCAGCGGATCTCGGTCAGCAGGTCGGGACAGTTCACGCCGGCCTTCCCGGTGGCGGCATCGAGCAGCGGGCCCCGGCCGAGGGCGATCTGAGCCTCGGCCATCTCGGCCGGGTCGGGGTGCGTGGCCGCCATGGCGACCACCTCACCGTCGCGCCAGACCGACGCGTTGGCGGCTGAGCAGCCGGGAACCTGGCTGACCGCGACCTGGGCGAGCTTGTTCAGCGCCCGGGCCTCGCCAGCGGTCGCCAGACTCAGCAACTCCGCGGCTTCGTAGCCAAGATCTTCAGCCGGCATGGTCCCTAGCATAATCGGACACCTCACCCATAACCGCGCCTTCCGTTCGAACAAACTCACGATCTTGTCAGTCGGTGTCCCTTCAGATGTTGGGCGGCGCGGCGGACACTTCGGCAAGCGCGGAATTCTCATCCCTGGCCAGCGCCAGATCACCGATCGAGATGATTCCCACTGGCACGCCATCGTCGATGACCGGCACCCGGCGCACCGCCCGCTCGCGTACCAGCTGGATCGCCTCGTCCACGTCGTCGTCCAGGCCCACGGCCACCACGTTGATGGTGCACACGTCTCCGACCCGGACCGCCGTGGGGTCCTGTCCCTCGGCCAGTACCCGGATGGTGATATCCCGGTCGGTGAGGATCCCCGTGAGCAGCCCGTCGGTGACCACGGGCACGGCTCCCACTCCATGCTCCTTCATCGCCTTGGCCGCCGATGTCACCATGTCGGTCGATGCCACGGTGACTGGGGCCGGCGTCATCACATCACGGATCTTCATGGTGCACGCCGCTACCCGGGCCACCAGGCGCCAAACCAGTGAGCTGCTCACGCAGCCGCGACCGGCCGCGGTGCAGCCGGGACATGACCGTGCCGACCGGCACGCTCATGATCTCGGCGATCTCGCGGTACCGGTAACCCTCCGCGTCCGCGAGGTACACGGCGATCCGCATCTGGACGGGCAGTCGTTGCAGTGCTCGCCGCACGTCGCCGTCCGGCAGCCGGTCCAGGGCTTCTTCTTCGGCGCTGCGATGGACGGCCGCCGCCATCGCGGCCGTCACCTCCATCGAGTCCACCGGGATCTCCGCCGGACGACGGTGCCGGGCGCGGTACTCGCTGATGTAGGTATTGGACTGGATACGGAACAGCCACGCGCGCAGGTTGGTCCCCTGCTCGAAACGGTGGTACGCCGCGTATGCCTTCGCGTAGGTCTCCTGGACGAGATCCTCGGCATCAGCCGGGTTTCCCGTCATCTGCAGCGCCGCCGCGTAAAGCTGGCGCCGGTAAGGCCATGCCTGCTCACAGAACACCAACACCCGCTACCCTGGTGCCGGGTATTTATCCCCGGCGAGCCCAGCTATCCCGGCCTGGGGGCGGCATCGCGCAGGTTGCGCGGCACGCTCGCCGCGCACGATGATGTCACTTGCGGTGAACAGCTGGTCGCCGCGTTCAGGGGTCCGGAGACGCGGCCCGCCGTTTTTCCTGCCTTTTTGACGAGGATGCGCATGTCTCCAGACCACGACCCCGTCGTGCGGGCGGGCGAGATCGCGACATTGCCGTTGCCCGCCGAGGTCGACGTGACCAACGCCCAACGGGTGCTAGAGGACTTGACCGCCGCGCTGGGCAATGGCGCGAAGGTGCTCATCGCGGACATGTCGGCCACGACGTTCTGTGATTCGGCGGGTGTGGCGGCTCTGGTCCATGCCCGGCAGAAGGCCGTCGCGAACCAGGCGCGACTACGCATTGTCACCCAATCTCCCGCCGTCCAGCGCGTACTGTCCCTCACCAGCGTCGACACGCTGATCCCGGTCTTCCCCACCCTCGACGACGCCCAGGCGGCCGGCTAGACGTTGGGCGCGGCCCGGCTGAGGTCGGCGAGCGCGGAGTCCGGCGTGTGGGCGATGGCCAGGTCACCGAGCGACACCATGCCGTGAACCTCGCCGTCGCCGATGACCGGCAGCCTGCGCACCGCGTTATCCCGGATCACCATCTCGGCCTCGTCGGTGTCCGCGTCCGCGTTCACGCCCACCAGGTCCGCGCTGCACAGCGGGCCGATCGGATCGCTGGCGGTCTTGCCCTCGGCGACGCCGCGGATCACTATGTCCCGGTCGGTCACGACGCCCGCGAGTTCCTGATCGCGCACGACGAGCACCGCGCCGACCCCGGCCTCGCGCATGACGCGGGCCGCGTCGGCGATCGTCTGGTCGAAATACACCCCGATGGGCTCGGGGGTCATCACGTCTCGGACTTTGCGTGTCATGTTCTATGGGCTACCGCTAGGCGCTCACCCGAAACGTAAGAATGTCCCGCCGTGACAGCTGTCACGGCGGGACATTCGCTCGACGTCCGTTATAAGACGTTATGCGAGAGACGCGAGTGCCTTCTGGTACTCGGCGATGTCGCGTGCCTGCGGGATCGGGTTGACCACCTTCCAGCGGACGACCCCGTCCTTGTCGATGACGAAGGTGCCGCGCACGGCGAGACCCTTGTCCGCGTCGAAGACCCCGTACTTGCCCGCGACGTCTCCGTGCGGCCAGAAGTCGGACAGCAGGCCGAACTCGAAGTGCTCGGAATCGGCCCAGGCTCGGTGCGTGAACACCGAGTCCACCGAGACGGTGAGCAGCTCGACATCGTCCCTGTCGACCTCGGGGAAGTCGTCCCGCATGGCGCACAGCTCACCCGAGCACACCCCGCTGAAGGCCAGCGGGTAGAACACGAGCACCACGTTCTTGGCACCACGGAACTGCGAAAGGCGCACGGGCGTACCGTGCTGGTCCTTCAGCTCGAAGTCCGGTGCCTCGTCGCCAACCTCAACTGCCATCCTCGCGGTCCTTTCCGTGCTGTGTGGGCGTGAGCCCCACAGTAGCGGACCGCAAGGAACCCGGTCAGCGGCGAGCCTTAGGCGCCACCAGCCTCGTTCCCGACCAGTCCCTGGCCGCACTCACGCTCGACGTCTGGGATAGCCCAGCCGTCGGCGCTGCCTCCCCGATGTCGCTTGGCTCGACGTGTCCCGGGCGGCCCGACTTGGGGGTGAGAAGCCAGATATATCCCCCATCGGCGAGCGGTGCGACGGCGTCGACTAGCGAGTCGACAAGGTCCCCGTCACCATCCCGGTACCACATCAGCACGACATCGACGACATCGTCATAGTCCTCGCTGACCAACTCGACTCCGTCGACTTCTACGATGGCGTCGCGGAGCCCGTCATCGCTGTCATCGTCGTAGCCGATCTCCTGCACCACCTGACCCGGCTTGATACCGAGCCTCTCGGCCTGGCCGCGATCATCTTGCGCCTGGCGCGCGGTCGCGCTCACTGACTTGCCTCCTGAATCCTTCCCCGCGCCCGGATCCGCCGGCTGGCTGACCCGTCCGCGTCAGTACTTCTTGATGGGACAGTTCACACTGGGTCGGCCCAGCGCGCAAGTGGCAATTGCCCCAGCCCGCTAAACCGCCGCCATATATTGATCTTCCCCGCCCCACGCCAGTGTTACCCCGTCTCGCCACATGCAACGTACGGTAACGGGTAGGTTTGCACTCTGTCACCCCGGGTCGGCCCCAGCGCCGTCCCGAGGTGTCTGGGAGACAGTACCGGAGGGACTGCAGGTCAGCTCACTCGTAGCCAGCTGTTACCGTCTGCTAGAGACACATATCCGGCCGAACGTGCGACCATTGGTCTGGACAACAGTTATCAGGATCCGCGGCTCACACAGCCGCACGACCTTCGGAAGGCGAGGCTACCCCGTGGCTTCCGGACGACAGCGCTTCTCGATCATCAGCGACGGTCTCCCCACGCAGCTTCCCGATATCGACCCGGATGAGACCCGCGAGTGGATCGATTCGTTCGATACGGTGACCCGTACCCGTGGCCGGGGCAGGTCACGCTACCTCATGCTCCGGCTGCTGGAACGCGCCCGCGAGCAGCAGGTCGGCGTGCCCGGTCTGCGCTCGACGGACTACATCAACTCGATCCCGCCAGAGCTCGAGCCCTGGTTCCCAGGGGACGAGTACATCGAACGCCGGATACGCGCTTACATCCGGTGGAACGCGGCGATCATGGTTTCCCGCGCGAACCGCCCGGGCGGCCACGGCGTCGGCGGTCACATCGCGACCTACGCGAGCGCCGCGAGCCTGTACGAGGTTGGCTTCAACCATTTCTTCCACGGCAAGGACCACGGCGAGTCCGGCGACCAGGTGTTCTTCCAGGGCCACGCGGCGCCAGGCATCTACGCGCGCGCCTACCTGGAGGGACGGCTGACCGAGTCCCAGCTCGACGGGTTCCGCCAGGAGCTGTCCCACCCGGGCGGCGGGCTGCCGTCCTACCCGCACCCGCGGCTGATGCCCGACTTCTGGGAATTCCCGACCGTCTCCATGGGGCTTGGCCCGCTGGACGCGATCTACCAGGCCCGGTTCAACCGGTACCTGCTGGCGCGTGAGATCCACGACACGTCGCGGTCCCACGTCTGGGCCTTCCTCGGCGACGGCGAGATGGACGAGCCGGAGGCGCTTGGCGCCATCGGGGTCGCGGCCCGCGAGGAGCTCGACAACCTGACGTTCGTCATCAACTGCAATCTGCAGCGGCTCGACGGCCCGGTGCGCGGGAACGGCAAGATCATCCAGGAGCTCGAGGCGTTCTTCCGCGGCGCCGGCTGGAATGTGATCAAGGTCATCTGGGGCCGCGACTGGGACCCGCTGCTGGCCAGGGACACCGACGGCGTGCTGGTCAACAAGATGAACACCACGCCGGACGGCCAGTTCCAGACCTACAGCGTCGAGTCCGGTTCCTACATCCGCGAGCACTTCTTCGGTGACGATCCCCGGCTGCGCAAGCTGGTCGAGCACATGTCGGACGACGAGATCCGCGGCCTGTCCCGCGGCGGGCACGACTACCGCAAGGTGTACGCGGCGTTCAAGGCGGCGCGGGAGCACGTCGGCCAGCCGACGGTCATCCTCACCCACACGATCAAGGGCTGGACGCTCGGTCCCGACTTCGAGGCCCGCAACGCCACCCACCAGATGAAGAAGCTCACCGTGGCGGAGCTGAAAGAGTTCCGTGACCGGCTCTACCTGCCGATCCCGGACTCCGAGCTGGAGAAGGATCTGCCGCCGTACTTCCACCCGGGCGAGGGCTCACCCGAGATCGAGTACATGAACGAGCGGCGGGCCGCTCTCGGCGGGGTACTCCCCCGCCGGGTAGTACGGGCCAAGCCGCTGTCGCTGCCGCCGGACTCGGCCTACGACGAGCTGCGCAAGGGCTCTGGCAAGCAGTCGGTCGCCACCACGATGGCGTTCGTCAGGCTGCTCAAGGACCTGATGAAGGACTCCCAGATCGGCGAGCGGTTCGTGCCGATCATCCCGGACGAGGCGCGGACCTTCGGCATGGACTCGCTGTTCCCGACGGCGAAGATCTACTCGCCGCACGGCCAGACCTACGAGGCGGTTGACCGGAACCTGCTGCTGTCCTACAAGGAGTCGGAGAGCGGCCAGATCCTGCACGAGGGCATCAGCGAGGCCGGCGCGATGGGCTCGATGATCGCCGCCGGGACCTCCTACGCCACGCACGGCGCCCACATGATCCCGGTGTACATCTTCTACTCGATGTTCGGCTGGCAACGGACCGGCGACCAGATCTGGGCGCTGGGTGACCAGCTCGGCCGCGGGTTCCTGCTCGGCGCCACCGCCGGCCGCACCACGCTGACCGGTGAGGGCCTGCAGCACAATGACGGTCACTCGCCGCTGCTGGCGTCCGTCAGCGACGCCTGCGTGTCCTACGACCCCGCCTGGGCCTACGAGATCTCGGTCATCGTCAAGGACGCGCTGCGCAGGATGTACGAGGCGTCGCCGGATCACCCGGACGGCGAGAACATCTTCTACTACCTCACCATCTACAACGAGCCGTACACGCAGCCGCCGGTTCCGGCTGGGGTATCGGACGAGGCTATTCTGCGTGGCCTGTACAAGTTCGCTCCGGCCATAACGACGGATTCAAGTCGCCCGCGGGCCCAGCTCCTCGGCTCGGGTATCGCCGTCAGGTCGGCGCTCGAGGCGCAGCGGCTGCTAGCGGAGGACTGGGGGGTGGACTCCGACGTGTGGTCGGCCACTTCGTGGACCGAGCTGCGCCGGGACGCTTTGAACTGCGAGTCCTGGAACATGCTGCACCCGGAAGAGGCACCCAGGACGCCGTACGTGACCACGGCGCTGACCGATGCCGAGGGGCCGTTCGTGGCGGTCTCCGACTGGATCAAGGCGGTGCCCGACCAGATCGCCCGCTGGGTGCCAGGCAACTACACCTCGCTCGGCACCGACGGCTGGGGGTTCTCCGACACCCGGCCAGCGGCCCGGCGGTTCTTCCACGTGGACGGCCCGTCGATCGCGCTCGCCGCGCTCTGGGAGCTGGCCCGGGCGGGCAAGGTCCCGGCCGACCTCCCCGCCCAAGCGATCGCCAAATACAAGCTGGACCTCCCCGTCAGCGAGGCGCTGGGGTAGCGGGCGGGCATTGTCGATGTGACATCGACCGCGCTCTATGCCGGTCGATGTCACATCGACCGCGCGATCGCCGAGGGTCACCGGCACCATAGGCTGGCTACGTGGACGAAGCTAGCCGGGTGCACCCGGAGACGGTGGCGCGGATCGAGCGTGCCACCGGGGCGCTGGGCAACGCCGCGATCGCCGCGATGGACGAGCGGCTGCCCTGGTTCAGGAAGCTGTCCGCGGAGAACCGTTCGTGGCTCGGGCTAGTCGCCCAGGCTGGCATCGCCTCGTTCATCGACTGGATCAAGCACCCGGAGCGGGCCCGCCCGATGGTGACCGAGGTTTTCGGTACGGCGCCCCGCGAACTGGCCCGCGCCGTGCGGCTGCCCCAAGCGGTCGAGATGGTCCGGGTGATCATCGACGCGGTGGAGGCCCAGGTCAACGAGCTCGCCGCGCCCGGCGCGGAGGCCGAGCTGCGCGAGGCGGTGCTCACCTACGCCCGGGAGATCGCGTTCAGCGCCGCGCTGGTGTATGCCAGGTCAGCAGAGGCACGCGGCGCCTGGGACGCCCGGCTCGAGGCGCTCGTGGTCGACTCGCTGGTCCGGGGCGACGCGGGCGAGTCGCTGCACTCGTGGGCCTCGGCGCTGAACTGGTCGTCCTCCCCCGTCTCGGTCATCGTCGGCACCATCGACGGCGAGGAAGCCGAGCCGATCATCGAGGAGATGCGCGCGACCGCTCGCCGCACCCGGCTGGACCTGCTGGCGGGCGTGCAGGGCAAGCGGCTGATCGTGGTGCTCGGCGGCTCGGACGACCCGATCGGGGCCGCCGAGAAGTTCGCCGGGCGCTTCGGCCCGGGACCGGTCATCGTCGGCCCGCTGGTGAAGGACCTGCGGTCGGCGTCGGTCTCCGCCCGGGCGGCGCTGGCCGCGTTGCGGGCCGCCCCCGCCTGGCCGGACGCGCCCCGGCCGGCCGGGGCCGACGAACTGCTGCCGGAACGCGCGCTCGACGGCGACCAGGACGCCAGGACCGTGCTGATCTCCGACGTCTACGAACCACTGCTATCCGGCGGCTCGGCACTGGTGGAGACGCTGACCACCTACCTGGAACAGGGCTCCTCGCTGGAGGCCACCGCCCGGCTGCTGTTCGTTCATCCCAACACGGTCCGCTACCGGCTCAAGCGGGTCACCGAGCTCACCACCTTCACCCCATCGGCCGGCCGCGATGCCTTCACGCTCTGGGTCGCGCTGGCGGTGGGGCGGCTCGCGGGTGACGGCCCAGGGTGACGACTGGGTGACTTCCGGGTAACGTGTCATTGTCGAGAAGGTACAAAGTTTGCGGCCTGAACTTCGTATCGTCCAACATTCATGTGGGGGACTCCTACAGGGCAGTGTTAAGGGGTGCTAATCATGGCGGCGCCTGGCCAGGGCGCCCAGACCCCCGGATTCCTGGCTCCGTGGCTGGAACTTCCCCGCGTCGCGGACCGGCTCGGCGCCTGGTCCGAGATCGCCGGAGTCGATCTCATCCGGATGGGGACCACCGCGGATGCCGACGAGATCACCGATACCTCGGTGGCACAGCCGCTGCTGGTCGCCGCCGCGCTGGTGGTAGCCGATCTGATCGCCGACGGCAGCGTCAGGCCGGACATCGCGGCCGGGCACAGCGTGGGTGAGCTGGCGGCCGGCGCGATCGCTGGCGTGCTGACCTCCGAGGAGGCAATCCGGCTGACCGGCATCCGAGGACGGGCGATGGCCCAGGCCACTGGCGTGACGCCGACCGGGATGACCGCCGTGCTCGGCGGCGACGAGGAAGCGGTACTCGCCGCGCTCGCCGCCCACGGGCTCACCCCGGCGAACATCAACGCCAAGGGCCAGATCGTGGCGGGCGGCACGCTTGAACAGCTCGCGGCGTTCGCCGCTGACCCGCCCGCTCGTGCCCGGCTGCGGCCGCTGCGGGTCGCCGGGGCGTTTCACACCTCGCACATGGCACCCGCCGTCGACACGCTGGCCAGCCAGGCCGCGGAGGCCGTCGTCAAGGACCCGGTGATCACCCTGCTGTCCAACAAGGACGGCGGGGTCGTCACCTCCGGCCAGGACTGGCTGGACCGGATCGTCGCTCAGGTGGCCACGCCGGTGCGCTGGGACCTTTGCACGGAGACCATGGCCACGCTGGGCGTCACCGCCTTCCTCGAACTGGCCCCCGGCGGCACGCTGACCGGAATCGCCAAGCGGGCGCTGCCCGGCGTCCAGTTGCTGGCGATGAAGACACCAGACCAGCTCGACGCCGCCCGCGCGCTGCTGAGTGAGCACTCGTCGGCTAACGCGGAGCCGGGCCGATGACCGCGGCCCGGATTCTCGCCTTCGGCGGCTACCAGCCGGAGAACGTGGTCACCAACGAGGACCTGGCGAAGACCGTCGATACGAACGACGAGTGGATCCGCAGCCGGGTCGGGATCGTGGAGCGCCGGGTCGCCGGTCCCGATGAGAGCGTCGCGGACATGGCGACCGCGGCGGGCGGGAAGGCGCTCGCCGCCAGCGGGCTTGACCCCGCCGACATCGACCTGGTGATCGTCGCCACCTGCAGCGCCGAGGCGCCGCTCCCGAACGTGTCCGCGTCGGTCGCGTCCCGGCTCGGCATCGTCTCCCCCGGCGCCTATGACCTGAACGCGGCGTGCGCGGGTTTCTGCTACGGGCTGGCCGCCGCCGCCGACTCGGTAACGGCGGGGTCATCGCGCAACGCACTGGTGATCGGCGCCGAGAAGATGACCGCCTGGGTTGATCCGCTGGACCGCTCGACCTGCATCATCTTCGCCGACGGGGCCGGCGCGGCCGTCGTGGGAGCCTCCGAGACGCCAGGGATCGGGCCGGTCTCGTGGGGCTCGGCCGGAGACCAGGCGCAGCGGATCACGATCGAGGACCGGACGTCGTTCATCCGCCAGGACGGTCAGGCCGTGTTCCGCTGGGCAACGACGGCGCTGACCCCGACCGCGCTGACCGCGTGCGAGCGGGCCGGGGTGAAGGTGGAAGACCTATCCGCCTTCGTCCCGCACCAGGCGAACCTGCGGATCATCGAGGCGATCGCTCGCCGACTCGGCATACCGCGGGAAAAGGTAGCCGACGACATCGTGCACTCCGGCAACACCTCGTCGGCGTCGATCCCGCTGGCGCTGGCCCACATGTCGGAGCGAGACGAGCTCGAGTCCGGGACACCGGTGCTGCTGCTCGGCTTCGGCGCGGGTCTGTGCTACGCCGCGCAAGTCATCACGGTACCCTAGCCGCGCCCCCAAACCGATTCAAAAGGAACTGGAGCAACAACGTGACTGACCAGGAGATTCTCAGCGGCCTCGCGGAGATCATCGAAGAGATCGCCGGCGTGCCCGCCGATGAGGTGAGCGCCGACAAGAGCTTCGTCGACGACCTCGACATCGACTCGCTGTCGATGGTGGAGATCGCGGTGGCCGCGCAGGACAAGTTCGGCGTCGAGATTCCCGACGACCAGCTCAAGGACCTCAAGACCGTACAAGACGTCGTCACTTACGTCAGCAAGAACGTCTGAAGCAGAGCGATATCCCAGGAGTAACCGTGAGCAACTCAGATCAGGCCGTCGTCGTAACCGGGCTCGGCGCGACCACGCCGCTCGGCGGTGATGTCGCGTCCACCTGGTCCGCGATGCTCGCCGGTACCAGCGGCGTGCAGCGACTCACCCATGACTGGGTCGAGGAACTGCCCGTGAAGATCGCGGCGCCCGCCGCCGTGGACCCGGCCGAAATCGTCGGCCGGGTCCAGTCCAGGCGGATGGACCGCTGCGAGCAGTTCGCCCTGGTCGCCGCCCGCGAGGCGTGGGCAGACGCGGGCGAACCAGCCGTGGACCCGTGGCGGTTCGGCGTCACTGTCACCAGCGGCATCGGCGGGATCGGCTCTACCCTCACCGCCTACGACGCCCTCCGTGAGAAGGGGTGGACGCGGATCTCCCCGTACACCGTCCCCATGCTCATGCCGAACGGGGCGGCGGGCTGGATCTCGATGGAATTCGGCGCCCGGGCCGGCGCGTCGGCCATGGTCTCGGCCTGCGCCTCCGGATCGGACTCGATCGGCTACGGCATCGACATGATCCGGTCAGGCCGCGCCGACGTCGTGCTGGCCGGCGGGGCCGAGGCGGCGATTATGGCGCTGAACCTCGGCGCCTTCGCCGCCATGCGAGCCATGTCGACGCGGAACGACGAGCCCACGCGGGCGTCCCGCCCGTTCGACAAGGGCCGGGACGGGTTTGTGCTCGGCGAGGGCGCCGCGGTGCTCGTGCTTGAGTCCCGTGCGCATGCGCAGGCTCGCGGCGCGCGGATCTACGCCGAGGCGGCCGGCGCGGGGTACTCCTCCGATGCCTATCACATCGCGCACGGCGCACCCGACGGCTCCGGGATAGCCCGGGCCATCTCCAACGCGCTGTCCGACGCCTCCGTGGCGCCCGAGCAGGTCGTCCACGTCAACGCGCACGCCACCTCCACCCCCGAGGGCGACCCGCTGGAGGGGCGAGCGATCGTTGACGCCTTCGGCTCGGCCTCGCCAGTGGTGTCCGCCACCAAGTCGATGACCGGTCACCTGCTCGGTGGCGCGGGGGCCGTCGAGTCGGTCGCGGCGATCCTGGCGCTGCGCGACCGGACCGCTCCACCGACGATCAACGTTGATGACCTTGACGACGAGGTAAAGTTCGACCTCGCGACGACGCAGCGCCCGCTGACGCCGCGCGACGACCGGCCGATGGCCGTGCTGAACGACGCGTTCGGCTTCGGTGGGCACAACGTCTCGCTCGTGTTCACCGAGTACCGCGCCTAGTCCCCCGAGGAGACGTACCGATGGCCGCCGACGCGGCTGCTTCGCCTACCGCGGCACTGCCCCGCGATCCGGTCGCAAGGATGGCCGCGTTGTTCGATTCTGGCACGCTGTCCCTGCTGTCGGCGGTGGACGACAGCGGCGCGGTGGCCGGTACCGGCTTGATCGACGGCTCCATGGCGGTCGCCTTCGCGTCCGACCCGCGGGTGCGGGGTGGCGCGAGCGGCCCCGCTAGCTGCGCGGTCATCGTGTCCGCGTACGAGGAGGCCGTCGCCCGCGGCGTGCCGATCATCGGGCTCTGGCACTCCGGCGGCGCCCGGATCGCCGACGGCGTGGCCTCCCTCGACGGCGTGGGCCAGGTGTTCGCCGCGATGACGATGGCCTCCGGCGTCGTGCCGCAGATCTCGGTGGTGCTCGGGCCGGCGGTCGGCGGCGCGGCCTACGGGCCCGCGCTCACCGACATCGTGATCCTTTCCGCCCACGGCCGCATCTTCGTGACCGGACCGGACGTCGTGCACCTGGTGGCGTCGTCCGACGACGACGCGCTCGGCTACGCGCGGTCGCTCGTCTCGCTGCTGTCGGACCAGGGCAAGATCACGCCCGAGTCGGTGGCTTCCCGCGACCTGTCCGGCCTGCTGCCTGAGTCGGCGAGGCGCGCCTACGACGTACACGGGATCGTCAGCCGCCTGCTGGATGAGGGTTCCGGCATCGAACTGCACCCCCGCTGGGCGCCGAACGTGGTGACCACGCTCGGCCGGTTCGGCGGCCGCACGGTGGGCGTGGTGGCGAACAACCCGATGCGGCTCGATGGCTGCCTGGACGCCGACTCGGCGGAGAAGGCCGCACGGTTCGTCCGGTTCTGCGACGCCTTCGGCGTGCCGCTCATCGTGCTGGTAGACGTCCCTGGGTACCTGCCGGGTGTCGGTCAGGAATGGGACGGCGTGGTCCGCCGTGGCGCCAAGCTGCTGCACGCGTTCGCGGAGTGCGTCGTGCCCCGGGTGACCCTGGTGACCCGCAAGGCGATCGGCGGCGCGTACATCGCGATGAACTCCCGGTCGCTGGGAGCTACCCGCGTGTACGCCTGGCCGGATGCTGAGGTGGCCGTCGGCGGGCTGTCCCGTGCGATTGAGATCGGCGTACTGGACGAGGTGATCTCTCCGGCCGGCACGACGTCAGCCCTCGCCGCCGCGATCGCCGACGCGCCGCCCGCCCGCGGCGCGCACGCCAACATCCCGCTCTAGCAGCGGCGAGTTACCTGGTGGGTGCTGCACTACCAAGAAAAGAACCTGGGTAATGCAGCACCCACCAGGAACGGTTACTCGTCGTCGGAGGGGTGGCGGGGAGCGGGGGCGCCGTCGGTGCCGCCGGGGGTCGGGCCGGTCGGGGGCTCACCGTTCGCGCTCGGGCTGGAACCGGTGTCCGGGCCGGTGGCGGGCGGTTCGGCCACGGCGTCCGCGTCCTTGTCCGCCTCGGTGTCGGTGTCGGCTTCAACGTCAACGTCGGCGTCGGCGTCGGCTGACGAGCCGCTGCGGGCCTCTACGAGGAGTTCCTCGAGCCGCGCGCCGTGCAGGCGGCGGAACGTCCGGTGGGCGCGAGCCCGGTCCAGGATCGCCACCTCAAGCTGGCTCGCCGAAAGCTGCGAGTCACCGTTACCGGGCGCGGCCAGCGCCGCCAGCGCGGCGCCGAGCGCCTCGGCCAGCGACATGCCGGGCGAGAAGCGGTCCTTCAGCGCCGCGGCCACCTGGTCCGCCTGGCCGCCGAAGGCGACAAAGCCAGGCTCGTCGGTCACCGAGCCGTCGAACGTGATCCGGTAGATCTGGTCGCCGTCAGGCTCCTCGCCCACCTCGGCGACGACGACCTCGACCTCGTACGGCTTGTTGTTGTCGGTGAAGATCCTGCCCAGGGTCTGCGCGTACCAGTTGGCGATGGCCCTCGCGGTAACGTCGCCCCGGTCAAACTGATAGCCAGTGATGTCGGCGTAGGTCACGCCGGCCTTGCGCAAGTCCTCGTACTCGTTGTACCGGCCGACCGCGGCGAACGCGATCCGGTCGTACAGCTCACTGATCTTGTGCAGCGCGCTGGACGCGTTGGGGGCCACCATGAGGATCCCGCCCGCGTACTGCAGCGTCACGCAGCTACGG
>JBEKHI010000031.1:0-51444 GCA_050012355.1 Streptosporangiaceae bacterium | reverse complement strand
CAGAGAGCAAGGGAAACATGGCCAGCAAGTTAGTAGACCCGCGCGGTGGCCGCGCCCCAGTTCCTGAAGCGAGGCGCCGGCCCGCAATCAAAGGGGTGCCGCACGTCTTCGAGGCGCTCGAGCCAGGAACGCACGCGGTGTTCGTGCTGGAGTACGCCTAGTCGCCGGTGACGGTGGTGTAGGCGATGACGCCGCGCCGCATCGCGTCGATGGCGGCGCGGGCGGTGCTCGCCACGCCGCGCGTCTTCGGGGAGCCATCGGCGGCGGGCTCGGCCGGTCCGGCGGCGCCCGCGATCTGGTCGAGCAGGTCGATGAGCTGCTTGGTCGAGCGCACGAAGTCGCCCGGGGTGAGGCCGGGCACCGAGTCGAGCACGTCCTCAAGCCGCGAGCCGCGCACCCACCGGTACGCCGCCCAGACGAAGCCCAGGTCGGGCTCACGCAGGAACGAGAGGTTGTGCCGCTTCTCTAGCTGGTCAAGCTCGGCCCAGGTACGGGTCATTTTGGCCAGAACGTCGCGGACCGGTCCCTTGGGCAGCCGGGCTGGTTCGGCGTCGTCCGGCTGCCGGGATTCAAAGGTCAGCACCGACACGCAGGCCGCCAGCTCGGCCGGGTTGAGCCCGTCCCACAGCCCGCGCCGCAGGCTCTCAGCCGCGACCAGGTCGAGCTCGGAATAGATGGCCGCCAGCCGCTTGCCCTCGACAGTCACGGTGTCGCCGTCCAGGTAACCGAGTTCGTCGAGCACCGCGCATACCCGCTCGAACGTGCGGGAGATGACATGCGAGCGCCCGGCGACCTGCCGCTCCAGGCCCGCCGCCTCGCGGCGGAGCCGGAAGTACCGTTCGGCGTACCTGGCGTGCTCCTCGCGGTCCGGGCAGGAGTGGCACGGATGCGCGCGCAGCTTGCGGCGCAGCTCCGCGATCTCCTCGTCCTCCGCCGAGGACGCCCCGCCGCGCTCGCGCGGCAGGTCGTGACCGGCCAGCTTGTTGCGCAACGTGGCGGCGAGATCGCGCCGGTGTTTCGGCGAGCGCGCGCTGAACCAGGACGGGATCTTCACGTGGTCGACGGGCTCAACCGGGACCGGGAAGTCCGCCGCGGATAGATGCTTGACCTGGTGGTTGAACGTGAGCACCAGCGGCCCGTCCGACCGGGCGGCACGCGGGCCGAACTGCTCATCGGCCGGAACCGGGGCGGTCAGCACGATCGCATAGCCCTGGCGGCGTCCGCTCGGCACCCGGATGATGTCGCCGCGGCGTAGCTTGCCGAGCGAGCGCAGCGCGTCCGCCCGACGAGCGGCCGAGCGTTCCCGGGCGAGCCCGCGTTCGCGTTCCGACAGGTCGTGCCTTAGCTGGGCGTACTCGGCGAACTCCCCCTGGTCGCAGGTCATCTTGGCCGCGACCTCATCCATGGACGAGTGCAGCCTGCGCAGCTGGCGGTTGAGGCCGACGACGCCCCGGTCGGCCTGGAACTGGGCGAACGACGACTCCAGCAGCGCCGCGGCCTTGGCCCGGCCCGCGCGGCCGGTCAGGTTGACCGCCATGTTGTACGACGGCCGGAAGCTGGAATTGAGCGGGTACGTCCGGGTTCCCGCCAGCCCGGCGACCGCCGACGGGTCCATGCCCGGCTGCCACAGCACGACCGCGTGGCCCTCGACGTCGATGCCGCGCCGCCCGGCCCGCCCGGTGAGCTGGGTGTACTCTCCGGCGGTCAGGTCGGCGTGCGTCTCGCCGTTCCACTTGTCGAGCCGCTCCATCACGACCGTGCGGGCGGGCATGTTGATCCCGAGCGCGAGCGTCTCGGTGGCGAACACCGCGCGCACCAGGCCGGCCGAGAACAGGTCCTCGACGACCTCCTTGAACACCGGCAGCATGCCCGCGTGATGGGCCGCTATGCCGCGGCGGAGTCCGGTGACCCAGTCGGCGTAGCCGAGGACGTTCAGGTCCTCTTCTGGGATGTCGGCGGTGCGCCGCTCGACTAGCTCCTCGATGGCCCGCGCCTCGTCGGGAGTGGTCAGCCGCAGTCCGGCGTCCAGGCACTGGCGCACGGCCGCGTCGCATCCGGCCCGGCTGAAGATGAACGTGATCGCGGGCAGCAGCCCGGCCGCGTCCAGCTTGGAGATGATCTCCGGGCGGTACGGCGGGGCGAATCTTCTCGGTCGCTGACCTCGGGGGCCGCCGCCTCGGCGGGGCCTGCTCAGGTCGCGCTGGGCGATTCTTATCAGCTCGGGATTGACGCGAGCGTGCTCATCGTCGGTGAACAGGTCGTACAGCCGGGTGCCGACCATCATGTGCTGCCAGAGCGGGACCGGCCGGACCTCGTCGACGATGACCTCGGTGTTGCCGCGGACCTGGGCGAGCCAGTCGCCGAACTCCTCGGCGTTGGACACCGTCGCGGATAGCGCCACCACCCGGACCGACTCGGGCAGGTGGATGATGACCTCTTCCCACACCGCGCCACGGGACCGGTCCGCGAGGTAATGCACCTCGTCGAGCACCACGAAGCCCAGGTTCTTCAGCGTGTGACTGCCCGCGTACAGCATGTTGCGCAGCACCTCGGTGGTCATGACGACCACTGGCGCCTCGCCGTTGACGCTGTTATCTCCGGTCAGCAGGCCCACCTTGTCCGAACCGTACCGGCGCGACAAGTCCGCATATTTCTGGTTCGAGAGGGCCTTGATGGGCGTGGTGTAGAAACACTTACGCCCGCCTTCGACGGCCAGGTGGACCGCGTACTCCCCCACGACGGTCTTGCCCGAGCCGGTGGGCGCGGCGACGAGGACGCCGTTACCGCCGCTTAGGGCATGGCAGGAGGCCACCTGGAAATCGTCGAACTCAAAATCGTAGAGCGAGCGGAACTGGGCGAACTCCGGATCAGCCTGACGTTCACGGAAGCCCGCATACCGCTCCGCCGGTGAGGTCATAGCCCCCAGAGTAGCCCGTGCGGATCTTAGCCTCTGACGACCGCCGCGTAACCGAAGGTCGGATTGCCCATCCTGGTCAGCACCTGCGCGCCGCTGGGCGGGGCGGTGGCCAGGAACTCGTAGCGCGCGCCGGCGTCCCATTCCTGCTGCGTGCAGGTGAACTGCTTGGTGACGATGACCTCATCGGTGCCCGGCTGGTACACGCAGGTCCGCACCCCGGTGCGTTCGGCCTGCACCAGGAAGCCGGGAAGCTCCACCCAGGCGGCGTTTCGCCCGTCGATCGCGATGATCCGGCCGTGGCTGTCGGCCGCCAGGGTCCTGACCGCCCCCGGGAGCAACGGGTCGTTATCGACGGTGGAGCTGCGCAGGCCCCCGAGCGCGGCGAACACCGCGAACACGGCCGTCGCGGCGACCAGGATGGCCGCGGTGACCCGGAACGCCGAGACCCGGATGGCGGATATCACGCTCACCGCGATCACCAGGGCCAGTGCGGCGGGGACCGCCCAGTAGAAGTAGCCGATGTACGTCTCGGTGAGGTGGTCGATGCCGACGGCGGTGTAGAAGAAAAAGCCCGCGGACGTGACGACCGTCATCGCGATCAGGGTGAGCAGGCAGCGCCTGAGCCGGCCGCGGGTCAGCCAGCCCGCGCTCGCCAGCGCGGCCGGGTACCCGACCAGCGGGAAGATCCAGGCGTGGTGGTGCGGCCACCAGTACCAGAGCGCGTAGAGCACGACCTGGTGCAACGTGTGGTGCCCGGCCTGGCTTGAGTTTCCGTAGCCAAAGTATTTGCCGAAGTCGCCCGGCCAGTGCAGCACGAGGTTGATCACGATGGGCGTGAGGAAGACCACGCTGATCAGCACCACGGTGATGATCAACCCGCGATGGCGCTGGACGAAGCTCCGGATCGCCGTCGGCAGGTGCCGCCGGTCCGGCCAGGCCGCGATCACCAGGGTGGCGGCGGTGATCAGCGGGACGAAGAACAGGAAGCACGCGTGGCCATGAATGAGCAGCCATCCGGTCAGTGCCATGACCCATAGATCGCGGGACTGACGGGCCGCCACCGAGGAGGCCGCGATCAGGAACACGAAGAACGACATCACGTACAGGTTCGGCATCCAGTTGGACGTCAGCACCGTCGGATGCAGCGCCGCGAACCCGAGCAGCACTCCGAACGCGGCGGCGGCGGCGCGCAGCCCCGCCCATCCGAACACGATCAGCACGGCCAGGCCCAGGAGGCTGGCGTCCAGCGCGTATACCGCCAGGAACTGCCCGTTCCAGTCGGTCGGTACCAGGCGCAGCACGTCGCGGCCCAGCCACTGCCCGGCCGCCTCGATGTACATGTAGGCCGGACCCGGGTGGTTAAAGCCCTCGCGCGAGTAGTTGCCGACTAGCAGCCGCAACCGCAGCGCCTGCTGGATCAGGATGGAGTTGGCGCCCGAGTCACCCTGCTCGTACATCGAGGTACTGAACAAAAACGCGTTCCGCGCGACCACCAGGATGAAGACCGCCGCGAACGGGATCGCCCAGACCCACGGCGGCCGCCACCGGGGCTCAGACGCCGTATCGGGCGCGACCGCGGTCGCGCCCGATACCGAAGATGTTTCAGCTGCCACGTCGCCGTTTATACCACTTGGTGCGGAGCCGGTGGGCTTCGTTACCGCACGTCCGCGTCGTCATCAAGCGGCGCGAGCTGGTTATCCGGCAGGTTGGCGTACAGGTCCGGGTGGTTACGGAGGTAGCGCTTGTCGTGCAGCCAGATGAAGACCTCAGCCGCCTCCACCAGCACGATGACGACGCCGCCGAGCATAAGCATGGTCAGCGGGTCCGGGCTCGGTGAGGCGATGCCTGCGAAGACGAAGATCAGGAAGATGATGATCCGGCGCCACTTCTTGAACCGCTCGTGGGTGACGACCCGGACCAGGTTGAGCATCACCAGGAACAGCGGCACCTCGAAGCACAGCCCGAACCCGATGACCATCGCGAGCCAGTAGCCGAGATAGGTATCCCCGGTGTACAGCGTGCCCGTACCGGGCGCCGCCATTTGCATGAGGAAGCGCAGGCCGCGGTCCATCGCCAGGTAAGCGAAGAAGCATCCCAGGGCGAACAGCGGGACCGCCGCGCCGAGGAACGAGTACGTCCAGCGCTTTTCCTTCGAGTACAGGCCAGGAGCGATGAATGCCCAGATCTGGTACAGCCAGATCGGGCTGGTAAGGATGGCGCCGGCGAAGATCGCGACCTTCACCTTGAAGTAGAAGGGGTCAAGCACGCCGAGGTACACCAGGAAGCGGCCCGTCACGCCGCTCTCGCAGCCATTCACCGCGTGGCAGAACGGCTGCTCCATGAAATGGAAGATCCGGTCATAGAAAACCCAGCCCACGACCGCACCCGCGAGGACCGCCAGCGCGATCTTGACCACGCGGTTGCGCAGTTCGCGCAGGTGGTCCATCAGGGGCATTCGCCCGTCCGGATTCTTCCGGCTCTGCGCGAACTTCTCCCCGACTATGCGGGCACCCTGGATCGCACCCGGCAGCTTAGCCATCGGTAATAACCGAAACCTTAGTTGGTCTGCTTGGCCTTGAGATCGTTGAGCTGCTGCTGCAGCGCCTCGATCTGAGCATGAGTCTCGACCGGCTGCTGCGCCGTGGCCGTCAGCTCAGGCTGCACGGAGGCAACGGGAGCGGCCGGAACGGAGGTCGTCGTGGAGGCGGTGGTCGCCTTGGGCTCGTCGTCCTCGTGCATGCCCTGAACTTCGGTCTTCAGGATCCGCATCGACTTCCCCAGCGAGCGAGCAGCGTCAGGCAGCTTCCGCGACCCGAACAGCACGATGATCACGACCGCGACGATCAGGATCTTCCACGGGCTGTCGAACAGGTCACCCATTGTGTGCATCCTCTTCAGCAGGTTGTCCAGGCCAGGCGGCCAGGAACTTACGTTCTTCGGCCCTGAGTCTACACGCGAGATTCGTAAATCAATACTACGCCAGAGGTGTACAAAAAGTAACAAAACACCAACAGCGGGTATCGTACCTGGCCTTTTACCAGTCATGCTAGGCGTTTCTCAGAGGGACTTCAGTAGGTTGTGCCCGTAGAAGAGCACCCAGAATCCATCCACGTGGTACGTGCGGACGGGCGTGCCGAAGGTGTGGATGATGCCCCACCAGTACTCGGAGCGGTACGGGTACGCGCTGATTACGTAGTCCGCGTACGCCGACGTCGGGGAGTACCAGCTTCCCTTGTGGCCCCAGCCGGACGGGGTGACCGCGCGCATCTTGTAGATATCGATCTCGCGGACCGTCGCCCGGCCGCCCGAGTCGGCGGTCACGCTGTTGGCCACCCAGTAGTCCACCGCCAGGCCACGGGAGAACCCCTGATGGGACGCCAGCCAGGTCGCGATGGCGGCGTTCGGAGCGGGCATGGCTGGCTGGGCGGCGCTGTAGCCCAGGGCGCCCAGGTACACCGCGAGGATCGCCGCGCAGCCGCTGACGGCCAGCGTCCTTCCCCCGCGCCGCAGCCGTGCCCACGCCGCCAGGGCCGGGTCGGCCAGCCCGCGCCCGGCGAGCGCCGCGCCGAACGGCAGCACGGCGGCGATCTCCCGCACGCTCAGCGGATCGACGGCGTAGCCGCTGGCCACGTACATGACGGCCAGCAGCAGGATCGCGGCGGCCAGCCCGAGCCGCACCGGATCCGCCCACTTCGACGGCCTGGCCAGCGCCAGGATCAGCGCGCTGACCGCGAGCGCGAGGCCGATCAGGTGCGGGACCGCGAACCAGAACGGCCCCGCGCCGCCCTCGGTCCCCTGCCCGAACCCGGCGCCGAACAGCGTCGCCATCCCCTGCCCGAACAGCCGCAGGTGCTCCGCAAGCTGGTTCCATCCGGCGAACTCGGTCCGCACCTGGGCCGTCGTGTAGCCCCCGGCCGCCCGGATCAGCGCGTTCGCGACCTGGGCGAGCGGCCAGGAGGCGACGGCGGCGAGCGCCACCGACGGCCAGTACCAGCGCGGGCTGTCGCCGCGTTGCCGCCACCAGGCGACGAGCGCCGCCACCGCCACCGCCGCGGTGCCGGAGGCGAGGATGAGCGGGTCGCTGACCACGCCGACGGTTAGCAGCGCCGCCACCGCGACCGGCACGTACCAGCGGCGTCGCAGCCCGGCGATGACCAGCCAGGTGAGCAGTACGGGTATCGCGCTGCCGAAGTGGTCTGGCTCCTCGAGCAGGATCCGGGTCCCGACACCTAGCGACGGCGAGATCAGGATCGCCGCGGTCAGCGCGAAGGCGACCAGCCCCGCCTTGCCGCGCAGCCCCGCCCGGGCCGTCAGGGCGGCCAGCAGCAGCACGATCAGGTAGGTCAGTGCCCCGCCGATGTGCACCACGCCGATCGACAGGCCATGCACCGCCAGCAACACCGAGTACAAGCCGAGCTCGGTTGGCCAGAACGAGACATCCGACATCCACCAGTCGCCAAGCAGCGGGTTGCCGTGCAGCATGTCCCACGCCTGCAGTTCCAGCGACGCGCCGTCCGAGCCGACGGCCTCGGTACGCGACTGCAGGAAGTACAGGAAGAACAGCGCGGCCGCCGCTACCAGCACCACGAGCACGCCGATGACCGCCGGAAGTAGCGAGCGGGCGCGGGTCGCGTGCTGACCCGTTCGGTGAGCGACTAGCACGCGCGGAGTTTACTAGTAAGCCTTGAGGATCGGCAGCAGGTTCTTATGCCAGACCATGACCGTGTAGCGGCCGAACCGGTAAATCGTGGCCGGCTTGCCGAACATCTCGATGGCCTCTGCAGGCCGTGCCTTGATCGCTTCGTTCGGTGGCCCTGACACGGTGACGACGAAGTTCGCGTAGGTCAGGTTCGGGTCGAACCACGCGGACTTGGACTCCCAGGTGCTGGCTCGCGTCCCGTTCCCTAGCGGCGCGAGCTTGATGGCGTCGCCGCTGTCCAGCCTGACCTCGTCGGCCTGCCAGTATCCGGCCAGACCGGAGGTCAGCCCGTGCTGCTCCAGCCAGTTGGCGAGCGTCTGATTCTGCGCATACGCGGCCGGCTGCGCAGCGTCGTACCCGAGCGAGGCCAGGTAACAGGCGGCCACGACCGCGGCGGCCACGACCGCCGGGCGGGTGGCCGGCAGCCGGACGGGCAGCAGCCGGCCGGCCAGGACCGCCGCGTACGGCAGCACGACCGCGATCTCGTGGGTGCCGCCGATCCCGGTCATGAAGGTGCTGAGCAGCCCGGCCGCCAGCACGATGAGCAGTCCCAGCAGCAGGATCCGCTCGAGCCGGTCTATGGCCAGGAACCGCCAGATCGCGATGCAGAAAGCCCAGACCGCCAGCCCGAACCCCACCAGGTGCACAACCGCGAGCACCATTGGCAACCCGGCGGGCGCGTTGAACATACCCGCGCCGAACAGGATGAGGACGTCCTTGATCAGGTTCCAGGCGTGTCCTGGCATGGCGGATAGCGGAGCGAACGACTCTGGCACCGGGTGCAGCCAGAAGCCGCCGATCCGGTGGATGAGTTCCAACGCCACCGGGGTGGCCAGCACGGACACGGCAGCGGCCAGCGCTAGGGACCCGTCGAACCAGCCGCCCTCGGACCACACCCGCCATGGCTCGTGCCCCGGCTGACGCCGGAGCAGCTGGACCGCCAGCTGGCCACCGCAGACCAGGACGACGGGGACCGCCGCCGCGTAGGTGGCCATCGAGTCCGCGATCTGCACCCAGGTCAGGCCGACGAACACGATCACCGGCACGAACCAGCGGGCCGGCAGCCGGTCGAGCAGCAGGAAGATCAGCAGCAGGGGTACCCCGGTCCCGGTGTGGTCCGGCTGCAACAGCAGTACCTGAGTTCCCGGGGTGAGCTGCGGGGCGACCATGATTCCGCCAGCGAGCAGCGCTCGCACTAGCCCCTCGCGGCCCGTCGCCTTTCCCCGCCCGACGATCGCGGCGAGCAGCACCAGCAGCGTGTAGCTCAGCGCCGCGCAGATGTGCACCACGTCGGGCCCGAGCCCGTGCACGGCTTCAACCAGCAGGTACTCGGGCAGCTCGGTGGTGTAGAACGACACGTCCGACAGCGACCAGCCGTTGAGCAGCACGTTGCCGTGCAACATGTCCCACGCCTGGAGTGCCTGCGCCGCCGCGTCCGAGTTCACCCCGTAACTGCGTGACTGCATAAAGTAGCAGACGAAGAGCGCAACACCGGCTGGCAGGAACCAGGCGTAGCGCCGCATGCAGCGATAGTAGAGGAAGTCACGGAGCGCTGTTGCCAGGCCGGACCAGCTGTCTAGCTGTAGAGCGCCAGGGCGGCCACCGCGTCGGCGCGGACCGCGTCGGCCAGGGACGACGGAGCGATCACCCGGCCGTCCTCTCCCAGGCGGAGCGCCAGCCGCCTGACCCACCGGGTGTCCGGTGTGCGCAGCGTAACCCGTAGCCGCCCGTCTCCGAGCTCGTCCACCGACTCGCACGGGTAGTACTCCTGCACCCAGCGCGCGCCAGGACCAAGCTCAAGAGTGACTAGCTCGTCCTGCGATGACGGCCTGAACAACCCCTGATCAACGTCGCGGGGTTCAGCGTCGGTCGGCACGTCGACGTCCACGTCGAGCACCTGCACGCTGAGCACCCGGTCCAGGCGGAACAGCCGGACCCCCTCGGCCAGCCGGCACCAGCACTCCAGGTAGGTCCGCCCCTCGACGGCGAGCAGTCGCATCGGGTCCACGTCCCGTTCGGTCGCCTCGTCCCGCGAGGACACGTAATAGCTGATGTGCAGCCGCTTGCCCGACTCGAAGGCCGCGCGGATCTCCTCGGAGACATCGGGGACATCCAGCACCGTCACCGCCCGGGACGGCGTGGCGGCCTCCCCCGCGGCGGCCTCCAGCTTGCCGATCAGCCGGGTCAGCGCGGACTTGTCTCCCGGTACCTCCGACAGCATGCGCAGCGCCACCAGCATGGCGGACGCCTCGTCCACCGCGAGGCGCAGCGGGCGGCCGATCGTCTCGGCCGCCATCACCGTGATCTCGCCGCCCTCGTACGACAGGTCGATCGGGCAGTACGGGTCGGGCGAGCGCAGCTCGACGCACCAGACCAGGTTCAGGTCATCGACAAGCTCCCGCTCCGTCATGCCGAACGCGGCCGCCGTCTCGGCCAGCCCCACCGACTTACGCGCGACCACGTACGGCACGAGCGCGAGCAGCCTGCGCAACCGCTCCGCCGACGTGACCATCCTCGGAGGATTGTTAGTCACCGGAGCGCCCCCTTGAGCCGGTTGATCACATCGTCACGAAGGTCCGGCGGGTCCGTCACGTAGACGTCCGGGCCGAACCACGCGATGTACTCCGCGTACCAGGGCACGTCGGCGAACCGGGTGGTGACCGTGTCCCAGCCGTCGTTACCAGGCGCGATCGAGGTCGCCGTGCGCCGCAGCCCGATGCCAGCGCCGCGGCGCACCCGCAGTACCGCCGTGCGATCCGGCGCGGGCGACGAGTCCCAGTCCTTGACCAGCGCGCGCACGTCGGCGTCGGCCGGGACGTTGACGCTGCCCGCGGGACCGGTCATCTTCACGGTCCCGGCGATGCGGCTCAGCCGGAACACCCTGGTCGCGTCCCTGGTCCGGTCCCAGCCCGCCACGTACCACTTGCCGCGCCGGTTGACGACGCCCCACGGCTCGAGCTGGCGCTTGGCCGCGTCCCCGCGCCCGGACGCGCGGTACATGAAGGTGACCGGCCGCCGGTCGCGTACCGCCTCCCAGAGCGGGCCGAACGCGGCCTCCGTCCGCAGCCGGGGCTCGATTCCCGGCCGGGCGGGCGCGTCCTCGATGCCCGCCGCGCGGAGCTTGAGCAGGGCTCCGGCCGCCGCGCCGGACAGCTCAGCCGACTGCCAGACCCGGGCCGCCAGTTGGAGCACCGCCGCCTCGTCCGGCTCCAGCCGGATCTCGGGAAGCTCGTAGTCCTGCTGCCGGATCCGGTAACCCTGATCGGACTCAAGCGGGTCCACCAGTCCGACCTCAAGCGGGATGCCGAGCTCGCGTAGCTCTTCCTTGTCCCGCTCAAACATCCGCTCGAACGCCTCGTCGGAGTCCGGATAACCGTGCACGGCGGCGCGGATCTGCTCCGCGGTCAGGTAACGCCTGGTAGACAGCAACAGGACGACAATGGACAGCAGCCGTTCGGTCCTGCGCTTGGACATGACAGTAAGGGTAAGTCCTCACCGGGCTACTAGTCTTCCTTCGTGATCAGTTGGCGAAGTGGTGTCGTGACCAGCGTGGGACGGGAGTGGTCAGGAGCGGTCGAACTGACCGTCTCCGGACAGACCCGGGCGCTGGCGTATCCGTCGCTGGTGGGCCGGCCCGAGGTCGGCGACCGGGTGCTGCTCAACACAACGGCCCTGGATCAGGGCCTCGGCACTGGCGGCTACGCGCTGGTGGTGGCGCTGCCCGATCGGCTGCCCGGCCCCGCCGCGCCGCCCGGGCACATCGTGAAATCTCGGTATACGCCGCTGCAGACGACCGTGCTCAGCGCCGACGAGCAGGGTTCCCCGTGGCACGAGACGCTGCGGGACGCCGATGACATAACGGGGATGCCCGTTGTGGTGGCCGACTTGCATTCCGCGCTTCCGGCCGTACTGGCTGGGATTTATCACTCATCAAAACGGCGGGTGGCCTATGTCATGACCGACGGCGGCGCTCTCCCGGCGTGGTTTTCCCGCACGATCTCCGGCCTGCGGGACGCGGGATGGCTGGCGGGCGTGGTGACGACTGGCCAGTCGTTCGGCGGCGACGCGGAGGCGGTGAACCTGCACAGCGGCCTGCTGACCGCCCGGCTGGTACTCGAGGCGGACATCGCGATCGTGAGTCAGGGCCCGGGGAACGCGGGAACCGGTACGAGGTGGGGATTCTCCGGAGTCGCGGCCGGCGACGCGATCAACGCGGCGGCGGTGCTCGGCGGCCGCCCGGTGGCGTCCCTCCGGGTGTCGTTCGCCGACCCCCGTGACCGGCACCAGGGCATCTCGCACCACTCGCTAACCGCCTACGGCCGGGTAGCCCTAGCCCCCGCCGACGTAGTGGTCCCGGTTTTGCCCGGCTCGCCGGGTTCCCTGGTGGCCACTCAGGCGGCGCCGCTAGCGGAGCGCCACCGGTTGGTGGAGGTGTCGGTCGACGGCCTAGAGGACGCGCTCCGCGCGTGCCCGGTGGGCCTGTCCACCATGGGCCGCACCCTAGACCAGGACCTGTCGTACTTCCTGGCCGCCGCCGCCGCGGGCCGCCACGCGGCGAAGCTGCTGTAGCCCTGGCCCCCCTAGGGGCATCGATGACTCATAGCCGCCCCTAGAAGGGCATCGATGAGTCATCGATGCCCTTCCAGTCGGGGCGCGCGGCGTTTAGCTGGTCGTCGAGGAGAAGGCGCCGAGGATGTCGACGACGAAGACCAGGGTGTCGGTGCCCTTGATGCCCGCGCTCGAGGCGCCGGTGCTGCCGTAGCCGTCCTTCGGCGGGATGACCAGCATCACCCGGCTGCCGACCTTCTGCCCGGCCAAGCCGTCGACCCAGCCAGCGATCACGTCGGAGGTGCTCAGCACGGTGCCGAACGGCTCCGAGCGGGACCAGGACGAGTCGAAGACCTTCCCGGTCCTCCAGATCACGCCGGTGTACTGGACCACCACGTAGTCGTTCTTCGCGACCGTGGTGCCGGTGCCCTGGATCAGCGTCTTGGTGACCAGGGCCGTCGGCGCGGTGGCCTTCGGGATGGTCACGGTCGGGTTAGTCGCCGCGGCGCTGACGGTCGGGAGCGACCCACCGCCGGTGGAGACCTTCGAACCGGTCGCCGCCTGGGTGTTGCCGTACGCCTGCACCACGTCGATCACGAACACCAGGGTGTCGCTGCCGCTGATCCCGAGCGAGGAGTCACCAGAAGAACCGAAGCCGTCCTTCGGCGGGATGACGGCGAGCACCCGGCTGCCGACGGTGGCGTTCTTCAGCGCGTCCTTCAGCCCGGTCAGCAGCGTGCCGGTGAACAGCGCCGGGGTCTCCGAATAGGTGCTAGTCGCCAGCTTGTGAGTGGTACCGCTCCAGACATAGGCCACGTAGTTGCCGACGAACGAGTCCGACGTCGTCACCGCCGCCCCGCTGCCCGTGATCAGGGTCTTGGTGAAGAGGGTGGTACCGGGTTTGGAAGCGGGGATCGTGACCTTCGGCGCGGCGCCGAACTTTCCGGTCGCCGTGACGGAGGCGTTTGAGCTGGCGGCAGTCGTAGACGAGGAGCCGCAGCCCACGACGGCGAAGGCCGCCAGCAGCGGTATTGCTATGAGCGCGGATGCGCGTCGCATGAGTAGACCTCTAAGGGTTGTCTGGATCGGGCGCGGTTAGCTTACCGGCTGAACCCTAGGAACTCTGGCAAGCCTGTTGAGACAGGACCACCGGAATCTTGGTCAGCAGATTGTAGTGGTATATGCGCAATATGTAAGTGGTGTGGTAGGGCGCATACGGGATCGAGACGGCGTCGCCGAAGTAATACGACTGGTTCGTCGTGTACCCGCCGAGCGCGTGCAGTGCCGCGCCCGGCAGGTTGAACTCACCAAGCGGGTCGGTCAGGCTCCGGTTCGGGTCCTCATCCATCAGGATGAAGTTCGCGTAGTACTCGCTCGGGTAGTACCAGGTCTTCTTGATCTCCCACGCGTACGGCTCGATGTCGCAGTTCGTCGTCCCGCCCTGGTAGGGAACGGTCGCGCCGGTCAGCGCGCGGATGATGACCTTCTCGCCGCTCTCGACGGTGATCACGCTGGCCTGCCAGTAGCCGCCGAGACCATACGACAGGTGGTGCGACTCCAGCCAGGCCACCAGCTTGGTGTACGGGGCGGGCGCCGCCGGCTGGGTCGCACCGCTTACCAGGGTCCAGAGCGAGGCGACGAGCGCCAGGCAGAGCACCGGCAGCAAGAAAGCGGCCCGCGGGGCGCCGCCGAGGCGCAGGTCACGCGGGCGGAGGTCGGCGAGGCGGCTATCGGCCAGCCGGGCGCCGAGCTGGCGGCCGGCCACGACGGCCGCGAACGGCAGGACGACGGCGAACTCGCGGGCGTTCAGGTCGGTCGCCTGGGCCAGCGTGCTCGGGATGTAGGCCGCCAGGTTGGCGACGATGGCGACTACCAGCACCTGGCTGATGAGGTCACCCGGCCAGCTGAAGAACCGGCGCAGGGTGGCCAGGATTCCCCAGATCACCAGGACGATGCCGACCAGGTGCGCCACCGCGAGCACCGCGTTCCAGCCGGTCTGACCGACGAAATCGGCGCCGAACATGTTCAGCAGCCCGTCGATCGTCACCTGTGCCTGGTGCCACCAGTTCTTGCTCGGGTCGAGGGCGAAAGGCACCGGGTTCTGCGTGTAACCGCCGCTGTTGGTGATGTACATGCTGATCAGCGACGCGAACCACCAGCCAACGGCCGCCGCTGCCAGCAGCGACAGCTCGAACCAGCGCCGGTGAATGGTGACGACCCGCTCGCGCAGCGATCCGTCGCCGCGCACCAGCCAGGTAAGCAGCCGCGCCACGCTCACCAGCATCAGCGGCCAGATCGCGACCAGCTTCACTAGCGGGTCCGCGACCAGCGCCCAGGCGAGCAGCAGCGCCACGGCCGGCGGGACCAGCCGGGCCCAGCGGTCACCCCGGCCCCCTACCCGGTCCACCAGCAGCCAGGTCAGCATGATCGGCACCGCGGTGCCGATGTGTCCCACCGACAGCAGCAGGATGAAGACGCCCACGCCGGTCTGCGGGCCGAGCATGATCCCGCCGGCGACCAGCATCCGGGCCAGGGCCGTCTTGCCGGTGACCTCGCGCTGTGGCCCGCGCGCGAGCAATACCCCGAGCAGGACGACAAGGGTGTAGGTCATCGCGGCCGCGATATGCGCGGTGTTCAGGTGCAGCCCGAAGAATCCCACCAGCAGCGCGATCTGCGGCAGCTCGGTAGTGATAAACGGCACGTCAGAGACGACCCAGTGCCGCAGCAGGAAGTTACCGTGCAGCATGTCGTCGGCCATCAGCAGGATGTTGGCCTCGTCGGAGTTCTCCGGGTAGGTACGGGACAACCCGAGGTAGGCGAAGAACAGCGCCGCGAAGATCACCACGAACGCGCATACGACAAGCCACCGCCGCCGCTTGGCGGTGGTCCTCGGCGGCGCGGCTCTACCCGCTCCGAGCAGTGTGTCGGCCATCTGCCCTCTTCTCGGTCGCGCTCATCTCCGGGCGTTGACCTGTCATAGAGTAGCCGGAACCGCTTTGCTAGGCTGCCATGTGCTCTGAGAGCCATTCATGGCGCTTTCCTATGAACGGAATCAGCGATTGCAAACCACGACCACGCCCGCTCCTCAGGCGGATAGCGCTCCAGTTTCGTCCTTTGCGAAAAGATTCGATAATCCGCTGGTGACCGGCGCTATCGCGCTCATCGGCTGGCTGGTATTCGTCCTGATCCGGCTGGAAATGTGGGGCAAGGGCCAGATCAGCTACTTCATCGGCGTTGGCGTGGGGTACGCGAACAAGGCTGAGTTGCCGCACGGCGTTTACCAGGTGCTCAGGGCTGGTTACGATGGGCAATTTTACTACCGGCTGGCGCTGAACCCGTTCAACTGGGCGCACACCGCCTACGGCATCAGGATGGACCAGCCGTACCGGTACACCAGGATCGGTTACCCGCTGGTGGTCTGGGTGCTGTCCCTCGGCCACCACTCCGCGGTCCCCGTGATGCTCGTCGTGGTAAACCTGCTGTCGATCGCCGCGATGGGGGTGCTCGGCGGCCTGTTCGCTCGCGAGAGCGGGCATAGCGCGCTGTGGGGCCTGCTGTTTGTCGCTTATTTCGGCCTGGTCATCAGCGTCGGCCGGGACACCATGGAGCCGTTGTCCGACGCTTGCCTGCTGGCCGGCATGCTCTGCTACCGGCGCGAGCGGTACGTCTGGGCGTCCCTGCTGATCGGCTACGCGGTCGTGACCAACGAGACGACCGCGGCGCTGCCCGTCGCGATCGGGCTGCTGCGGGTCTGGCAGTGCTGGAAGACCCGGGCCATCAAGCCCGAACGCAAGGACCTGGCCTGGGCGGTTCCCGGCATCGCGCTCGTGATCCTCGAGCTGGCGCAGAAGGCCTTCGCGGGCCTCAAGAGCTCCGCGGCATCCTCAGACGTCACCCGCAACCTCACGTTCCCGTTCCAGGGCATAATCGACGGGCTCTACACCGACGTCCGGCATATGTCCTGGACGCACATGGGCTTGTACGACTACAACCTGCTGGAGTTCGTCACGCTGGCGGCGTTCGTGGTCATGGCGCTGCTGCTGATCCGCAAGAGCACCGCCCCGGTGCACGAGAAGCTGGCGTTCGGCCTGTTCCTGCTGATCGAGTTCGTGATGGCGTCCGACGCGATCTGGGGCAGCGTGTTCGGCGAGTTGCGCACCCAGGTCGAGGCGTTCCTGTTCGCGGTCATCATCCTGCTGGCAACGCCCGAGCGCTACCTGCCGCGCCGCCGCCTAGCGGCGCTGACCGTCCTAGCGGTCGTCACCCTGCTGGTAGTCGCCCGCCGCCGCGTCCTGTACCAGTGACAGCTGCGGCGGGCCCCAGCGAGCTTTACATGCCGGCGATCAGCTTTTCTACGCGCTCGTCGACGCTGCGGAACGGGTCCTTGCACAGCACGGTGCGCTGGGCCTGGTCGTTCAGCTTCAGGTGCACCCAGTCGACGGTGAAGTCGCGGCGCTTTTCCTGAGCGCGGCGGATGAACTCACCGCGCAGCCGGGCGCGGGTGGTCTGCGGCGGCACGGACTTGGCCTCGAAGATGTCGATGTCCCTGGTCACCCGGTCCACCATGCCCTGCCGCTGCAGCAGGTAGTACAGCCCGCGGCCGCGGTGCACATCGTGGTAGGCGAGGTCCAGCTGGGCGACCCGCGGCGCCGACAGCGGCAGGTCGTGCTTGGCCCGGTACCGCTCGATGAGCTGGTATTTGGTCACCCAGTCGATCTCGCGGGCGATCTTGTCCAGGTCGCCGGTCTCGATCGCGGAGAGCGATCGCTGCCACATCTCCAGCACGCGCTTGCTGACCGCGTCCGCACCATTGCGATCAGTGAAATCCTTGGCCCGGCTGAGATATTCGTACTGGATCTCCAGCGCGCTCATCTCCCGGCCGTTAGCCAGCCGCACCCGGCTCCGGCCGGTCATGTCGTGGCTGACCTCGCGGATCGCCCGGATCGGGTTGTCCAGCGTCATATCGCGCAGCACGGCGCCGGCCTCGATCATCCGCAGCACCAGGTCGGTGGATCCGACCTTGAGCAGCATCGTGGTCTCGCTCATGTTGGAGTCGCCGACGATGACGTGCAGCCGCCGGAACCGCTCGGCGTCGGCGTGCGGCTCGTCCCTGGTGTTGATGATCGGCCTCGACCTGGTGGTGGCCGAGGAGACCCCTTCCCAGATGTGCTCGGCGCGCTGGCTCACGCAGTAGACCGCCCCGCGCGGGGTCTGCAGGACCTTGCCGGCCCCGCAGATGATCTGCCGGGTGACTAGGAACGGTATGAGGATGTCCGCGAGCCGTCCGAACTCACCGTGCCTGCCCACCAGGTAGTTCTCGTGGCAACCGTAGGAGTTGCCGGCCGAGTCGGTGTTGTTCTTGAACAGGTAGATGTCGCCTGCGATACCTTCCTCTCGCAGCCGCCGGTCGGCGTCGACCAGCAAGCCCTCGAGGATTCGCTCTCCGGCCTTGTCGTGCGCCACCAGGTCGACCACGTTGTCGCACTCAGGCGTGGCGTATTCCGGATGTGACCCTACGTCTAGGTACAACCGCGCGCCGTTACGGAGAAACACGTTGCTGCTGCGTCCCCAGGACACCACTCGCCGGAACAGGTACCGAGCTACTTCGTCCGGTGACAGCCGTCGCTGCCCGCGGAACGTACAAGTAACTCCGTACTCGTTCTCTAGCCCGAAAATTCGCCTGTCCACGCCCTAAGACTACGTTGCCGACGGCGTGCGGTCACGAAGCCGGGCCGGGAGTCACGGTCGCCGCGTAGAGCTTGACCAAGATCGGCAGGCCACGCGGCACCCCGCCCTCGTGGAACCAGTAGTGCGCGCCGGTCGCGATCTCGTGCTGCGAGCAGATGAACTGGCTGGTCACCATGAACGTCCACCAGGGATTGTTGACGCAGGCGCGGACCCCGCTGCGCTGCGCCTGGACCAGGAAGCCGGTGACGTCGCGCCAGGTGTTGTGGTCCAGATTGATCACCAGCACCCGTCCTGGCGAGCGGGCGGCGAGTACCTGGACCGCCGTCGCGATCCCCGGGTCGGTGTCCGGGGCCATGCTGGGGACCGCCGGATCGGTCAGCGCGGTGTTGGACCGGGCGTAGGGCGCGACCGCGAAGGCCGCCAGCGCCGCCAGGCACGCGATCGCCGTCACCGCCGCGCCCACCCGGGCCGAGAGCCTGCTGGCGACCGCGACCGCGATCACCAGCACCGTCACCGCGGGCGCCGACCAGTAGAAGTAACCCTCGTAGTGCGACGCCAGCGTGTCCACGTCGGCCGTGACGAAGTAGGCGAAGGTGACCGACGACACCACGTTCAGCGCCAGCATCGCCACCAGGAACTGACGGACCCGGCCGGTGGCCAGTCGCCACACCGCGGCCCCGGCCGTCGCCCAGAGCGCGGCGGTCACCAGCAGCGCGAGCCAGGCGCTGCGCGACGGCCACCAGAACCACAGCGCGTACCGGAACACCGTCTTCCAGGAGTAACCAGCCGACGAGCTGTACTCCAGGTACTTGACGAAGTCACCGGGCCAGTTGAGCACCATGTTCAGCACCATCGGGAGCAGGAACAGCGCGCTCAGCACCAGCACGGGGACCCAGGCCTTGCGCCGCCGGGCGATGAACCGGCGGATATCCGCCCGGAGGTTCCCGCGGTGCGGCCACAGGGCTATCACCACCGTCACCCCGGCCACCACCGGCACGAAGAGCAGGAACGTGGTGTGGCCGTGGATCAGGAACCATCCGGTGACGGTGGCGATCCACATATCGCCGGCTCGGCCCGCTGCCACCGAGGACGCCGCCACCAGGAAGGTGATGTAGGTGAGTACGTTCAGGTACGGCATCCAGTCCGAACTCGCCGTCAGCGGGTGGATCGCCAGGAACGTGAGCAGGGCGGCCAGCGCGGCGGTGGCGCCGCGGGCACCCGCCCACCGGTAGACGACATCGACGGCCAGCGCGCCGAACAGCGCGTTCAGCGCGTAGACGCCGAACAGCTGACCGTTCCACGCGGTGGGCACGACGTGCAGCAAGTTATAGAACAGTTCCTCGCCCCACGCCTGCACGTACAGGTAGGCGGGCCCGGGATGGTTGAACTGCAGGCGCGAGTAAATCCCGATCAGCAGCTGGAAGTGCCTGGCCTGTTCGATGCGGATCGAGTCCGAGGCCATGTCCCCGACCTCGTACAGCCGGGTGCTGAACAGGAACCAGTTACGGACGACCAGCACCCCGGCGATCAGCGTGAACGGGATGGCCGCTGCCAGCAACCGGCGTCGGGCCCCCGTCGCCTCTTGTTCCTCAGCAGCCTCACGCGTTTCCGCTTGGCCATCCTGCGCCACAGCCATAGCAATCCTCCCGCTCAATTCGTGCAGAACTATGCCATAGTTCGGCGCACAAATTGCATGAAACGGGCAAGACTACACATAAGCCGGATAGCTGGCCGACAGCGCGGCCAGCTATCCGGGCTGTTCAGCTAGCCGATGGACGGAGCGGACCGGTGTCTGGAGTCAGCCAGCCGGAGTTGAGCACGATCAGGGCGTTCTTCCGCGGCCATCTGAGCGGCATCAGGTTGTAGTTAGCACCGTGCGCGATCTCCGATTGCGAGCAGATGAACTCGCTGGTGACTATGAACTCCCAGAAGGAGCCGGATAGGCAGATGGGTACGTCGCGACGTTCTGCCAATATAAGTAGTCCGGTCATGGACGTCCACGTTCCGTACGGGCCGACGTGGATGACGATCGGGCGGCGCGCCGAGTGCTCGGTCAGCAGGGTGAGCGCGACCGGCAACCGCGGGTCGGTGTTGTAACCGGACAACGGGACGGACGGGTCGGAGTAGGTGGTGCTGGTCCTGGTCAGCGGCGCCAGCGCGAACAGCGCGACCGCGAATACCGCCGTGGACGCGGCCAGCGTGGTGCGCAGCAGCGGGTCACGGACCGCCCAGACCAGCGCGAGCGCCAGCACCAAGACGGCGGACGCCGGGACCGACCAGTAGAAGTAGCCGACGTAGGTATCGCTCAGGAAGTCGATGCTGTTGATCGAGTACCAGAACATGACGATAGTCGAGACCACGTCCACCGCCAGTACCGCCACCAGGAACCAGCGCGCCTCGTCCCGCGCCAGCAGCCAGGCCGCCAGCCCCGCGACCACGTACACGATCAGCACGATGGCCCAGGCGTGATGGTGCGGCCACCAGTACCAGAGCACGTAGTGCAGTCCCGCGCGCCAGTTGTGCCCGCCGGCCGCGTTGGACGAGCTGTACTTCAGGTAGTCCCCGAAGTAGCCCGGCCAGTGCAGCGTCAGTTCGAGCAGGATAGGCAGCGCGAAGACCGCGCTGATGGCCACGACCGGCACCCAGGTGCCCGGGGATATCCGCCACGGCCGCGGGGCCCGTACCGCCACGATCAGCAGCACGACGCTCGTGATGGCCGGGACGAACACCAGGAAGGTCGCCTGGCCGTGGATCAGCAGCCAGCCGGAAAACGCCATGATCCATGCGTCTCGGCTGTGCCCGGCCGCCACCGACGCGCCAGCGATCGTGAACGTCAGGTACGGCACCACGTACTCGTAGGGCATCCAGTCCGAGCTGAACGCGGCCGGGTGCAGGGCGGCGAACCCGCCAACCACCGCGAGCGCGGCTAGCGCCGTGCCCGGAGTCCGCCGCCATCCGTAGCAGACCGCCACCGTCATGGCCCCGAGAACGGCGTTCAGCGCGTAGACGGCGAGCACCTGTCCGTTCCACGGCGTTGGGACGACGTGCAGCAAGTCGTAGAAGAGCGACTCCCCCGCCGCCTGCATATACATATAGGCGGGTCCGGGGTGGTGGAAGCCAAGCCTGGAGTAGTTACCGACCAGCAGCTGGAACCGGCGCGCCTGCTCGATGAGGATCGAGTTGGCGGCCATGTCGGCCATTTCGTATACGCGGGTGGTGAATAGGAACGCGTTCCGTACGCACAGCACCCCGGCGATGATGATGAACGAGCCGGCCCAGAGCCACCACGGCCTTCGAGAAGCACGAGATGTGGATGTCCCCAGGCCGACTACCCGCGTCAGTTTTTCAGATAGTGCCGTTTGCAATCGCTTGCTCAATCCACGGGATGACCTCGTCCATCATGGTGTCGAGCGAGGTCGTGGCCTCGAACCCGAGCATGCGCTTGGCCTTGTCCGTGGACGGCACGCGTCGCTGTACGTCGTACTCGAAAGGCTCGTCGTTGGTTACCCGCAGCGGGACGCCTGGCCCCTTGACCTTCTTCCAGATCATGTCGGCGAGTTCCAGCACCGTGGTCGACTCGGCGGTCGAGAGGTTGAAGTCCTCGTTCGTCGCGTCCGGGTGCTCCATCGCCTCGACGATGCCGCGCGCCAGGTCGCCGCCATAGGTGTAGTGCCTGATCTGGCTACCGTCGCCAAGGATGTGCAGCGGATCCTGCCCCTTAAGCACCTTCTGCACCAAGTCGGGGACCACGTGGCTCATCGCAAGCTTCACGTTGCCGGACAGGATCTCCTCGTCGCCCAGCGCCCGGCTCTCGCCGATACCGACGCAGTTGAACGGGCGGCAGATCGTGAACGGCAGCTTGTGCTGCTCCCACGCTGCCCGCGCGAAGTACTCCACGGCCAGTTTCTGGAAACCGTAGGAGGACAGCGGCGGCGGGATCTCCTTCTCCTGACCCTCGTAGGAGGGCCACTCGGCGGCGCTCTCGAACACCATCGAGGACGACATGTACGTCATCTTCTTGAGACGGCCGCTCTTGTGCGCGGCGATCGCCGCGTCGCAGGACGACGCCATGATCCGCTCGTTGGCCGCCAACAGGTCGTAGGCGTAAGTATGGAAATAGGAGATACCGCCGATCAGCGCCGCGCCGGCGATGAAGTGATCGCAGTCGGCCAACAGGTCGGTCATCAGCGAAACGTCGCGGGCGTCTCCCTCGACGAGCTGATAACGCGGGTGATCGTCGTAGGACTTCTTGACTTTCCCGTACTTGGAGAAGTTGTCCACCCCGACAACCTGGTAACCGCGGCCGAGAAGCTCCTCGACCACATATCCCCCGATGAAGCCAGCGGAACCGCTGACCAAGACCTTCTGCATCACTTTCCTTTCAACTGTGGATGACCCGCGGACCGCTGGCGGATCTGCTCCGCCGTCAGCCGCGGGCCAAACGCGAACCGATACCATCGCAGGTAGCTAGGTATCCATTTCGCAACCTTGAAGTTCGACATCCCGGCCTGGCGGTCTAGCCAGATGGTCGGGATCTCGGCCACCGGCAAACCAAGGCGCTTGGCCTTCGCGGTGAGCTCGATGCCGATCTCGAACCCTGCGCGGGAGTCGATGCCGACCATCCGCACAAAATCTGTCGAGTATGCCTTGAACGAGTTGGTGGCGTCTCTGGTTCCAAGGTGCGTGAGCACTCGTAGCGAGCGGCCGGCGCCCTTGGACATCATGCCTTTCAGCACCGGGCCACCGACCTGCTGCCCGCCCGGCATGTACCGCGAGGCGGCGGCAACCGCCACCCCTCGGTCGACTAGCCGGGCAAGGTCGTCGATCTGCCGGGGGTCATCGCAGCCGTCCGCCATCGTCACCACCGCGACCGGTGCGGCGGCGTGCTCGATGCCATACCGTATCGCGTTCGCCGGGCCGCGGCCGTAGGTGTTCGTCAGGCATTTCAGCCGCGGCTCCTTGACAGCGTACTCGGTGACCACCGGCACGGTCGTGTCGTCGGGCGAGTCAACGATGACCAGCACCTCACACGGCAGCCGGACCGACTCGAACAGCCGGTCAAGCACCGGGACGACAGCGTCGCCCTCGTTGTAGGCGGGCACCACCACCGAGACACGAACCTCGGTCATACTATGACGCCCTTGCCCAGCACATCCCAGACGTCGGCCACCGGCTTGTCCGTCGCCAGCTCACGGTACTGCGGGTGCGGCGTGGCGATCACCAGCAGATCGGATTGCTCGATGACCTGCTCGATCGGAAGCAGCGTGTCGTCCACCGTGACGTACGGGTCGGTGCACAGCACTTCCTGCGACTTGAATGCGAGGATGCGCTTGAGCTTGTAGGACAGGCTGGACCTGATGTCGTCCGAGCCGCCCTTGAACGCCATGCCGAGGATCCCGACCGTCATAGTCGACAAGTCGAAACGCTGCTCCAGGCGGTGCACCAGGTACAGGGGCAGGCCCTCGTTGATCGTCATCGCGGTGTGGCCGAGCGCGAAGTTGTTGTTGTTGAACGCCGCGAGCTGCATCGTGTCCTTGAACAGGCACGGCCCGGCGGCCAAACCGGCGCCCGGCATGTCGGCGGCCCGCGGGTAGCCCGTGGACAGCCCCTTCCGGATCCGCTCGAAGTCGAGACCCCCGTCGTTGGCCATCATGTAGAACTGGTTGGCCGCGGCGAACTTGATATAACGCCAGACGTTCGTGAAGAGCTTGGCCAGCTCGGCTTCCTCTGGCGAGAGCTCCACGATGCGGTCCGTCAGCCGGCCGAACAGCGCACCAGCCCGCTCGACGGCCCGCGGCGTCCTCCCGGACACGATCTGCGGGAGCTCGAATAGCTCGGTCATCGCCTTGCCCTCGGCGATCCGTTCCGGGCAGAAGGCGACCTCCACCTGTACGCCGAGCCCGGCCACCATCTTCTCCACCAGGGCGGTGACCCCGGGGAAGACCGTGGACCGCAGGATGAGCATCTGCCCGTCCCGCAGGAAGGGCGCGCAGCCGCCGAGCGCCTTGGGTATCGCCTTCTGGTCGGGGTTGAGGTGCTCGTCCACCGGGGTGCCGATGACGACCACCACGTGCTCCGCGCTGCCGACGATCGATGGGTCGGTCGAGGCGCGCAGCCGCCCGTCCGTCACGACACGCGCCAGGACATCCTTGGCCCCGGGCTCGTCGAACGGTAGCTTCCCATCATTCACCGTCGCTACGGCCGATTCGCTGACGTCGTAGATGCCGACGTTGGCGCCGCGATCCGCGAACGCGATCGCCAGCGGGAGCCCCACGTGTCCGCAGCCACCGATGACTACTACATCTCGCTCAAAATCAGGCCCAGTCATTACCGCCGCTTTCCGTCCCGTGTCATATAGACGCCTCAGCCTATCCTGCCGTGTTCCCACGTCGTTCACAGTGATCTCCCAGAGATTGTCTCTACTTTTGTGCCGTCTTGACACACATCACGCAGACCCCTCCCCTACGTGATCCGGCAAGCAGGGCTCGCCGGATCGCGATTCAGTCACGTCTAAATAACCCTCTGATAACGGGCCTAATTGCGCTCATAGCCGCGACGGCGATAGTCATCGCCCGGTGGCTCACCTGGGCCCACCGTCAGCTCACGGCGTTCATCCTGATCGGGCAGCACTGGATCACCGATCCGTCCGCGCTCCCGCACGACCTGGTGATCCAGCCCAACCTGGGCTACGACGGGCAGTTCTTCTACCGGCTCGCCCTCGACCCGGCCGACCTGCACAACACCGCGTTCGGCATCACGGTGGACACCCCCTACCGGTTCATCCGCGACGGGTATCCGTTCCTCGCCTGGCTGCTGTCGGCCGGGCAGCACGGTCTGGTGCCGGTCACCCTGGTCGTGGTGAACGTGCTGGCCATCGCCGCGATCGGGGTCATTGGCGGGATCTTCGCCTCCGACAGCGGACGGCACGCGGCCTGGGGCCTGCTGCTGGCCGGGTACTACGGACTGGTCACCACCCTGTCCAGGGACACCTCGGAAGCCGTGGCGTCCGCGTTCCTGCTGGCCGGAGTGCTCATGCTGCGGCCTGCTCTGAAGCGGGCGCGCTCGGACGGGACCCAGCGCCGCCGGCCGGTGCTCGGCGGCCTGCTGCTCGGCTACGCCTCGCTCAGCCGGGAAACGGCCATCATCGCGCCCCTCGCCTACGCCATCATCCGCCTCGGCGGCATGGCGCTACGGCGCTGGCGGCCAGGACGTGACGACCTCGGCTGGGTGCTCCCGGGGGTGATCTTCAGCGCCTGGCAGGTCATCGTGTACGCGGCTACTGGCCAGTGGGCGCTGCTGGCCGACAGCGGGGCCAACGCCAACAAGCCGTTCACCGCCCCGATGCACGCGATCTTCTGGAATTTCACCCATCTCGACTCCCTCGGCGTCAACAACGTCGATGAGTGGGCGATGGAGTTCGTCCTGTTCGCGCTGGTGGTGATCTTCGCGGTCTTCTCGCTCTGGTCCACCCGCGTCCCGGTGCACGAGCGGCTCGCCTTCATCATCTACATCTTCGAGATCTGCCTGGTGGCGCCCACCACCTGGAACAGCCTCACCGCGGATATGCGGTCGTTCATCGAGGTGTGGCTGTTCGGCGTGCTGATCCTGTTCGGCACCCGCCGGCGCCCGATGACCCATCCGCTGGCCTACCGGCTGCCCATCATCGCGATCGGCCTGGTACCCGTCCTAGCGGTCGTGATCCACGCCCGCCTGATCGGCACCTGACCGTCTTCCCGCTGGCCCTTTTGCTGGCCAGTGCAGCACTCACCAGGTAAGAGGCTGGTTAGTGCAGCACCGACCAGCAAAAAGCTGGGTCGTTGATGTCTGATTTGGGGCTATTTCGTTATCAGTGGAGGCGCCGAACCACCCGGATCTGTGAACCCGCCAGTACCATCAGCAACACCTAAGGTGGGACGGGACCCGGCCACTCGCCTCCGTGATGTTAGCTACGTCCGGTGCGCGCTATTTTTGGGCGGTATCGTCCGGAGGCGAGAGGTTGAACGATGCGGTCAGAGGTCGGCGGCGAGGCCATGCGGGCAGAACCCGAGCAGGGTCCTGCCAGCAGACCCGCGCGCTCGCGCCGCCGCACGCTGCTGGCGGTGGCGGCCGGGGCGCTGCAGACGCTGGCCGGATTCGCCGTCTACCTTCGGCTGGCCAGCACCCGGGCGGTCAACTCCGACGGCGCGGGCCAGGCACTGCAGGCCTGGGCCATGCTGCACGGGAACCCGCTGATGCGCGGCTGGCGGCTGTCCGACGTCTCGTTTTACACCACCGAGCTGCCGGAATACATGCTGGTAGAGCTGGGCCGCGGCCTGAACGCCGGCGTCGTGCACATCGCCGCGGCCATCACCTACACGCTGGCCGTGCTGTTCGCGGCGCTGGTGGCCCGCGGCTCCGCGACCGGCCGTGAAGGGTACCTGCGGTCGGGCCTGGCCGTCGGGATCATGCTCGCCCCGCAGCTCGACGACGGCGTGAACGTACTGATCTCCTCCCCCGACCACATCGGCACCTCCGTCCCGATACTGCTGGCGTGGCTGATCCTGGACCGGGCGGGCCGGCGCTGGCAGGCCGCTGTCGCGGTGCCGCTGCTGCTCGGCGTGGCCGTGGTCGCGGACGAGCTCGTGCTTTACGCGGCGGTGATTCCGATCGCGCTAGCGTGCGGATTCCGCGTCGCCGCGGCGCTGGTCAAACGCGGTCCGGTGCCCTGGTTCGAGAGCGGACTTGGCCTCGGCTCGCTCGCCTGCGGAGCCATCGCGCTCGAGGTCCTGCGGATGATCAACCGGGCGGGCGGCTTCTACATGGCCGCGCCGGACGCGAAGATCGCCCCGCTGGGCGTGATCATGGGCCACAACCTGCGGCTGACCGCCGAGGGCGTGCTGCTGCTGTTCGGCGCGAACTTCATCAACCTGCGGTCGCCCATCGATTACGTGTTCGCGGCGCTGCACCTGGTCGGGGTGGCCCTGGTCATCGGGGCGTTCTTGCTGGCCGTCTGGCGGTGGCGGCGAACGGATCTGGTCGCCACGGCCCTCGCGCTCGGGATCGCGCTGAACCTGCTGGCGTACCTCATCAGCACCGCTCCGTACTTCCTGCCGACGACCAGGGAGATCGCTCCGGTCCTGCCGCTGGCGGCGGCGCTGGCCGGACGCCAGTTCGGCCCCATGCTGGCTCGTACCCGGGCATCGAGGCCAGCCAAGCTCGCGATCCCGGTGCTCGCCCTGGTCGGCGTGGGCTACCTGGCCGGGCTCACGCACGAGGACCTGCAGCCGACGATCCCGGCGCAGAACGCCTCGCTCACTTCCTGGCTGGCCACCCATCACCTAACCGACGGGCTGTCCGGATACTGGGAGGCCAACGTGGTCGCGCTCACCAGCGGCGGCCAGGTGCGGATCCGGTCGGTGACGGCAGAAAATGGACGGCTGATCCGCGGCACGGTGGAGACCGACGAGACGTGGTATGACCCGCGCCAGTACTCCGCGAACTTCGTGGTGCTCTTCCCAGGTATCTCTGGTTACCCAGGTTTCACCAACAGCAGCCAGACACTGGCCACGTTCGGGAAACCCGCCCGCACCTACCGCTTCGCGAGTTACACGATTCTCGTCTGGAACAAGAACCTGCTCGCCGAACTCGGTAGCTGAGCCTGCTACCAGTCGGTGGCGATGTACTTGGTCTCGGTGAACTCGAGCAGCCCGTCGTGGGCGCCCTCGCGTCCGATGCCGGACTGCTTGACGCCACCGAACGGCGCGGCCGGGTCGGACACGAGACCCCGGTTCAGCCCGACCATGCCCGACTCCAGGGCCTCGGAGACCCGCAGGCCACGGCGCAGGTCCTGGGTATAGACGTAGGACACCAGCCCGTATTCGGTGCTGTTGGCCCACTTGACGGCTTCCTCCTCGGAGGAGAACCGCACGATCGGCGCGACCGGGCCGAAGATCTCGGTGGCCAGGATCGGCGCGTCGGAAGGCACCCGGTCAAGCACGGTCGGCTCGTAGAAGTAGCCGCGCCTATCCGGCGCCTGCCCGCCGGTGACCACCCGGGCACCGGACTCGTCGACCAGCGTGGCGACCTTCGTCCGGGTCGGCTGGTTGACCAGCGGCCCGACCTCGGTCGACTCGTCAAGGCCGGGGCCGACCGCCAGGCCAGACATTCGCTTGGTCAGCGCGCTGGTGAATTCGTCGGCGACCGCCTCGTGCACATAGAACCGGTTGGCCGCGGTGCAGGCCTCACCGCCGTTGCGCATCTTGGCGAGCATCGCTCCCTCGACGGCGGCCGGAATGTCCGCGTCGTCGAACACCAGGAACGGCGCGTTGCCGCCCAGTTCCATGGAGCAGTTCACCACGTTCTGCGCGGCCTCGCGGAGCAGGATGCGGCCGACCTGGGTGGATCCGGTGAAGGAGAGCTTGCGAACCCGCGGGTCCTCGAGCATCACCTTGACGGCGGCGGGAGCCTGCATGGTCGGCAGCACGTTCACCACACCATCCGGCACCCCCGCCTCGGACAGGATCGCGGCGAGCACCAGCGCGGTCAGCGGAGTGTCCTCGGCGGGCTTCAGTACCACGGAGCACCCGGCGGCCAGCGCGGGTCCGATCTTCCTGGTGGCCATGGCCGCCGGGAAGTTCCACGGAGTGATGAGCAGCGACACGCCGACCGGCTGGTGCAGGGTCAGGATCCGGTTGGCGCCGGACGGAGCGCGGGTCAGCACCCCGTCGATCCGCACCGCTTCCTCCGCGTACCAGCGGAAGAACTCGGCGGCGTAGGTCACCTCGCCCCGGGCGTCCCGCAGCGCCTTGCCGTTCTCGGCGCTCATCAGCCGGGCAAGCGGCTCGGCGCGGTCGGTCATGAGCTGCCAGGCACGGCGCAGCACCTCCGCCCGCTGCCGGGGCGGGGTGGCCGCCCAGCCTGGCAGTGCCGCCTGCGCGGCCGTGACCGCCTCAAGGGCGTCCTCGACGGTGCCGTCGGCCACCTCGGCCAGCGGCTCCTCGGTGGCGGGGTCGATCACCGGGAAGGATGCCCCGCTCCGGCTCGGACCCCACTGACCGCCGATCAGCAGTCCAGTGGGTACCTCGATACCGGTGAGAGCCTTCAGGTCAGCGGTCATGATCTACTCAAGCCTCCAGCGCCTTGCGGACCGTCTCGGTGATCTTGTCCACCGAGGGCCATACATAGTCATCCAGCTTATCGGCCGCCGACCGGGGTGTTTGTGGCGTTGTGATCCATATGACCGGTCCGGCAAAGGGGTGGTCTTGGCGCTGAAAGCCGAACACTCTAACGCGGCAGTGGATAGCCTCTACTCTGACATGTCAACGGGCGGGAAGACCAAGTGATGACGGACCTCCGGATCTGGCGCGCGGGAACGCGGAAAGACGAGGCTGCTGCCGCGGGCGAGCGGCGTCGGCCCTGGTGGGTGTGGGCGGCGCCGGCCGTGGTGATCCTCGTCACGCTGCTGGCGCGGAACAGTGACCTGTTCACCAGACGGTTCTACGAGTCCGAGGATTATGGCGCCGATTCGATCCTCGTCGAGCAGGCGCGGCACTTCAACCTGTTGATAGGCAACTACTCACGGGACTTCTTCAACCATCCCGGTCCGGCCTACCTGTACGTGCAGGCAGCCGGGCAGACGGTGCTGTACAACATGCTGCACCTAGTGCCTACCGCGTGGAACGGGCAGGTCATCGCGCTTTACGCGCTCGACTCGCTGCTGGTCGGGCTCGCCGTCTTCGTTGTCTACGGCTGGACCGGATATCGGGGTGCGCTGGCCACCACGGCGGTGTTGCTCGGCTTCTCGGTGCTGCACACCGGAGTGCTGTCGGCGGCGTGGCTGCCCTACCAGGACGTGCCCGCGTTCGCGTTGTTCCTGCTGGCCGCTGGCTCGGTCGCGGCCGGGCGGGGCCGGGATGCCTGGATCGCGGCGCTGGCCGGCTGGCTGCTGATCCACCGGTACGCGGCGATGCTGCTGTTCGTTCCGCTGCTCACCGTCGTCGTTCTCGTACTAGTCGTGTGGCCGCACCGTCGACGGCTGCGCGCGGCACTGCGGGACCTGATGCACGCTCCCTCGGTATGGGTTCCCACGGTGATAGTCAGCGCCCTGTTCGCGCTGCCGATCGTGCTCGACCTGATCCTGCACTGGCCCGGGCAGTTCGGTAAGTACATCGCCTACGACCGCAGTTCCAAATCAGGCGGCCACAACCTCGCCACCATCGTGCATTACGTGATCTGGTTCTGGGGTCCTGGCACGTCGGCCTGGGTAGTGATCCCCGCGCTGAGCCTGGCCGCGATAGGTGCGGCGCTGCTGACCAAGGCGCCGCTGCGCCGGTATCTAGTCGCGTTGCTGATCCTGAACGCGGTCACCAGCGTGGCGCTTTTCTATTACGCCACAAACGGCATCGACGAGATCAACGAGGAGTACATCGGCTACTTCTACTGGTCGGTGCCAATGGTCGCGGTACTGGTCATCGTCATCGCGGTGATCGCCGCACTGCCTGGCCTGCTCACGTCGCGCGCCGTCCCGGCGATCGCCGCGTGCGCCGCGGTGGCCGCGGCGGCGGTGTTCGCGGTTGTTCCGGGAACCCGGACAAGCACCGCGTATGTCGACCCTGAGTTCGAGAAGGGGCCGGGCGGTGCCACCGACCCCGCGCTGCCGGGCGTGGTGCGGACGGTCGCCACGGACGCCCATGGAGCGACGGTGGTGATCTACCTGGAGCAGCCAGCGTGGGCGGCAATGACCGGTTTCGTCGCCCAGGCGGAACGCACCGGAGTCCCGGTCTGCCTCGCCAATCCGTGGTGGACATTCATGGTGACTAGTCAATTCATCTGCACGCCGTCAGAGGTAGCGAACGGCGCCAATTTCATATTCCTGCCGACCGGGACACCGGCCCGCCACACCGTTGCCCGGCTTGAATCCGCGATTATCGCGACCTATTTCCCCCAGCCCGGGCACAGCAGCTAGGCAGCCGGGGGTACTGTTGCGGCGTGCCGAAGGTGATCTACAACACCTCACGCTTACCGGAGCGCGGCAGGCAGGGGCGTTCGCCGAGTTGACCTACGCGGTCAGACGCTACGCTACGGTTGTCGCGGGCTTATATCGCGCCTTACCTTAACGCAAACCGGGAGAACTCATAGCGTTAGATGTGAATTATCACCATCTGAAATAATGCCCGCGCTTGTCATATAGCCTGCTCCATGTGCGGGGCAAATTTTAAATGACTAATACCTTGACTTCACATATCACGCATAACGACGTGAGGCCTGGCGCTGAGCGCCGACCATGGTGGACATGGCTGGTGCCGGCGGTGGTATTGGCCAGCGTGCTCGTCACCCAGAACACGTTCCTGTTCAGCACGCCCATGTACGAGCAGGGCGACTCGGCGGCCGACTCGGTGCTGATCCAGCAGGCGCTGCGGCTGAGGCTGCTGACGGGGCACTACTCGCGGGAGGGCTTCTTCCACCCCGGCCCGGCCTACCTGTACGTGCAGGCGGCCGGGCAGTGGCTCTTCCGCAACGTGCTGCATGTCGTGCCGACCGGCTGGAACGGGCAGCTACTGGCGGTCTTCGCGTTCAGCGCCGTGTTCACCGGGCTCGCGGTCATGGTCGTGTACGGGTGGACCCGCTCATGGATTGTGGCGGCGATGACGTTCGCCGTGATCTGCGGCATGATCTGCTTCCACACCCTGGTCCCGATCTCGGGGTGGCCGCCCGAAATGTTCGTCCTCACCTACCTGGTCTTCCTGCTGGCGGCGGCGTCGGTGGCCGCCAGGCAGGCACGCGACCTGTGGGTGCTGGCGCTGTCCGGCTGGTTCCTCATCCACGGCTACGCGCCCTTCCTGTTCTTCGTACCGCTGACCCTCGTCGTGATCGCCGCGTTCGCGCTATGGCCTTCGCGTGGTCATGTCCGCGCGGATGTGCGGAAGTTCATCCGCGAACGCCGGCGCCAGTGGCTGCCGGTCGTCGTCATCAGCGTGGTGTTCATCCTCCCGATCGCGCTGAACCTTGTGCTGCACTGGCCAGGGCAGTTCGGCAAGTACATCGCCTACAGCGAATCCGGCAAGGCCGGCGGGCACTCGGCGGACCAGGTGGTGCGTTTCATGGCCTGGTTCTGGGGTCCGAAACTGGACACGGGCATAGCGCAACTCGCCTGCGTCGCGGCGGCACCGGCGGCGATCGTGTGGCTGACGCGGGGCCTGCTACAGCGTTGCCTCGGCGCGCTGCTGGTGATCGCGTTGGTCACGACAGTGGCGTTCGCGTACTACGCGACGACAGCCGCCGACGTGCTGTCGAACTACTACATCGGCTACTTCTACTGGTCGGTGCCGTGCGTGTTCATGCTTATCGTCGTGGTCGCGGTGACGCAGGCGCTGCCGTCGTTGCTGCGACCCGCGGTCGCGGTGGCCGCCGCCGCGTCGGCGCTGGCGGCGCTCGTTTTCGGTGTCGTGCTGCGCACCAGCACCAACGACAACGATCCCGCGCTGCCATCGGCGGTGGCAGCCGTGGCCGCGCGGGCCCACGGCCAGCGGCTCGTCCTCGACGTGGGCAGCGGCGCCTGGCCGCAGGCTCTCGGGTTCGCCTTGCAGGCCGAGCGTACCGACGTGCGGTTCTGTCTGACGGACCCGAGCGGCGCTTACCAGGTAGTCACCGATTTGTTCGCCTGCGGCTCCGATCGTTCCGGCGCTAGGTTCATGTTCCTGTCCCCTGGCACGCAGGCCACCGAGGCGCCGGTCACCAGCTTCGGGACGGCGTCGTCGGGCCAGGTAACCGTCGTAACAGGCTGATCAGCCGGTGGCGTTGAGCCACCGGACGGGTGCCCCGTCGGCGGCCCGGCGGAACGGCTCGAGCTCGTTGTCCCAGGCCGTGCCGAGCAGCCGGGAGACCTCGGCGTCCAACGGCGAGCCGGTCGCGGCGCACAGCGTTATGACCGCGCGCAGCCGGTCCTCGCCGATCATGACGTCGCCGTTGGCGCTGGTCATCGCGGAGAACGTGCCTAGCTCCGGGGTGTAGCAGTAACGGACGGCGTCGCAGCCGGGCGAGGCATCCTCGGTGACCTCGAAACGCAGCCGGTTCCACCCCGAGAGCGCAGACGTGATCGCGCCCGCGGTGCCGGGCCTGGCCTGCCAGTCGAGCTCGGCTCGCAATGTCCCGGGCGCGGCCGACTGACCCGACCACGCAAGCGTGACGGGCATGCCGACGACACCCGCGACCGCCCACTCGATGTGCGGGCACAGCGCCGGAGGCGCCGAGTGGACGAGCAAGACACCGTTTACGTTCAACCGAGCCTCCCAGGTTAGCGACGAGGTTCGCCTTCCCCTGCGGCCTCGAACTCTGGGTTGCTCGATTCATATTGTGCCCCACCGCCACCAGACCCACCAGTCTTCCGGCGAAGAAAGACCAGCATTAGCGCTGAGAGCACTGCCACAACTGTAGCCGCCCACGGCACGTAGTCGCCGTGTGAATCGTAGAACCCAGCGATGCCTGCTGGTCAGGTCCCCAGGTGCCCTGGAACGTCGATGTCGCCGACTGGTACACGATGACCTGGGCGCCGAGGTCTGCGTCCACCCGCGCCATGTCGGGGAACGTGGACTCGAAGCAGATGAGTACCCCGATCGGCAGCGAGGCGCCCGCTGTGTCCGTCGCGTGAATCAGGTGCGCGCCGGTACCCGGGATCATGTTGGTCGACGCGGCCTTGCTGATCAGGGTGAGCCAGCCGAGCTGCTGGCGGAACGGTATGTACTCGCCGAACGGCACCAGCCGCGTCTTGACGTAGATGCCCTTGATGCCGGACGGGCTGACCAGCACGGCCCACTTCTCATGACCCTTGCCCGCCACGATCGCGTCCTGGTTGACCAGTATGTCGGCGCCGTCCTTCGCGGACAGCGCCTCGATGCTGCGCAGCAGGGCGCGATTGCTGGCCAGCGTGAGGTCCTCATCGATGCTGCTTTCGCCCCACACGATCAAGTCGGGCTTTACTCCATCGAGCGTGCCGCCCCGGCTGAACTCCTCGGTGAGCGTCTGCGACGCGTGCGACTGCAAGCTGGAATTGCTGACGAGGCCGGGCTGCACGAGGGCGATCGTCACCTGCCTGACCGCTGGAAACGGCGGAGTCAGCGCGTACGCCAGCGGCCCCGCCCCGCCAAACACGACGGCGAGCCCCAGCGCGGCGGTGACCATCCCGAGCCGCCGCGTGCTCCCGGCGATCTCCGTGACGATGAGAAACAGCGCGACGTTCACGGCCACCAGCGCGAAGGTGACCAGCCACACTCCCCCGATGGCGGCCAGCGCCAGGACCGCCGGGTGCTGCCACTGGCTCGCCCCGTACACATCCCAGGGACCGCCGAGCGCCTGCCAGGAGCGGATCCATTCCCCCAGTAGCCAGCACGACGGGACCACCACGAGCGCCAGCCCGGCCCGGCCCCAGCTGACCGGCGGCCTGAGCAGTTTCCACGCCGCGAGGCCAAAGGGCACCCACAAGAAGCCGAGTACGGCGCCGAGCAGCACCAGCCCGGGCCCGATCTCCGGCGCCATCCAGTACATGGCCGCGATCGCGTACCCGGTACCGAACCACCAGGCCCGGACCCAGGCATCGCGCAGGCTGGCGGCGCGGGTGATCAGCCACAGCCCGGGCACCAGCCCGAACCAGGCCAGCCACTCAAGGTTGGGCTCGGGGAAAACAAGGATCGCCACCGCGCCCCCGGCCAGCAGCGTCAGCCACCGGATCCGCCAGGGCGGCCGGGTCAGCCTGCCCATGCGGCTGCGCAACGTCACACTCCATTGTCGGACAGAGTGCGGGAAAAGCGGGGGATCCTCACCCGTCGTTTTGACCCCGCCCATGTTGACCTGGAGCTTTACCAGCAAATAACGCTAAGAACGCTCCACGACAACGTGGGCGGGTGCTCAGAGATCGGCCCACTTCGGGACGAGCGGCGGCGCGTAGGCGCGCAACGCGGGGAGCAGTTCATCCACGGTCGGCACGTTGACGACGAGGCTCAGGTTCGCCGGTTTCATCAGGCCGGCCTCGACCGCCGAGCGCAAGAACGCGTGGAACGGCGACCAGTAGCCGTTGACGTCAAGCGTGGCGATCGGCTTGCGGTGCAACCCGAGCTGTTCCCAGGTCGCGATTTCGGCGAGTTCCTCCAGCGTGCCGAGTCCGCCGGGCAGCGCGACGAACGCGTCGGCCAGTTCGGACATCCGCAGCTTCCGCTCATGCATGGAGCTGACCTCGATCAACTCGGTCAGGTGCTCGTGCGGGATCTCCCGGCGGAACACGTTCCGCGGGATGACTCCGACGACCTCTCCCCCGGCCTCGAGCACCGCGTCGGCGACGATGCCCATCAGCCCGACCATCGCGCCGCCGTACACCAGGCGGATATCCTCGGCCGCCAGCAGAGTGCCCAGCTTGCGCGCTACCTCAGCGAACTCCGGATCGCTGCCGGTCGAGGACCCGCAGTAAACACAAATATTTTCCACGGATCTCATGGTAGGGTCAACCGCAGGTTGACGCGACACCCATCGTCAACCTATGGTTGACGCATGGAGAATCACCCCGTACGGCTCGACGAGCTGATCAGCTACGTCAAGAGCCAGGAGGACACGCCGCTGGACCAGGTGTCCGCGGCCGTGCAGCTAGCAGATCATCTCGGCGAGGTCTCCGATCACCTCATCGGTCACTTCGTCGATCAGGCCCGCAAGTCGGGCGCGTCCTGGACCGAAATCGGCCAGTCCATCGGCGTCACCAAGCAGGCGGCGCAGAAGCGCTTCGTGACCAAGGACCTCATCGGGTGGCAAGATGTGCGCTCGAAGCCATTCGAGCGGTTCACCGACCGGGCGAAGCACGTCCTCCGGGCGGCCCAGGAGGAGGCTCGCGACCACCTGCACGACTACGTGGGCACCGAACACCTGGCGCTTGGCCTGCTGCACGAACCCGACGGGATCGCCGCGAAGGCGATCGAGGCGATCGGCGTTCCGATATCAACGGCGCGCGAGACGCTCGACGCCGCGCTGATGCCGGCCAGAGTGACCGAACGGATAACCGGTGACAGCAGCTTCACGGCAAAGTCCAGGCGGGTGCTGGAGCTAGCGGTCCGCGAGGCACTGCACCGGGGCCACAACTACATCGGGACCGAGCACCTGCTGCTGGGGATCCTCGCGGAGGGCGATGGCCTGGGCGCCACAACGCTGGCTGGCCTCGGCATCACCCCCGAACTCGCGGACGAGCAGGTCACCCGGCTGCTGCACGCAACATAGGTTCGTGTTTCTGGGCGGTGCGGCCCTGCCCGGCAAAGAGTATGGGCAGCGCCGCACCGCCCAGAAACACTCGGGTGGGAACGTCGCGAAGTCCGTTACTCCAGTACGCGCTGGAGTTCGGCGGCGCGGCGCAAGTCCTTCGGGCGGCCGACGGCGCGACGCATCGCGATCAGGTCCTGGCCCGTGAGGTACCTGACGCGGAAGCCGTCCGCTTCCGCGACCAGGCACCGGGACAGCATCCCGCCGATGTCGAGCACGCCCCAGGGCAGCGCGGGCGTGCAGCAGTCACCGCTGGACCCGGCGGAACTGAACAGCACCTTCGGCCGCGCGAACGCCCCGGGGTCGCAGGACACTGGAAGACCGTCGTCGTCGGTCAGCCGCGCCTCGACGGCGGCGAAACCAGCGGAGATCGCCTCGGCGTGACACGCGTCGCCGTCCCACAGCAGATCCAGATCACCGGTCAGCTCACGGGACCCGTGCATGATCCCGGCGACCTGGCCCATCACGACCACGGGCGCGCCGCGGGAATCGAGAGCCCGCAGCAACGGAAGCGGGTCGAAACCTCGGGCGTCGTCGGTGCCGATCGTCCCGGTCTCGTCGTCCGCGTCCTGGTGCGTCCGCCCGACCGCCGGCCGCCCGCGGGTCGCGGCCTCGATGAGCGCCACCGCGGCAATCAGCCTGCGTACCGCGAGATCCGCCATCTCCGGAATCGTACCCCGGCGGCACGAATAACGGTCTGTTAACAAGACCGTACTACGGGGCACTGACATCCTAGGGGGTGTCATGACGGGGTCCAGCGATTCCGAGGGGCTCGTGTTCACCGGTGAGATGTACGGTGCGCAGCTCGACCAGCTCGCCGCCGTACGCGACGTCACGCCCGAGCGTGCCCGCGCCATCGTCGCGCGGTGGCGCCAGCAGGGGTACGCGGAGTCGGGTCGGCTCGGCCCCGGGGCGACCTGGGTGTGGCTGACCAGGAAGGGGCTGAACGCGTGTGGCCTCGGCTACACCGCCACCCCGCCCGCTTTGTCGCGACTCGCCCACATCCGTGCGGTTACGCAGGTGCGGCTCACCCTCGAACGAACCGGCACATACCGGGACGCTAACGCCTTCTGGCGCTCCGAACGCCGCATCCGTTCCAACCACGGCGTCGGCATCCGCCAGCACCTGCCGGACGCCGAGGTGCACTGGCCCGACGGAGCCAGCCTGGCCTGGGCGGGTGAGTGCTGGGCGATCGAGGCCGAACTCACCCGCAAGACCGTCGCGCGCACCGCCGCCATCATGCGCGAACTGCTCACCCGCACCGGAGACTACGGCTGCGCCGCGGCGGACGCGTTCGTGCCAGGCCGCCCGCCCCGCCACGCCCGCGTGCTCTACCTGTGCTCCCCCGTCGCCCTCTCCACCGTGACCCGGGCCCGCGACGAGCTGGGCGCCGCGCTCGCCAGCCGGGTCGAGATCCGCGCGCTGCTGCCAGATCACGATCACGGGCCCGCGAAACAGGCGGCGCCGTGATCTGGCGGGGGCTGTGGCGGCTGGCGAAGCTGCTGCTGGTGGCGGCGATCGCGGTGGCCGCCGCCCCGGTCACGTTGATCGCGGCGGGTTCGGCCGCCACCGCGTGGTGGCGGGGCTGGCCGCCGCGCCGGCTGTATGTCGCCGCCGCGTGGTGCCTTCCCATGGCTCTCGTCTGGCTGGTCGCGGTGGCCGTCTGGCCCCGGTACGCGGGGCCCGCGTGGTTCCGGGTCGTGGCGGCGCCGTACCGGTCGTGGGCAACGATGTGGCTCCTGCTGCGCCACGGGCGGGTCGCCGCCGCCGCGGCGATCATCGCGCCGATCGCCGTCCCGCTCGGCCTGCTGGCGGGCGGAGCGGCCTGGGCCTACCGGATCTTCCGCCTGGAAACCGGCGCGGCCGGCCTGTCCCCCGCCGCCCCCGCGCGCTTCGACGCGCGACTGTGGAGACGCCAGGTCCGCACCGCACGCGGCCTGCTCGCCGCACCGGGCGCACTCCCCCTTTTCCGGCATAACGGCGGTGTGATCATCGGAGCGGTCATCCGCGCCGTCGGGCACCGGCAACGCCCCGTCGCGTCCATCCCTTATCAGCGGCTGCGCTCCCACCAGGTGGTGATAGGCACGACGGGGACGGGGAAGACCACGCTGCTGCTCCGGTTGTGGGCCGGATTCATGACCGGCGGCCTGCGCGGCTACGTGGCCGGCGCATCGGGCCGGCCGCTGCTCGTGGTCCTGGACTGCAAGGGCGGCGCCAGCTCCCGCAAGGTCGCGGACAGGTTCCGCCGGGTGCTGCGGGACGCGGGAGCGCGATCGGTGGCGACCTGGCCGGACGAGACCGCGCTGCGGCTGTGGGACCTGCCGCCCGGTCAGCTGATCTCGACGCTGCTTGACCTGATCGAGCACGGCTCGGGTGCGGCCGCGTATTACGCCGACGTCATGGAAGCACTGGTGGCGCTCGCGGTGAACGCGCCGTGCGGGCCGCCCGCTGGGTACGCCGATTTCCTGTCCCGGCTGGACGCCGGGTGGCTGCTAAACGCCTACTCGGGCGGCGAGGACGCGGAGGCTATTGGCATTCTGCGTTCTGCTGGCGGGATGGTCGCGGACACGGCACTGCGGTTCCGCACGTTGTGGCGGCGGCTTGGTGACGGCTTCGACGGCGGGAGCGGGTTCGGCGACGCTGATGCCTGGTACTGCGTGCTGGAGGGCACCGCCGATACGGCGGTGGCGGAGGCGCAGGCCCGGGCGCTGGTCGACCTGCTGGCGACCTACGCGGTTTCCGGAGCGAACCGGGAGATCCTGCTGGCCGTCGACGAATTCAGCGCTGTTTCCCGGCGGCTGCCGATCTGGCAGCTCTACGAGCGGGCCAGGTCGCTCGGGCTGGCGGTCCAGGTTTCGGCTCAATCCTGGGAGGGGCTCGCCGAGGACGAGGACCAGCGGTACCGTATCGCGGCGACGGCCGAGGGCGGGATCTGGCTGCTGCGCACGCCGCACCCCGGTCCGGTCGTCGAGCTGGCGGGCAACCGGCGGGTGGTGGACACGTCGCGGCGGCTGACCGGTGATCCGGGCTGGGACGCGACGGGAACGTCCCGGTCACGGCAGGTGCCGGTGCTCGATCCGGACCTGGTGCGGCGCCTGGACGTGGGACAGGTCGCCTACGTGTACCGCGGTGGCGTGACGTTCGTGCAGGTGAAACGGCTGATCGGCGGACAGGCCGCGCTGACGCCCGCACCGCCGGTGGTACCCGCTCCGCGGCAGGCACCCGAACCCGCGGCGACGGCGGCCGGGCCGGACGGGCTCCGGGAATTCCTCGACGCTACTTTCGGTGAGATTCCTGGTGCTGGTGGGTAAATAGGGGCTTGTGGGGGCTTCCAATCCGTTCCTCGTACTCGGACTGTCCGCGCGCCCTGATCTGAGCGACGACGACGTACGCGCGGCCTGGCGGCGGATCGCCGCGGCCACGCACCCGGACCGCCCCGACGGGGGCGATCCGGCGCGGTACGCGGCGGCCGCGGACGCGTACTCGCGGCTGCGCGGCGGCTGGGAACGCGGCGAGGCGTACGCGGACCTCACCGGCGGACCAGCAGCGAGCCGGAGGCCGCGTGGTGGGCTGGGCCGGCGGCGAGAGCCGGGGCTGCGGGCGCGGCCGGGGGCGCTGGCGGTCAGGTTGGCGTGCGCGGCGGCGGCCGGGTACGGCGCGTACGCCGCGATCGGCTGGGCGCCCGCGACACCGGCGGTGATCACGGGAGCAATCACCTGGCTGATACTGACCGGACGGCGTGACCTGACGGCGCGTGCCGGGTGAGCGATTATGGCCGGTGCGGCGTTACCCATACTCTTTTCTGGGTAACGCCGCACCAGCCATGATCACGCCGTCAAGATGTGCTGAAAGTCAGCAGCGGCACGAGCTGCTCGGCCGGGGTCAGCGACCCGTGCATGCCGAACATCGTCGATTCCCCGGGTTCCGACCTGGTGGCCACGACCGCGCTGTTGCCGGCCATGGCGGCCACCACGTCACCGATCCGCGGCGCCATCTCGGGCGCGACCGGGCCGAACCAACCGTCCTTGATCGCCTCATCACGGGATACCACCCAGGCGTGCTCGCCGAGCACGTCCCGCCACGCCGCGAGCACGTCGTCGGCCGCTCCCGGCTTCGCGTAGACATAACGAGCGCGGGCGTCACCACCGAGCAGCGCGACCCCTTCGCGGAGTGCCGGTATCCGGTCGGCGTCGAACCGGTCCTGGTCGGGAACCGTCACCATGCCATGGTCCGCGGTCACGTACAGCACCGTATTGGGCGGCAACGCGCCGACGATCTGCTCCAGCAGCTTGTCCACGTGCGAGAGCTGGAAGCCCCACGCGTCGGAGTGGGTTCCGTAGTCGTGGCCCGCGCCGTCGAGATCGCCGTGGTAGACGGTCACCAGCGCCCGTTCACTCTCGTGGAGGGCGGCGGAAGCCTCGGCCGCGAGCGCGCCCATGCTGTTGGCGCGGCGGAAGCGCGCGCCGCGGAAGGCGGCGCGGGACAGTCCGGTCGCGCGCAGCGACTCCGGCGCGACATGGCTGGCGGTGACCCCGGCCGCCTCGGCGCGCTCGAAGATCGTCGGCAGCGGCTGCCAGGCCACCGGATCGATCCGCGCGTCCCAGTGCAGCCCGTTCAGCAGCGTTCCAGTGCCGGGTACGGCGACCTGGTACCCGAGCATTCCGTGCTCGCCGGGCGGCCTGCCGGTCCCGAGTGAACTCAGGCTAGTGACGGTCGTGGCGGGGAACCCGCAGCTGAGCGTCGTTCCGTTGAACGCGAGCTCGGACAGGAACGGCGCCGCCGCCTGCCGGTCACGCAGTCCCTCCAGGCCGAGTCCGTCGACGATCAGCAGGCAGGCCCTGCGGACCGGAGGCAATCCGAGCACGTTCACACCCGTGCCGGTCACCGACGCCAGCAATGACTCCGCGAGATCCGCCAGCGACGCGGCTCCGTACGCCGGTATGACCGGCGAGCTTGATGGCTCGCTCGACATGTGCCTCCTTAGTGGTCGCCGCGCGCGGTCGCTTCGGACAACGCCGCGACGAAAGCCAGTACCTGCCGGACGCCCTCTTCACCGTCCGCCGCCTCGGACAGGCGGAGCGTTAGGTCGTCAGCGGTGATCGTACCTATATAACCGTGGTCCGCCTCACAGCTGGAGTCCCCGCAGTGCGCCGGCTCGAGTTCCAGATGGGACATCACGTTCCAGCCGATGGTCATGATGACCTCCGACGGCAGGGTGACTCCGGGAACGTAGGAAGCGGGATCGGGGATGACGCGGGTCAGTGAAACCGACGAGACGCGGGAGAACCTGACCGCCTCGGTGTGCGTCTCGGCTCGCATGACGTCGCCGGGCTCCTCGGGCGGGTGCTCGTCGGTGTGCGAGTAGAGGAGCCGGGTCGGGGTCAGCGCTAGCACCGTCATATGACGGCGCACCTCCATACCCGGATCGAAGATAGCGTCATGATGGACAACAAAAGCCGTGACGGGCTCTTTACCCAGCGAATCCGTGACCGCGTCGGTGATCAGCCCCGGATAGTAGCCGCTGCGCTCGATCGCCGCCCGCAGCCCCTCGGTCGTCACTCGGGTTTCCCTCATGACCCCATCCTGCCCTGTCCAGCCCAATGATGCAGCCTAGGGTTGGGTGCCATGAGCCTCGATGGTCCTGCGCTAGCGGTGACGCTGCTCACTGTGATACCCGTGCGGCGTCAGGTGAGTCCTGATCGCCGGACCGCCGGGACCGCCATGCTGTGGGCGCCCGCGGTAGGCCTGCTGCTCGGCGCGATCGCCTCGCTGGTGCTATACGCCGTCGGACGGTTCGAAGGCCCGCTGGCCGGCGCGGCCGTCGCCGTCGCCGTGCTGGCCGCGCTCACCCGGGGTCTGCACCTAGACGGGCTCGCCGATCTCGCCGACGGGCTAGGCTCCGGCCGCCCCGCCGACGAAGCGCTCGAGATCATGCGGAAATCCGACATCGGGCCGTTCGGCGTGGCGACGCTCGTGCTCACCCTGCTGATCCAGGTCGCGGCGCTGGCCAGGGCGGGAAGCGGGCACCGCGGCGCCGCCGCGCTGATCGCCGCCGTGGTGACTGGACGGCTAGCCGTCACCTGGGCATGCCGGTCCGGCGTCGTCCCCGCGCGTGGCAGCGGACTGGGTGTCATGGTCGCGCAGACGGTGCGGCCGGTGGCCGCCGCGACGCTCACCGCAGTGGTGGCGGCCGCCTCGATCGGGCTCGCCGCGGGCGGGGTCGTCGCGTGGACGGTTCCGGCCGGCGTCGGCTGCGGGCTCCTGGCGGCGTGGCTGCTGCGACGCCACGCGGTGCGGCGGCTAGGCGGAATAACCGGCGACGTGCTCGGAGCGCTGTGCGAGACCGCCGCCACCATCTGCCTGCTAGTAGCAGCCGCCCGCTGGTGAGCGTCCGCACCGGCGATACAGACCGATGAACGGCCGCCGCCACGCACCTCACCGCCTGCCCAGGGACCTTCTACAGGACCGTCGATGGGCCACCGCTGGGGCTATGGCGCCAGCGATGGGACATCGCTGGGGTCGCGAGAGGCGCGCCGAAGCCGGCCAGGCCCGACATAACGGTTATTCCGGGCTACTTGGCTCGAGGCGGGCAGCGGCGGGATCGCCGGGTTCGGGAGCGGGAGCGGTCGCCGTCGCGCCGGAAAGATGGCATCGGGGGGTGATTTCGCGGCAGTGGGTCATGTGAGCCACTGCCGTTTGCAGAGTGTGACCGGCACACGCTACGTTTCTCGGCATGGCAGAAGACGGACGGCGCCACATACTGGCGATCGGCGGCGGCATGCTGATGTCGCAGAATGCGGTTCCGCTGCATATCGGTTACGCGCTGTCATTGACCGGACGCCCTCGGCCTCGGCTGTGCGTCCTGAACACGGCGGTTGGCGACGATCCGGGCACCACGGTCCGGATGTATGACCGGCTCGTCGGCACTCCGGCCGAGGTCCGCCATCTCGCGCTGTTTCCCATGCCGAACGTCCAGGACCCCGAGGATCTGCTGCTCTCGCAGGATGTGATCTTCGTCGGCGGCGGCAGTGTCGCCAACATGGTCGCGGTGTGGCGGGTGCACGGCCTCGACGAGATCTTCCGCAAGGCCTGGCAGGCCGGCATTGTGCTGGCGGGCTCGAGCGCCGGCGGGATCTGCTGGTTCGAGGGTGGCACGACGGACTCGTTTGGCCGGGACCTACGCGAGTTCCAGGGCGGACTTGCCCTGCTGCCTGGCTCGTTCTGCCCGCACTACAACTCCGAGGATCAGCGTCGTCCGCTGTACCACAAGCTGGTCGGCGAGGGCTCACTGCCCGATGGCATCGCCTGCGACGACGGGGTGGGCGCACACTACATCGACGACTCGCTCGCCGAGATCGTCTCCGACCGCCCGTCCGGCAACGCCTACCGGGTGCTCCGCGACCCAGCGGGCGGCACCGCCGAAACCCTCATTCCCACCCGTTACCTCGGAGCGTAGGCGGGGCGCGGGCGCGCACCGCGCTCGGGAGTTAGGCTCGTGCGCGTGCATGCAGTGGTTGCCCTTGCGCTGCCAGCCGTCGAGGCCTTCGATCTGGCCATCCCTTCACAGGTCTTCAATGATCGCTCGCTGGGCGGCCGGTATAGCTTCACCGTGTGCGCTCCCGAGCGCGGGCTAGTGCCGTCGACGACCGGGTACGCCATCAACGTCGAGCATGGCCTGGACCGACTGGCCGATGCGGACACGGTGGTGGTGCCTGGTTACCTGCCGCTGGCCGATCCCGGCCTGGAGACCTGCCGGGCGCTGCGCGAGGCGGCCACTCGTGGCGCCCGGGTGGTCTCGGTGTGTACCGGGGCCTTCGCATTGGCCGCGGCCGGCTTGCTCGACAACCGCCAGGCCACCACGCACTGGCAGTACGCCGCCGAACTAGCGGCCCGGTACCCGGCGGTCAAGGTCGACCCGGACCGGCTGTGGGTGGACGAGGGGAATGTGCTGACCAGCGCCGGACTGGCCGCTGGCATCGACTTGTGCGTGCAACTGGTGCGTGCCGACTACGGCAGCGAGGCCGCCATCCAGGCCGCCCGCTATATGGTCGTCGCTCCGCACCGTGACGGCGGGCAAGCCCAACTGCTGCAGCGTCCCGTACCGCCGCCACCCGAGAGCCTGGCGACAACCTGCGACTGGGCGCTGGAACGCCTGGCCGAGCCGCTGACCGTAGCCAACCTGGCCCGGCACGCCGGCTGGGCACCCCGTACGTTCGCCCGCCGTTTCCTGGCCGAGACCGGCATGACACCACGGCGCTGGCTCACCGCCGAGCGGGTACGTGAAGCCCGCCACCTGCTCGAGGTCAGCGACCTCCCGGTCGACGAGGTCGCCGCCCGCAGCGGTCTGGGCAGCGCTGCCAACCTGCGCCTGCAGCTAGCCCGCGACGCTGGGACGACGCCCACCGCCTACCGGGCCGCCTATCAGGGTCGCCATCCAGATACCTGAGGCAGGATCCTGACGACATCGGGCAGTCCTCCCCCTCGCCGCCGCCCGGCGCGCGGGCCAAGCATAAAGTCATGTCCAACATCGCCGCCCTTGCCGACCGCAACCGGGCCTTCGCCGCCGCCGACGCGCGGCAGAACGTGCCCGCGCTACCGTTCATCCCGTTCCTGAACCTCTACATCGTCACGTGCATCGACTGCCGGGTCGATCCAGCCGAGATCCTCGGGATCAAGCTGGGCGAGGCCCTAGTGGAGCGGAACATCGGCGGCCGGGTCACCCCTGCCGTCATCCAGGACATCGCCTACGCCAGTTACCTGGTGGAGTCCAAGGCTCCAGAGGGCCCGTGGTTCGAGGTCGCGATCATTCACCACACCGACTGCGGATCCACCCTGCTGGCCGACGACGAACTCCGGCATGGCTTCGCCGAGCGGATCGGCGTCGACGAGCGAACGCTGACCGATACGGCTGTCCTGGACCCGGAGCGCACCGTCCGCACCGACGTCGACCGGGTGCTGTGGGCACGGCAGATCCCCTCCGACGTCCGGGTCTCCGGCCACGTCTACGACGTCAAGACCGGCCTGCTCACCACCGTCGTCGACGCGAAGTCGCGGGCTGCTGGGGCCTGACACCGGCGCCTTCGATGGCCCATCGAGGGGCCCATAGCGCCATCGATGGGCCACCCATGGGGCCAGCTGAGCAGGGGCCGCCGGCGGCGGGGCCAGCGAGCGGGGCCAGCGAGCGGCGGCGGCGAGCAGGGACCGGGTGAGCCGGGGTCAGAGCCAGGCGTCGGGGGCGGGCCAGTCGGGCAAGTTGTGATCGAGGCCGTAGCCGCCTCGGTAGAACAGCAGGGGCTCGCCCGGAGTCACGTCGCCGAGCTCGGCGATCCGGCCGATCACGACGTGGTGGTCGCCACCATCGTGTACCTCTTCCACCGTGCACGCGGCCCAGGTCAGCACCCCGTCGAGCACTGGAGCGCCGGTCAGGCCGGCCGACCAGGTCAGCCCCGCGAACTTGTCACCACCGGACCGGCCGAACGCGCGAGCCACATCCCGCTGCGAGGCCGCGAGCACGTTCGCGGTGAAATGCCCGCTGCTGGCGATCACCCGCCAGGTCGCCGACGTCCGCGACGGGCAGAACACCACCAGCGGCGGGTCCAGGGACAGCGCGGCGAACGCCTGGCAGGCGAACCCGGCCGGCTGGCCATCGGAATCCACGCTGGTGATCACGGTCACCCCGGAGCAGAAATGCCCAAGGATGTGCCTAAACCGTTCCGGGCTAACTGTGGCCTGCCTAAGATGGCGCAAAGCTGTGCCCCCACAGGCTGATCGCGGTGGTCTCCCGGGCGATCCAGGTCGCGTCGTCCACCAGCCGCCCGCCGGTGCCGTACTCGATGTCGAACCCGCTGGGAGTCTTCACGTAGAACGACACCATGTGGTCGTTGGCGTGCCGGCCAAGCGACGCGGACACCGGCGCGTGCCGGCGGTTCGCCCGGTCAAGCGCGCGGCCCACGTCGTCGATCGACCCGGTCTCCATCATCAGGTGCACGATCCCAGGATCGGCCGGGAACGGCGCGAGCGCCAGCGAGTGGTGCCGCGCGTTGGCGCCGAGGAACCGCATCCACAGCGGTGGCGAGCCGGCCGGCAGACCGAACAGTTCAGGCGCCAGCCGCATCGAGTCACGCAACCGGAAGCCGAGCACCTCGGTGAAGAAACGCACCGTCGGTTCCAGATCAGGGGCGGGCAGAACGACGTGCCCCATCCCCAGGTCACCGGTCACGAACTGGGTGCCGTACGCCGCGATCGCCGGGCGCTCGCCCAGGGCCGCGCCCGCGAACACCTCGTGTACGTTGCCCGAGGGATCGTCGAAGCGCAGTAGCCGGGCCACCCGCCGTTCTGATAGCTCGGTGTCTGTGCCGTGCTTGAAAGGGACACCGGCGTCCGACAGCGCCCGTGCGACGCGGTCCAAGGTCGGGTCGTCCCGCACTTCCCAGCCCGACGCCAGGAGCCGGTCGCGTTCGCCGCCGACGATGATCAGCCGGGCCGGGAAGTCGTCCATCCGCAGGTAGACGGCTCCCGGTTCCGGGCCGCGGCCCTCGGAGAGGCCGAGCACCTTGGTGCCGAACTCGCGCCAGCGCTCCAGGTCGGCCGACTCGATGCGCAAGTATCCGAGCGAGGAGATCATGCGTCCTCCAAGAAGGCGATTGCCAGCCTGTTGAATTCGTCGCGCTTTTCCACCTGGACCCAGTGCCCGCAGCCGCCGAACACGTGCAGCTGGGCGTTACGGATCAGCTTGAGCGCGATAAGCGCGCCGTCCAGCGGGTTCACCCGGTCCTCGCGGCCCCAGACCAGCAGGGTGGGCGGCCGGAGCCGGTGTGCCTCGCGCCAGAGCATCCCGTCCTCGGCCGAGGACGGGTCGAAGAACGACATGCCAAGCGAGGCCATCGCCTGCAGCGCTTCCGGCTGTGAGGCGACGGCGTATCGTTCGTCGATGAGCTCGTCGGTGAGCAGTTTCTGGTCGTGCACCATCGTGCGCAGGAACGACACGAGCCGTTCCCTGCTCGGCGCGCGGCCGAACTCGCCGATGCGCCTGACGCCCTCGGTCGGGTCGGGCGAGAACACGTTCAGCGTGAGCCCGCCGGGTGCCATCAGCACCAGGCGGCCTACCCGGTCCGGGTGCAGGAGCGAGAACCTGACCGAGGTACCGGCGCCGAGTGAGTTGCCGACCAGGTGGACGCGGTCCACGCCGAGTTCGTCGAGCAGTTCCGCGAGCGCGGTCGCGGAGAACCGGAAGTAGTTCCCCTCGACCGGCGGCTTGTCCGATTCACCGAAGCCGGGCTGGTCCACCAGGATCGTCCGGAAGTGCTTGGCGAACTCCGGCAGGTTGCCGCCGAAGTTGGACGTACCCGAGGCGCCGGGGCCGCCGCCGTGCAGCATGACCAGCGCTGGGCCGGATCCGGCCTCGGTGTAATGGAGTCTCATACCATTCCGTCCGGGATGAAGTCGAGCCCGAACTCGCCGCGGCCGAACGCGGACAGCGCGCGCTCCGGGTCGTTGATCGCGTGCACCCGGCCCGCGTGCACGTCCCGCCAGTAGCGCTGGATCGGGGTGCCCAGCTTGAGCGCCCGCCCGCCCGAGTTCTCGGTCAGCAGGTCAACCGCCTCGATCGCGCGGCCGGTGCCGAGCACCTGGTCGCGGCGGACTCGCAGCCGCAGCGGCAGCGGGATCTTCTCCCCCGCGCGGGCATGCGCCATGAGGTCGGTCATGTTCCGCTCAAGCGCGAGCCAGGCGGCGTCGATCTCGGCGGCGGCGCGGGCGACCCGGACCTGGCTGAACGGGTCCTCCTTCGCCTTCTGCCCGACGTAGGAGGCGCGGACCCTGGCTCGCTGGTACTCGACGTGCGCGGCGTAGGCGCCGGTCGCCATGCCGATGATGGGCGTGCTGATCGCGTAGGAGAACACCGACCCGTACGGCAGCCGGTACAGCGGCGCCGTGTTCACCTGCTGGCCAGGGCAGGAGCAGCGGAACACGTCGGCGAAGCTCAGCGAGCGGTGCTCGGGGACGAAGACGTCATTCACCACGATGTCGTTGCTCCCGGTACCGCGCAGCCCCACCGTGTCCCACACGTCGTCGATCTCATAGTCGGCGCGCGGCAGCAGGAACGTGCGGTAGTCCGGCGGTTTGCCGTCGCTGTCGGCCACTATCCCGCCGAGCAGCACCCAGCTAGCGTGCTCGCAGCCTGATGAGAACGACCACCGGCCGGTGAGCCGGTGCCCGCCATCGGCGGGCGCGGCCCGGCCGGTCGGCGCGTACGAGGACGACATGCGGGTAGCGGTGTCGGTTCCCCAGACCTCCTGCGCGGCCATCGGCGGGAACAGCGCGAGCTGCCACGGGTGCACGCCGACAACCGACGAGACCCATCCGGTGGAGCCGCAGGCGCTGGCGATCATCCGCACCGCGGTGTAGAAGGTCAGCGGGTCCGCCTCGTAGCCACCGTAGGCCGCGGGTTGCAGTAGGCGGAAAAACCCGGTTTCCTCTAGTGCCTTGATCGATTCGGCCGGGACGTTCCGCGCGTCTTCGGCCTGCTGTGCCCGCTCGCGCAGCACTGGCAGCAGCTCGGCGACGGCGTCGAGTACGGCCTGCTGATCGGCCGGTGGTTCCTCATGAAAGGTCAGCCCCATACCCTTACACTAGAACATGTTCTAGTCTTGGGGTATGGCTGTAGTGCACGGATCTTCGGTACGGAGCATCGAGGCCGCTCCCCCGCCCGCGCGGTTCGCCCGTGGCTGGCACTGCTTGGGCCTTGCGGATAACTTCCGGGACGGCAAGCCGCACGCGGTGCACGCGTTCGGCACCAAACTGGTGGTGTTCGCCGGGTCGTCTGGTGCGCTGAGCGTGCTGGACGCTGATTGCAGGCACATGGGCGGCGACCTGTCGATGGGAACGGTCAAGGGCGACGCGATCGCCTGCCCGTTCCATGACTGGAGGTGGGGCGGCGACGGCAAATGCGCGGACATCCCGTACGCCCGGCGGATTCCGCCGGCGGCGCGGACCCGGACGTGGCTGGCTCATGAGGAGAACAAGCAACTGTTCGTCTGGCACGACCCGCAGGGCATTCCGCCGCCGCCTGAGCTGAACATTCCCCGGATCGACGGCGCGTTCTCCGATGAGTGGACGGCCTGGACCTGGGATTCGGTCCTGGTCGACGCCAACTGCCGCGAGATCATCGACAACGTCGTCGATATGGCGCACTTCTTCTACATCCACTTCGCGTTCCCTACGTACTTCAGGAACGTCTTCGAGGGGCACGTCGCCTCGCAGTACCTGAACACCACGTCGCGCCCCGACGTCGGGTTCGCGTCTCCTGACGGGTCGGATGTGAACCTGCGTTCCGAGGCCTCGTACTACGGGCCGTCCTACATGATCGACAACCTGTGGCACGAGCTCCACGGCATGACCATGGAGTCAGTGCTGATCAACTGCCACTATCCGGTCACGCCGGACTCGTTCCTGCTGCAGTGGGGCGCGATCGTGAAGAAGCCCGCCGGTCTGTCGGACGAGCACGCCACCAAGATCGCGTCGAAGTTCGCCAAGTTCGTCGGCCTCGGCTTCTTGCAGGACGTCGAGATCTGGAAGCACAAGGCGCGGGTGGACAACCCGCTGCTGTGCGCCGAGGACGGTCCCGTCTACCAGCTGCGCCGCTGGTATTCGCAGTTTTACGTGGACGCCGCGGATGTTGAGCCGCCGATGGTGGAACGGTACGAGTTCGAGGTGGACACGACGCGGGCCGTCGAGGGCTGGCAGGCCGAGGTGGCCGAGAACCTCGCCACACGGGGTGCCGATGCCGCGAGCTGACGAGCGGTTCCGCGTCGCGTCACCGGTCACGTGCGCCCGGTGCGGCGCGACGGTGTCGGTAACCAAGTTCAGCCCGCAGCACACGTCGGTCCAGTGGTCCATGTCCGCCGTCGCCCGGTGCGAGGAGTTCGCGGGCCCGCCAGCCGAGGCTTGCCCGTGGATGCGCGCCTCGGTTGACGAGGCACCGGTCGAGATCACCCCACCGTGAGGGAACATCTTCCGGCGCGGGTCGCGGAGGTCGTCCGCGAGACCGACGACGCGTGCTCGTTCGTGCTCGACGCGGACTTCTCCTACCAGCCCGGACAGTTCATCACCGTGCGGGTCGGGACGGCGGCCCGCTGCTATTCGCTGTGCAGTTCGCCGGTGACCGGCGAGCGGCCGGCGTTCACGGTGAAGCGGACGGACGGGGGTTACGCGTCCAACTGGCTCTGCGACAACGTGCGGGCCGGCTCGTCGCTGGACATCCTGCCGCCGGCCGGCACGTTCACCCCCGGGTCGCTGGATAACGACCTGCTGCTGTTCGCGGCGGGCAGCGGTATCACCCCGGTGATGTCCATCCTGAAGTCCGCACTGGCCACCGGCAGCGGCCAGGTGGTGCTGGTGTATGCCAACCGGGATGAGCGGTCAGTGATCTTCGGCTCCGCGCTGCGTTCGCTCGCTGGTGACCGCCTGCTCGTCGTCCACCACCTCGATTCGGTGCAGGGCCCGCCGACCGCGGCGTCGCTCGCGGCGCTGGCCAGGCCGTTCGCAGGCCACGAGGCCTTCATTTGCGGACCCGACCCGTACATGACCGCCGTCCGTTCAGCGTTGTCGGCCGCGGGCATGCCCTCGTCCCGGGTGCATGTCGAGCGGTTCGTGTCCCTGGAGGAGAACCCGTTCGAGTCGGTGCCGGTCGCCGCGGACGCGATCCCGTCCCGGATCACGGTCACCCTGGACGGGCAGACCCAGACGCTGGACTGGCCGCCAGGGCATCGGATGCTGGACGTGCTGCTCGACGCGGGACTGGACGCGCCGTTCTCCTGCCGGCAGGGCGTCTGTGGCGCCTGCGCCTGCCAGCTCACCGAGGGCAAGGTGGAGATGGCGCACAACGAGGTCCTCGAGGACGCCGACCTTGGCGAGGGCTGGATCCTCGCCTGCCAGTCCACCGCCGTCACCGACTCGGTCACGATCGAGTACTGATCTCAGGTCCTTTTGCTGGTCAATGCGACATTGACCAGCAAAGCCCGCCTCGTCCGGGGCGGTCGCGGTGGCGTGAAAGTGGCGGAGGCTGCGGGGTGGTGGCGGGGCTGGGGTCCGCTGCCGCGCCCGCGCCCCGCGGCATGCACTGCTGATGGTGGTGGTGCTAACGCTTCAGGTGCTGCTGCTGTGATCTCCTGACTGGTGCCCCGTTGCTGGTGGGTGCTGCACTGCCCAGGCTCTGACCGGAAAGTCCCTCCCCCGGCCGGTGCGCGGCAGCGGACCGATTCTGAGCGGTGCGACGCTGACCAGAAAAGAGCGCGGGCAGCGCCGCACCGCCCAGCAACGGCACACC
>JBEKHI010000030.1:0-36015 GCA_050012355.1 Streptosporangiaceae bacterium | reverse complement strand
GATGTCCATGATCGGCAGGTACGGGTTATAGGAGCGCCATTGTGTCAGCTGGTCGACCGGCAGGTACGGCGTGCCCGTTCTCAGCAGCAGAGCGGCGGACCGGCCGATGACCTCGACCTCGGCGATGAGCCCGCCGTGCTTGGCCAGATAGTCGATCGGGAGGACCACTGCCCCCACGATCGCGACGATCATGGGCAGGACCCAGTCCCGGGTCAGCCACAACAGCCCGGCGGTCACGGCGTACGCCCCGATGGCCCACGCAGCCCACATCCGGTCCGCGTGCCCCGTAAGTAGCGCGACGGCAGCCGCGTAGACGGTGAAACCCCCGTACCACGCGGCCATCTGCTGGCGCCCAGGGCGGATGCCGTGTGTCGTCCCCGCCGCCTGGGCACCCCTAGCCCCTGCCACGCACCCAGTATCCATCCTCAGAAGATTAACTGCACAGTTGGGTTCTCCGCATCGCCCTGAAGTAGTACATCGTGGGATGTAGGAAGAAGATTAAGGGAGCTTCCAGTCGACTGATTCTGCCTCTTGAGCTTCCAACATGTGATTAGCGCGACTAAAGGGACGAGAGTTGAAAAATCCGTTATGTGCGGACATTGGACTCGGGTGGGCGGATTCGATTCGCGGCACGTCGCCGAGCATCGGCGCCAGGTTCCGCGCGTCCCTGCCCCACAGGATGGCCACCATCGGCGTGCCGCGCGCGACGAGCGCGCGGATCGCCTGCTCGGTGACCTCTTCCCAGCCCTTGCCGCGATGCGATCCTGGCTTGCGCGGCTCGACCGTGAGGACCCGGTTGAGCAGCAGGACACCGCGTTCGGTCCACGGAGTCAGGTCCCCTGACGACGGAGCCGGGTACCCGAGGTCCTCGCCGTATTCGGTGAAGATGTTGACCAGGCTCCCGGGCAGGCGCTTGACCTCAGGCGCGACGGAGAAGCTCAGCCCCACGGGGTGTCCCGGGGTCGGGTACGGATCCTGGCCGACGATGAGCACCCGGACGTCCGCGAAGGGCTGCTTGAAGGCCCGCAGCACGTTCTCGCCGGCGGGCAGGTACTTCCGTCCCGCCGCGACTTCCGATCGCAGGAACTCGCCCATCGCCGTGATCCGCTCGCCGACCGGGGCCAGCGCCTCCGCCCATCCGGGGTCGACGATGTTCTCAAGTGGCTGCATGCAAACAACACTAGTCATCCATAACGGCGTGAGCCGATCACATCGCGGACTCGCTGCTGTGTCGCGTCGCCTGGGCATGCGCGAGGGCGCGACGGCCCCCTCGCGCCCGTCGCGCCCTCGGCGGGGTCGCGCTCGTCGCCATCAACAGACGGGACGGCTAACCCCAGGGAGGGCTGGCGCCTCTACGGCAAAGGCGCCAGCCTTGTGAGCTACTGGTTCTGGTTACCGGGGTCCTGGTTCTGGTCCTGCATCATCTGGTCCTGACCCTGCATCTGGTCCTGACCCTGGTCCTGCATCTGGTTCGGGTCCTGGTTCTGGTCCTGGTCCTGGTCAGAGGGCTGCACGCCGATCTGGTCCCGGGCGGACTGCATGCCGGACTGGATCTGGCTGTCGAACTTGCCGCCGGTGGCCTTGCTCGCGGCATCCTGGGCCTTGTCCATGGCCTGCGACGCCTGGTCCTGGTGCTGGCCGGCCAGCTTCTGAGCTTCGTCCTTGACCTTGTCGAAGATCCCCATGTATTCCTCCCCGTGTCGGTGGCTTACTTCAGCCACACCAACCACACCTACCCCGGATATCAACCCGTATACATGAGTACAATCGTGTAATTTGAGTCACTCAAAGTAACTAAGAGCTGGTCACCAGCTTGCGAAAGGCATCGGCGTCGTGCACCGCGCCGCCGCCAGCCCCGATCCCTTTCCTCGTCAGTGCTGCACTACCCGCACTCTTATGTGGGCAGGGCCGCACCAACCAGCAACGGGCCGATTGGGAAAAGCTTTACCTCGGCGCTGGCGGGGGCCTCGGACGCCAGCGCTGCCGGTGCGCGCTGGCCACTACGTGGTGTCGGCGTGCTGTGACGGGTGTACTATCTGCGGAATCGTGCCAGACTAGGTCTCGTCCAGTTGGTAAACGGGGGTAACCTGCGCTTGCTGGAAGCGGGCACGACTGCGGTCCGTATGGTCGGAGTGACGGCGTTAGTACACGCCGGACCGCAGAGGGCGCGACGCTCCCGCGGGGAGCCTGACAACAGGGAACGATGAGGCCCATGAAAGGACGAGTGCTCGTCGTCGATGACGACGCCGCTCTTGCCGAGATGCTCGGAATCGTCCTCCGCGGCGAGGGATTCGAGCCGACGTGACACCCGGCCCGACCTGGTGCTGCTGGACCTGATGCTGCCCGGCTCGGACGGCATCGACGTATGCCGTCAGATCCGCGGCGAGTCGGGCGTGCCGATAGTCATGCTCACCGCCAAGACCGACACGGTGGATATCGTCCTCGGCCTGGAGTCGGGCGCCGACGACTATATCGTCAAGCCGTTCAAGTCCAAGGAACTCGTCGCCCGGATCCGCGCCCGGCTGCGCAGGACGGACGAGCCCGCCCCGGAGATGCTGCAGATCGGGGATGTCGTGATCGACGTCGCCGGGCACTCCGTGAAGCGGGACGGCGTACCGCTGAACCTGACGCCGCTGGAGTTCGATCTCCTGGTCGCCCTCGCCCGCAAGCCCCGGCAGGTCTTCACCCGGGAAGTGCTGCTGGAGCAGGTGTGGGGGTACCGGCACGCCGCCGACACCCGGCTGGTGAACGTCCACGTGCAGCGGCTGCGGGCCAAGATCGAGAAGGACCCGGAGCACCCCGAGATCGTGGTCACCGTCCGCGGCGTCGGGTACAAGGCCGGCCCCGGCTGAGTCTTGCCACGCGGTTAAACGACACCGTGATGCGGCACTTCCCCTCAAGCTTGCGTCAGGCCATTCGCACGTCCCGGGTACTGCGCTGGGTTCGCCGCCGCCTGCCCACCCGGATCAAGCGGGCAATGCGTTCCGCTCTCAGGCTGGAACGCACGGTAACGACGAAGGTCGTTTCGAGATGGCACCGCTCGCTGCAACTGCGGGTGATCGGCACCACGGTGGCGATCTCGACGGCGGTGATCGCGATACTCGGGTTCTTTCTCACCGAGTCGATCGCCGTCGGACTGCTGGCGAACGCGGAGAACTCCGACCTCGCGCAGGCAAGAGCCGCCCTGCAGTACGCCGAGTCGCAGGACGGCGTCAACGCGGCTCCGGGCAGTGACGGGCAGGCCAACCAGGTCATGTACCGGGTAGCGGAGGCGCTGCAGAACTCCGGCGGTACCACTGGCGCGAGCGGCGACGACTACTACTACGGGCTCAGCGTGGGCACCGAGGGGCGGCTGGCTTACGTGCCGCTCACCCAATCCGTGACCAACATGGGCTTCAGGAGCGTGCCCGCCTCGCTCATCAGCCAGGTTTCCGTCGAACAGGAGGCACAGGCGCGGCACGGTGCGGAATCGACGGACGTGTACTACACGTCCTCCATGCTGTGGATCAACGGGCAGAACACCGGTCGGGCGTCTGTCGTGGTGGGCGCGCCACTCGGCAATTACTACCAGCTGTATCTCGTCTTTCCGCTGGATCAGGAACAGGCGACCCTGGACCTTGTCCAGCGCACTCTGCTCGGCGCGGGCGTGGCACTTGCCGCGCTGCTGGCCGCCATCGCCTCGCTGGTGACCCGCTGGGTGGTGCTGCCCATCAGGCACGCGGCCAAGGCGGCCCAACGGCTGTCGGCTGGACACCTTGAGGAACGCATGGTCGTCGGCGGTGCGGACGACCTGGGCACCTTGGCCTCATCGTTCAACGAGATGGCCGACAGCCTTCAGGAAAAGCTGCGCCAGCTGGAGGAACTGTCCAGCGTGCAACGGCAATTCGTATCCGACGTCTCGCATGAACTGCGCACGCCGCTAGCCACCATCCGGATGGCCGCCGACTTGCTGTACGAGACGCGCACCCAGCTCGACCCCGCGTCGTCCAGATCGGTGGAACTGCTGCAGAGCCAGACCGAACGTTTCGAGGACCTGCTGACCGAGCTGCTCGAGATGAGCCGGCACGACGCCAACGTGGCCACCCTCGACACCGAGCTCGCCGACATGGGCGACCTGGTGCGCCGGAGCGCCGACGACGCGCAGCAGCTCGCCGAGCGTCGCGGCTGCCGCATCGATTTCCGGCTGCCGCTTGAGCCGTGCATGGCGGAGGTCGACCGCCGCCGCGTGGAGCGCATCCTGCGCAACCTGCTGGTCAACGCGGTAGAGCACGGCGAGGACAAGGACGTGGTCGTCACCGTCGGCGCCGACCGGGACGCGGTGGCCATCTCCGTGCGGGATCACGGAGTCGGCCTCGCTCCGGGCGAGGAACAGAAGGTATTCGAGCGGTTCTGGCGGGCGGACCCGTCCCGTGCCCGCACGGTGGGCGGCACCGGGCTCGGGCTGGCGATCGCGCATGAGGACGCCCGGCTCCACGGCGGCTGGCTGCAGGCTTGGGGCAGCAAGGGGCGCGGCTCGGTGTTCCGGCTGACGTTGCCGCGCCGGGCCGGGGAACAGCTGGTCGGATCGCCGCTGCCGCTCGAGCCGGATGACGTCGGCATAGTCCTGGAAATAGTGCTCAAAGCCCCGGACGATGAGGTGAGCGCGCATGGGTAAGCTCACCGCCGTTTTGGTCGGATGTGTCCTGGCGATCACCGGCTGCGTGTCGATGCCTAGTAGCGGTCCGGTACGTGCCTACAACGTGACGCAAGGAATCAGCGGCGGTGAGGAGCAATACCTCCAGGTGAACGCCGTTGGGCCAAGCAACGGCTGGGGCCCGCAGCAGGTCGTGCAGGGTTTCCTGGCCGCCAACGCGAGCTTCGCGCAGAATCACCAGATCGCGCGGGAGTACCTCGCCGGCCCGGAATCCGCCGGCTGGAACCCAGGCTGGTCGGCGAAGGTGTTCAGCGACGACGGCCCGGATGTGGCCCTCACTGGAGTGTCGGCCCGCACGGCGGAGGTCACGATCAGCGGCGAGGTGCAGGCGAACGTCGGGGAGACCGGCGCGTACGCCGCGTACGCCGTGCCGCAGGCGGCGAACGCCTCGCAGTCGATCGTGATCGACCTAGTGAAGACGGACGGGCAGTGGCGGATCTCGAAGCCGCCGTCGATGCTGCTGCTCAGCGCGGTGGACTTCGCGGCCGACTACCAGTCACGGAACCTGTACTTCTTCAATCCAGGGTGGACCTGGCTGGTCGCTGACCCGGTATACGTGCCGCTCGAGGCTGGCCGTGCCGACCCGACCAACCTGCTTCTCGGACTGGTCAGGGACCTGATCAGCCAGCCGCAGGACTGGCTGAGCAATGACGCCACCACGACCGCCTTCCCACCACGGACAAAGGTCAGCCAGGTGACCCTGGCGGGGGAGACCGCGGCCGTCTACCTCACCGGTCCGGTCGCCACCGCCAAGGAAGCCGTCCTGCAGCAGATCACCGCGCAACTGCTGTGGACGCTCGGCGGGTCAGGCAACTCGCCCGCCGTCACGTCGGTCGAGCTGTTCCTGGACGGCAAGGTCTGGACACCGCTGGGCGCGGGCAATGTCCCGGTGCAGCAGCAGAGCTCCTACAGCAAGTACGCCCCGCCCAGCGGCGCCGGGTCAGGCACCTTCTACTACCTGGACTCCCAGGGTGACGTGCTGCAGCGGTCCGGGCCGAACGGGCAGCCAGCGAAGGTCTACACCGCGTCCGCGAAGGGACCCAAGTTCAGCGATATCGCGGTCTCGCCCGACGGCAAGTACCTGGCGGGCACCAGCGGCGGCTGGGTGTATACCGCCGCGATCGGTGGTCAGCCGCAGCGCCGCGTCCAGGGCACCTTTACGTCGCTGAGCTGGGACTACAAAGACCAGCTTTGGATAGCGGGCACCGATGGCGTCGAGGTCGTGCAAGGCTCGACGGCCACCCCGGTGACCGTGATGTCGTGCGATACGAACCGGGTGACGGCGTCGGTGACCGCGCTGCGGGTGGCGCCGGACGGGGTGCGGGTGGCCATGATCGTCGGCGGCTCTGAGCTCTCCTTCGGGGCGATCGTCGCGTCGCAGGCGGGCGTCACGATCTGCGAGTCCCCGTTCTCCGTGAACGGCTCCGACCTCACCGGCCTCACCTGGTACGGCGCGGGCGACGTGATCGCGCTTAGCGGCACCGGCGGGGAGTCGGCGGCGGTCGAGTATCCGGTCAACGGCGGCACGCCGACGAGAATCCCGTCGGCCGCAAATATGGTGAATATCACAGCCAGCTCGGGTAACCCGCTCATCGGCAGCTTCGCAAACGGCGAAATCTCCTACAACGAGAGCGTCAACGGTGCCTGGATATCGCTCAACGGCGCCGGGCAATCCGCTGTGTACCCGGGCTAACTCTCCGGTAGCCACTGATTACACTTTCCGTGATGAATTTATCACGATTTGCAACGCATCTGCTGATGGTCCCCGCTGACAATTTGCCGAATGCGAGCTAGCGTTCATTCCATGGCACTCGCCCGGGTCCGTGGTTGCGCCAGGGGAGGTTCTCCTGCGGCGGAGAACCTCGTCTGGCTAGCCGATGCCAGCCGCAGGCAAAACGGCCCACGTAAGGCGACTTCTCGTCGACTGATCACGGTGCGGCTTAGAGGTAAGTCCTGCCCCTCCGCGGAAACCGAATTTTCGCGGCAAGGGAGAAGGGCAGTAGTGGCTACTGAGCCGCGAACCCCTCAGCAGGCGGATGTGGGGGCGAAGACCAGGTCGGCCGGGCGGGTGCCATCCGCAGCAGAGCCTGTTCCCAACAGGACTCTGAACATCACCGAACGCGGAGGGGGATCGATATGGACATCACCTTCAAGGGCAGGCACACGAGCGTTCCGGAGCGTTTCCGCCGGCATGCCGAGGCCAAGCTGATCAAGATCAGCAAGCTCGACCAGAGGGCGATCCGGGTCGACGTGGAGGTATCCAAGGAGAACTCTCGGCAGTCGGACCAGCGCGAGCGTGTAGAGCTGACCATCAGGTCCCGTGGCCCGGCGATCCGGGCGGAAGCGGCCGCGGATGACCGCTACACCGCTCTGGACCTAGCGTTCGCGAAGCTCGAATCCAGGCTCCGCAGAGCCAGCGACCGGCGCAAGGGACGCCGCACCACTGAAACTGTCCGCTCACCGGAGGTGCTAGCCGCGGTCGCGGCGGCCGATCCGATCGCGGCGGCCGGGTCCGCGCTGGCCCAGGCCCCCGTCAGCGCGGCTGACAGCGCCGTGGACGGCGTGGATGGTGACATCATGGTTCCCATCCAGATGGAGGGTGACGGCCCGCTCGTCGTCCGGGAGAAGACACACAACGCCAACCCGATGACGCTCGACCAGGCGCTGCTTGAGATGGAGCTCGTCGGGCACGACTTCTACCTGTTCCACGACAGCGGCTGTGACCGCTTCAGCGTCGTGTACCGCAGACGCGGTTACGACTACGGTGTGATCCGCCTGATCGAAGGTTAGATCGTTAACACGGCGGCGCAGGCCCCTAGGGGCTTGCGCCGCCGCGCTCAGCCGGCAAGTCTCTTACCCAGGCATTCGATGGGGCCGGTAACGGTATATGCAGTGACATGTCCTATCGTGTGCGTGACAACGCTTCGTGGCGGAAGGAGGCTCCAGCGCCGTGATGGATGGGTTCGACGTGGCTCCCTCACCGCGCCAGGAAACCGAGCCGCCCAGCGTTCGGCGGGCTGACGCGGATCCGATCCGGGTGCTGATCGCCGACGACCACGCGCTGTTCAGGCGCGGGCTGGAGATGGTGCTCCAGGACGAGGCGGACATCGACATCGTCGGCCAGGCGAGCGACGGAGCCGAAGCGGTGGCGAATGCCAGGGACACTCTCCCCGACATCGTGCTGATGGATATCCGGATGCCGAAGATCAGCGGCATCGAGGCGGCCCGCGCCATGAAGGAGGTCGCTCCGACGTCGAAGATCGTGATACTCACGATCAGCGACGAGGAGGAGGACCTGTTCGAGGCCATCAGGGCCGGTGCCAGCGGCTACCTGCTCAAGGACATCCCGCTGGACGAGGTGGCCGCCGCTGTGCGGTCGGTGTACGGCGGCCAGTCGCTGATCAACCCGTCGATGGCGGGCAAGCTGCTCACCGAGTTCGCCGCGCTCGCCAAGCGGGACGAGACCGCCGAGCGCGTCCAGCACGTCCAGGCCCCCAAGCTGACCGAACGCGAGATGGAAGTCCTCCGGCTGGTAGCCCGCGGGCTTAACAACCGGGATATCGCCAAGGAACTGTTCATCTCGGAGAACACGGTCAAGAACCACGTCAGGAACATCCTGGAGAAGCTGCAGATCCACTCCCGGATGGAGGCGGTCATGATCGCCGTACGGGAGAAGCTCATCGAGTTCGGCTGACCAGGGCCTCGGTGAGGTTAGCGGGGGTCACCCGCAGGACGGCGATGTTGTCGCAGCCCACCCAGCCGGCGGCCTCGCGCAGCGCTCGCGCGGCTGGTTCGATCGCCGACGGTTTATCCAGCAGCACGTGCTTGGCCAGCAGGGTCTGTCCGTCGCGGCCCGGGTCCACCTGAGCGACGAGTTCGCCGCCAGCCAGCACCGGCATCGCGTAGTAACCGTTGATCCGCTTCGGCGCGGGCACGTACGCCTCGAAGATGTGTGTCATCCCGAACGTCCGTAGCGTCCGCTTGCGGTCCCAGACCACCGAGTCGAACGGCGAGAGCAGGGTCACCCGGTGCCGCCCCTTTGGGTTGCTCAGCCAGGCGAGGGCCTCGGGATCGGCCCACGCTGGTGTCTTGCCGGTGGTCACCGGGATCAGTCCCGCCGCCTCGATGGCGTCGTCCAGGGCGGTACCGGCCCGGAACCGGTTGTAGTCCATCAGATCGCTCTTGGTGGCGACGCCAAGCGCCCGCGCAGCCGTCTTGACCAGCCGCGCCACGCACTCGGCGTCCGTTGGGTTTTTGTCGAGAAGCTCCGGCGCCAGCACCCGCTCCGGCAGGTCGTAGACCCGCCGCCAGCCGACTCGCCGGGAGCAGACCACCTGGCCGGTGTCCAGCAGCCATTCCGCCGCGATCTTGGTCTCCGACCAGTCCCACCACGGCCCGCCGCCCTTGGCCCCGCCCAGCTGGGTGGCGGTCAGCGGGCCCTCCGCCGTCAGCCGTTTGAGTACGGTCTGGCAGGCCTCCTGCGAGACCTTGTGCCAGCGTTGCCCCTGGCTCTGGAGCCGCCGCCGCCGGAACGCGTAATACGGCCATTCCTCGATGGGCAGTATGCACGCGGCGTGCGCCCAGTACTCGAAGCAATCCCCGCCCCAGTACGCCCGCTCCACGGCTTGCCTGCCGATTGCCCCCAGCCGCGCGTACGCGACCAGCTCGTGCGACCGCGCCAGCACGCTGATCGTGTCCAGCTGGACCGCCCCGATCCGCCGCAGCATGGCGCTGACGCCGCCCCGCCGTGCGTCCGCGCCGATCAGCCCCTGCCCGTACAGCACCAGCCGCCGCACGTCTCTTTTTGTCATAACGACGGGCGTTCCACCTATCACGCCCCCGACTCTAGTCAGCCGGTCTGACATTCCGCCTCCGGGCCGCAACCCCAGCGATGGGCCATCGATAGCGTCATAGCCCCAGCGGTGGGCCATCCATGGGGTGGTACTGCCCCCTCGGGCATACTGGCACGGTGAACCCGCCGCCGATGATGTGCTTGTGCTTCCTGGTTCGTGATGGACAGGTGCTGCTGGGCCGGAAGAAGCGCGGTTTCGGCGAGGGCAGGATCGTCGGGCCCGGTGGGAAGGTGGAACCGGGGGAGCGGCCGGTCGAAGCCGCCGCCCGCGAGGTCGCCGAGGAAACCGGGCTGCAAGTCGCCCAGCAAGATCTGACCAAAGTGGCCTGGATCACATACCGGTTCCCGGCTCGTCCGGCGTGGGACCAAGACGCCAGGGTCTTCGCCACGCAGCGCTGGTCGGGCGAAGTGGTGGAATCGGACGAGATCGAGCCCCGCTGGTGGCCGACGGACGCGCTGCCGCTAGACGACATGTGGGACGACGCCCGTTACTGGCTGCCGAAGGTCGTGGCTGGCGACCGCGTTCGTGTGGCGGCGGTCTTCGCTGCCGATTGCGCGACAGTGGCGACCATAGAGGTAACCCCCGTCTAGCCGCCGCCCAGCGGCTACGGATACGGCTAAGGCTGGGTTGTTGCCACGCTTCCCGGCCCCAGAGGGTGCAGCGGCGTCTTATCCCGGGTTAATGCACCCGGACTGCCCGACATACCCGGACATTGCGGACGGTAAAGGTGTGCGAACCCGGGAGAAGTGAGTGGTCACCGCCCAGCGGGCTTGGGCCGCGGCCGCAGGCTCGGGCTTACGGTCAGCGCGTGGCTCATCCGGAGGAAGGTCAAGTCTCCAGTGAGGGACGAGGTGCTGCTGTTAGTCGTGGTGCTGGCGTGGTCGCCGACCCCGGACGCCGTTCCTGGTCAGTGCTGCACTAACCAGACTCTTTCCTGGTGGGTGCGGCATCAACGAGGAAAAAGCCCGAAGGCCCCAGGAAAGAGCCCGAAGGGCCCCCGGTAAGAAGCCGGGAACCCGTCAGTACCAGTCGGTGTCGAACGTGCGCGCGAAGGCGAGGATGAGCAGGCCGACTACGGCGATTCCCGTACCGGTCCAGAACAGCCACCACTTGGGGCCGGGAACCATGGCGATTCCGCCCACGACGAAACCGATGATGACAATCACCACGCCAACCCAGGAGATCGGGCGACCGTGGTGGTACTTTTCGTCCGCGCTCCCGTGCGGGGAGACCTCGGGCAAGCCTCCTACGGCGTCGGTCAGGGTGCCCGACCCGGTCTGATCCGCCACGACGGTTCCTCCTCCAGGCTGTGGTTGGCACTATTGTCGTGCAGTGTCGGCGAGGGCTCGCAGCCGGCCCCCGCGCAGCTATCCTCGCCGGGCCGGCCATACGGACTCGGCTTCTGGCCCTGAGTCGCCTACGATGACTTCCGGGGCGATGCTACGCCAGCGCCGGGCCTGACGCGGTCGGCGGGGCGGCCCTGACAGTTCAGACGATCCGCGAGGAGCACGACGAGAAGTGCCAGTCATAGTAGATAGCATCCTTCGCGCGGGCGAAGGGAAGACCCTCCGCCAGCTCAAGCGGATCTCGGAGCAGATCAACTCGGTCGAGGACGAATTCGTTGCGATGAGTGACGACGAACTCCAAGCCATGACCGAGGAGTTCCGGCAACGCTACGCGGACGGCGAAACGCTGGACGAGCTTCTTCCCGAGGCGTTCGCCGCCGTTCGCGAGGCGGCGCGGCGCACGCTCGGCCAGCGAGCCTTCGATGTTCAGCTGATGGGCGCCGCGGCGCTGCACATGGGCAACATCGCCGAGATGCGGACCGGTGAAGGCAAGACCCTCACCGGCGTCTTCCCCGCGTACCTGAACGCGATCTCCGGCGATGGCGTGCACGTCATCACCACCAACGACTACCTGGCCAAGCGCGACGCCGAGTGGATGGGCCGGGTGCACCGGTTCCTCGGCCTTGAGGTCGGGGTCATCCTCGCGGACCAGCAGCCGGCGGAGCGGCGCAAGCAGTACGAGGCTGACATCACCTACGGGACGAACAACGAGTTCGGCTTCGACTATCTGCGCGACAACATGGCCTGGTCGCTGGAGGAGTGCGTCCAGCGCGGGCACAATTTCGCGATCGTCGACGAGGTGGACTCGATCCTCATCGACGAGGCTAGGACGCCGCTGATCATCAGTGGCCCGGCCGAGCAGAACTCCCGCTGGTACACGGAGTTCGCCAAGATCTCACCTCGGCTGCGCCGTGGCGAGGACGGCGAAGGTGACTACGAGGTCGACGAGAAGAAGAAGACCGTCGGCATCCTGGAGTCAGGTATCACGAAGGTCGAGGACTGGCTCGGCATCGATAACCTCTACGATCCCGTCAACACCCACCTGGTCAGCTTCCTGAACAACGCCATCAAGGCCAAGGAGCTGTTCAAGCGGGACAAGGACTACGTCGTTATGAACGGCGAGGTCATGATCGTGGACGAGTTCACCGGCCGCATCCTGCACGGCCGCCGGTACAACGAGGGCATGCACCAGGCCATCGAGGCCAAAGAGGGCGTGACGATCAAGGACGAGAACCAGACGCTCGCCACGATCACGCTGCAGAACTACTTCCGGCTCTACGAGAAGCTCGCCGGAATGACCGGTACCGCCATGACCGAGGCGAACGAGTTCCACCAGATCTACAAGCTCGGCGTGGTCCCGATCCCGACCAACAAGCCGATGATCCGGGCGGATGAAGCGGACGTCATTTACCAGACGGTCCAGTCCAAGTTCGAGGCGGTCGTCGAGGACATCGTTGAGCGGTCCCGGAAGGGCCAGCCGGTGCTGGTGGGCACCACCAGCGTCGAGAAGTCCGAGCTGCTGTCGGTCATGCTCAAGCGGCGCGGGATCCCGCACGAGGTGCTGAACGCGAAGTACCACGAGCGTGAGGCATCCATCATCGCCGCGGGTGGCCGCAAGGGCGCCGTCACGGTGGCGACGAACATGGCGGGCCGTGGTACCGACATCATGCTCGGCGGCAACCCCGAGTTCATCGCCGACCTGGAACTGCACCACCGCGGGCTCTCGCCGAGCGAGACACCGGAGGACTACGAGGCCGCCTGGCCGGGCGCGGTCGCCAAGGCCAAGCGCGAGGTAGCTGAGGAACACGAGGAGGTCGTCGAGGCCGGCGGCCTGTACGTCCTCGGCACCGAACGCCACGAATCACGCCGGATCGACAACCAGCTTCGCGGTCGTTCTGGCCGCCAGGGCGACCCCGGCGAGAGCCGGTTCTATCTGTCGCTGGAAGACGACCTGATGCGGATGTTCAACTCCGACCGGGTCGCGGCCATCATGGAGCGGCTCAACATCCCGGCCGACACCCCGGTTGAGTCCCGGGTCGTCACCCGCGCCATCAGGTCCGCGCAGAGCCAGGTGGAGCAGCAGAACTTCGAGATCCGCAAGGACGTCCTCAAGTACGACGACGTGCTGAACCGGCAGCGTCAGGTCATCTACGCCGAACGGCACCGGGTGCTCGAGGGCGCCGACCTGCACGAGCAGGTCCGCCGGATGATCGACGAGGTGACCGAGGAGTACGTCACCGCCGCGACCGCCGACGGCTACCCGGAAGAGTGGGACCTGGACAAGCTCTGGGCCGCGTTCAGGCAGCTCTACCCGATCACCCTGACGATCGACGACGTGATCGACGAGGCGGGCGGAGACCGGGCCGGCCTGACCACGGAGTTGCTCACCGAGCTCATCGTCACCGACGCCCAGTCCGCCTACGACCGGCGCGAGGAAGAGTACGGCGCCGAGGTGATGCGCGAGGTCGAGCGGCGCGTGGTGCTGTCGGTGCTCGACCGCCGCTGGCGCGAGCACCTGTACGAGATGGACTACCTCCGCGAGGGCGTCGGCCTGCGCGCGATGGCGCAGCGTGACCCGCTGATCGAGTACCAGCGGGAAGGCTACGAGATGTTCAACGCGATGATGGACGGCATCAAGGAGGAGTCCGTCACCGCGCTGTTCATGCTGCAGATAGAGGTCCAGGAGAACCCGATCGTCGAGGAGAACGGCACCGCCAGCGGTGTCGGCCTCGCCCAGGCACCCGGCCCGGCCCCCATCCCGGCCCAGGCGCCGCCACCGGCGCAGCAGGACGCGAACGGCGGTCAGCGAGCCAGGCATCAGCGCACGGGGCAGCAGCGCGCCGGACAGCAGCGCGCCGGACAGCAGCAGAGCGACCCGCAGCAGAACGGCGGTGCGCGGCGTGGCGGTGCCAGGCACGCGCGCGGCCAGCAGCCGCCCGCCGCTCCGGCCGCTGATGAGCCAGTGCTGCCCGCGGCGTTCGGCCAGCCGCGCCGGCCGCAGCAGGTGAGCTACTCGGCGCCGTCTCTCGACGGCGATGAACTTGTCGAGACACACACCGAGGGCGAGGACGCGTTCGCGCACGCCGGGCGCAACGACCCGTGCCCGTGTGGTTCCGGCCGCAAGTTCAAGCGCTGCCACGGCGACCCGCGCATGCGCGGGGAAGGCTGACCGCTAGCCAGCCTCGATGTCGGTGCAGATCCAGCGCCCGGGCTCTTGGCGTTCCAGCCGGAGCGCGAGCGCCCGGGCGCGCTGATCGCACGACACGATGACGGTGGCCTCCGCCACCTCGGGTGCTGGCCGGGTGGTGAGCACCCGCAGCACCCGTGGCCGCGAGCCCGCGAAGAGCGGACCGACTCGCCGCAGGTGCAAGCCGGCTCGCTGTGTCATGAACGGGGCAAGCTGGCGTACCGACCGGGAGCCGGCGATGGCCTCGACTAGAACGTGCGCGAATCTGATCACCGGGTCGTCGTCGGCGACCGGGACGGGTACACACGTAGCCGGAGCGGGCGACGGCAACGCAGCCCTCGGCACGTCCGAGGCCGGCTCGCCGTCATAGGGCGGGGCCGCGTCGGGGACCGTCACGAGCCGTGCGCTGAGTGCTGCTGACATGGCAACTAGTTGTACTCCGCAGCACTGACATTCTGGCCGGGCCAGCGCAACGGCCCCCGCTCTGCCTACCCGGGGGACGACCCCCGGAGCCCCCGAAAGGCGAAGGTCCCGCGCCGCCCAAGCGACGCGGGACCTTCGTCAGACAGTCAGGAGACCGTGTCGTTGAACTGGGTCGTGATGTAGTCGGTGATGTCAATCTTGCTGGGGATGAGGCCGGCCGCGTAGCACACGTCGACCAGGTTCTGCTCGGAGGAGATAACCGAGGAGTCGATGGCCACCGGCGTCTGCTTGTCGATGGCGGCGGCCTTGTCCATCACGGATATCGAATATCCGGCGACCTTGGCCCAGGCGGTGGCCCACGCGTTCGTGTTGTTCGCCGTCCAGGCGTAGGCCTTGTTGAGGGTGGCCAGGTAGACCTTGAGCGCCGCGGCCTTCGAAGTGTCTGCCACCGCCGCCTTTGAGGCGACCTGGAATGAGTACGGGTTGCCGTAATCGGAACCGGTCGCGATGACCGTCGCCCCCAGCGACTGGGCGTACTGCACATACGGTGGCCAGATGCCCCACGCGTCGACGTCGCCGGAGGTGAACGCGGCCAGCGCCTCCGCTGGCTGCAGGTTCACCAGCGTGACGTCCTTGGTGGTCAGCCCGGCCTTCTTCAGCACCGTCAGGAGCTGGTAGTTGGCGGAACTTCCGCTGCCGTAGGCGATCTTCTTGCCCTTGAGCTCGGAAATCGACGTTATGGACGAACCCTTGGGCACGAGGATGGCGTCCTGGTCTCCGTTGACGGCTACCCGGGCTCCGACGATCGTGATCGCCTCGCCGCCGGCCGCGGCGAACACCGGCGGCAGGTCGCCGACCCCGCCGACGTCGACCGAGCCGGAGGCCGCGGCCTCCATGATGGGCGGGCCGGAGGTGAAGTCCGACCAGGACACCTTGAACGGCAGCGTGCTAAGCAGGCCCGCCGCCGTGAGCACGGCCTCAGCTCCGGTGCCCTTCTGGTCGCCAACGTTTAGCGTGACCGAGGACAGGTCCACGGACGGGGTGCTCGACGGGGTCGCAGTGCTGGAGGCGCTGGGTGACGACGATGAGGAACACGCCGCTAGCAGCCCGCCCGCGGCCACGAGAATCGCGGATGTCCCGAAGGTCCGTCTGTCAATATGTGGTGTCACGAATTGCCTTTCTCAATCAGCTGAATCCGCTGGAACGCCCAGCTCGGTGAGCAGGCGCAGCCGCAGCGCCACCAGGTCGGGATGATCCCGGTGCCGTGGGCGCTCCAGCTCAATCCGCGCGGAGTGGATGATCTTGCCTTCACCGAGGACGAGCACCCGGTCAGCGAGCTCGAGCGCCTCGTCCACGTCGTGCGTGACCAGCAGCACCGCCGGACGGTGCTGCCGCCACAGGTTGAGCACCAGCCGGTGCATCGTGATCCTGGTCAGCGCGTCGAGCGCGCTGAACGGCTCGTCGAGCAGCAGCAGACTCGGTTCCCGTACCAGCGCCCGCGCCAGCGAGGCACGCTGCGCCTCGCCGCCGGATAGCGTCAGCGGCCACGCGTCCGCTCTACCGGACAGCTCGACTTCTTCCAGGGCAGTGCGCCCGGTTGCCTGCGCGTCGGGTGCCCGCAACCCGAGCGTGACGTTGGCGAGCACTTTTTTCCACGGGACGAGGCGTGGTTCCTGGAACGCCACCGCGACGGACCCGGGAACCTCAACCTGCCCGGTGGCCTCACGGTCCAGTCCCGCGAGCACCCGCAGCAGCGTGGACTTCCCGGTTCCGCTGCGCCCGATCAATGCCACGAATTCGCCGTTGCTGATATCCAGATCGAGGTCATCAAGCACCTTGCGGTCGCCGAATGTCCGCGTCAGTCCGCGAACTGACGCCGCCTCGGTGGTGGTCAGCTGAACTCCTTGCGCCACGCGAGCGCCTTCCTTTCCACGAGCCGGATGCCCCAGTCGGCGAGTAGTCCGAGGATGGCGTAGACGATCAGGGCGACCATGATCACGTCGGTCTGCAGGAAATTCTGACCCTGCGTAATCAGGTACCCGAGTCCGGCGTTGGCGTTGATCTGCTCGGCGACGACCAAGGCGAGCAGCGACGCGACCACTGACAACCGCAACCCGGTCAGGATCTGCCGCAACGCCCCCGGCAGCACGATGTGCCTGATCAGCTCGCCGCGTTTCAGCCCGAGCACGTGGCTGAGTTCGTGGAGCTTCGGGTCCACGCCGCGGATACCGGCGAACGTGTTCACGTACATCAGGAACAAGGCCGCCAACGTCACCAGCAGTACCTTGGGTAGCTCGCCGATGCCGAACCAGACGATGAACAGCGGCACCAGGCCGAGCAGCGGGACGCTGCGCAGTGCCTGCAGGATCGGGTCCAGGCCCGCCTCGCCGAACCGGCTCAGCCCGGAGACCAGCCCGAGCAGCACACCGACCACGACGCCGATCGAGCAGCCGACGATCCACCGCTCGAACGAGACGAGCAGCGAATTCTGCAACGTCCCGTACGCCGGTGAGTTGGTGGTGATCAGGATGTACGCCTCGTGCACGATCGTGGCGGGCGAGTCCAGCTTGGTGGCCGGGATCACCTTGTAACTGCTGAGCAGCTGCCAGAGCGCTACAAGGAGGATAGGGCTGATCAGCCTGGCCCAGCCCGGCATGCGGTGCCTGTTGAGGCCAGCAGGCAGCGATCTTGGCGCGATCTCCGCCGAGAAGATGGGGAGCTGGTTGGTGGCGTCGGCGTCTGCCGCCGCACTGGCCTGGGATGAGTCGGTTGAAGTCGACACGGGCCAATCATGCCCCAACTTGTCCATAATGGCAACTGACAATGTAGGGAATTGACGCTGTCGTAACAAGACGCAACCCGATGCCAACTGGTCTAGGCTTCGGCCATGGCGTCCGCAACCGCCCCGGATCCCGTCCCCGCGGGGAAACGGTATCCGCTGCCGATTAGCCCAGGTCGTTCGGCAAATATGAAGGCCAACCGGCGCAGCGACACCAAACCGGAAATGGCGCTACGCCGGGCACTGCACGCGCGTGGTTACCGGTACCGCAAGGACCACCGGCTGGATTTGTCCGATGGGCGGCGAGTGCGGCCGGACATCGTCTTCACCGCGCGCCGGGTCGCGGTGTTCGTGGACGGCTGTTTCTGGCACGCGTGCCCCGAGCACGGCTCCAAGCCGAAGAACAACGAGTGGTACTGGTCCCCGAAGCTGCAGCGCAACGTCGACCGGGACCGTGCCAACGACGTTGCGCTGGCCGAGGGCGGCTGGCAGGTGGTGCGGCTGTGGGAGCACGTGCCGATTGAGGACGCAGTGGCCGCCGTGATCGCGGTGCTCGGCGGACCCGTAGGCTGACGTCCATGCGGGTCTATCTGCCGTCGACATTGCCGTTGCTCACCGAGGTGCTACGGTCCGGTGCCATCAGCCAGGCACCACTGGCGGGCTTCGCGGTCACCCCGGCGCTACGTGAGGCGTACGCCAGCGGTGATGAAGAAGAACTTGAGTACGCCGCGATGTCGGCCGCCGCTCGCGCCTCGCTGCGCCTGCTGGGGACCGCGCCGCCCCGCCGGGTCGTGCTGGCCGCCGAGGTTCCCGCCGAGTCGGTGCACCGCCCGGCGGGGGATCCGGACCCGGCCGAGGTCACGGTGACCGTGGACATCCCCGTCAAGTGGATCGCGGCCGGCCACGTGGACGGCGCCGAAGCAGAGCCTGACGTGGCCGCCGCCGCGGCCGCGGTCGAGGCAGCCGACGCGGGCGATGACGACGCCGCGTTCACCGTCGACGGCGCTGAAGGCCACGACCTCCTCTGGTACGCCACCCAGGAGCTCTCCGAGCTTTGACCTGGGAATTTTCGGTGCCCCAACGGGCATTTAACAACCGGCAATAATAGGAGTCCGACCGACAAAAACTCTCACAAGGGGCAAAACGTCATGGATGCCGTCACCAAGGTCCCGTTTCCGGCTAACGAGCCGATCAAGCAATACACACCAGGCAGCCACGAGCGCGCCGCCCTTGAGTCACGGATCAAGGATCTGGCCGGGGACCGGGCCGATCTGACGATGACCATCGGCGGTCGGCCGGTGATGGGCGACGGCGAGCGCATCGAGGTCGTCCAGCCGCACAATTTCCGCCATGTGCTCGGTGTCACCCCCAACGCGACCGACGCCGAGGTAGCCCAGGCCATTGCGGCGGCGCGCGATGCCGCACCGCAGTGGCGGGCGCTGAGCTTCGACGACCGGGCGGCGATCTTCCTGAAGGCGGCCGACCTGCTGGCCGGTCCCTGGCGGCCCACCCTGAACGCGGCCACCGTCCTCGGCCAGTCCAAGAACCCGTTCCAGGCGGAGATCGACGCGGCGTGCGAGCTGATCGACTTCTGGCGGTACAACGTGGCATACGCCAGGCAGTTGCTGTCCGAGCAACCCGAGTCCGCTCCTGGCACCTGGAACCGGCTGGAGTACCGGCCGCTTGAAGGGTTCGTGCTGGCGATCACCCCGTTCAACTTCACCTCCATCGCGGGCAACCTGCCCACCGCCCCGGCGCTGCTCGGCAACGTCGTGGTCTGGAAGCCGTCGCCGACCCAGCAGCTCGCGGCGCACTACATCATGCGGCTGCTCGAGGTCGCTGGCCTGCCGCCCGGCGTGATCAACATGGTGACCGGCGACGGCCAGGCCGTCTCGCGGGTGGCACTGACTCACCCCGATCTCGCGGGCATCCACTTCACCGGCTCCACCGGCACCTTCCAGCACCTCTGGCGGACCATCGGCAGCAACATCGCGAACTACCGCGACTACCCGCGGCTGGTAGGGGAGACCGGCGGCAAGGACTTCGTGATCGCGCACCCGTCGGCCGACCGGGACATCATCGTGCCCGCCCTGGTCCGCGGCGCCTTCGAGTACCAGGGCCAGAAGTGCTCGGCCGCCTCCCGTGCCTACATCCCGCGCTCGCTGTGGGACGGCGGTGTCCGGGACGAACTGGCCGCGGCAACCGAGCAGCTCACGATGGGTGACGTGGCCAGCGACCTGTCGCTGTTCCTCGGCGCGGTCATCGACGAGCGCGCCGTCGCCAAGCACCGCGACGCGTTCGAGCGGGCGAACACCCGCCCGGCGGTCAGCTTCCTCACCGGCGGCACGGTCGATGACAGCACCGGCTACTTCGTCAAGCCGACCGTGCTGGAGATCAGCGACCCGGCCGACGAGGCGTTCAGCACCGAGTACTTCGGCCCGATCCTGGCCGTTCACGTGTACCCGGACGAGGCGTTCGCCGCGACGGTCGACCAGGCGGCCGACATCGCGCCGTACGCGCTGACCGGCGCGGTGCTCGGCACCGACCGGTACGCGATCGCGGCGGCCTCGGACCGGCTGCGCTACAGCGCGGGCAACTTCTACGTCAACGACAAGCCGACCGGCGCGGTCGTCGGGCAGCAGCCGTTCGGTGGCGCCCGGGCCAGCGGGACCGACGACAAGGCGGGTTCGGTGTTCAACCTGATCCGCTGGGTATCCGCGCGTACCATCAAGGAGACTTTCGTGCCGGCGACGGACTACCGGTACCCGCACATGGGCTAGGAGGTTCGCTATTCACCGGCTCGTGTTGTGGAACATCGACCTGACGCTGGTTGACGTCACCAAGGTGACGCGCGCCGCCTACGCCGACTCGTTCCGCGAGGTAACCGGACGCCCGCTCGTCCAGTTGCCGCAGATGGCCGGACGTAGCGAACCCGAGGCCTTCTTCGACGCCCTGGCGCTGAACGCCATTGACATACGCGACGGCGAGGTCGCGGAGAAACTGCTGGCCTCATTCACCATGGCTTTTTCAATCCAGATGTCAAAACGGCGTGACCAGCTCGCCCGGGACGGCCACGTCCTCCCGGGTGCGGCGGAGGCACTGGCCGCCGTCGCCGGGATCGGGGAGGTCGTCCAGTCCGTCCTGACCGGCTCGTCCCGGCCCAATGCGGAACTCAAGCTGCAGGTCTTCGGGCTGGAGCAGTACCTCGACGTCGAGGTCGGCGGCTACGCGGGCAGCGACCCCTTCCCGAAGGGGACGCTGCTAACGGTCGCCAGGCAACGAGCGGTCGAAGCGTACGGAGTCACCTTCCTGGACACGGTGTACATAGCTGACGCGCTATCGGACATCGCCGCCGCCAAGCTCGGCGGCGCCCGATGCATCGCCCTAGCCAGCGGCCGCGACAGCACGGCGACGCTACGCGAAGCCGGCGCAGTAGCGGTCCTCCCGGACCTCACCGACATCCCGCCCCTCCTAGCCGCCATCACCGCCGCCTGACCCTCATCCCCCCGCGGGCTGAGCGGGCGCGGGGGCTGAGCGGGCGCGGGGGCTGAGCGGGCGCGGGGGACGGTCGATGTGACAACGACCGTGCTCTATGCCGGTCGATGTAACATCGACAGGGTTCGTTCGCTCGGGCGGGGCGGCGCGTTGCGCCGGACCACCCGGTGGGCTGATGCTGGGGGCATGAGCGCAGAGGGTTATGGGGCCACGCTTTGGACGCCGGACGATAAGACCATCCGTAACGCCCGTATCGCGCATTACCGGGACTGGCTGGGGCGCGGGTTCGCCGGTTACCAGGATTTGTGGCAGTGGTCGGTGGATGATCTGCCCGGGTTCTGGAGCTCGGTTTGGGAGTACTTTGGCGTCCTGGGGGAGCGCGGCGAAGAGGTCTTGACCGGCGGGCCGATGCCCGACGTGACCTGGTTCCCCGGCGCGACGCTGAACTACGCCCGCAACGCCCTCCGTACCGCCTGGACCGATCCGGGCCGGACGGCGATCATCTATGAGTCAGAAGACGGCCGAGCCGGGGCGCTGACCTACGGAGAGCTCGCGGCTGAGGTCGCGCGGGTCGCGAGGGGGCTCAGGGAACTCGGAGTCTCCAAGGGCGACCGGGTGGCGGCGCTGCTGCCGAACATCCCGGAGGCGATCATCGGGCTGCTCGCCACCGCGAGCATCGGCGCGATCTGGTCGTCTTGCTCGCCGGACTTCGGCGCGCGCAGCGTGATCGACCGGTTCGCCCAGATCGAGCCCATGGTGCTGATCGCGGTGGAACGGTACCGCTACAACGGCAAGGAGTACTCCCGAGCCGAGGTGGTGCGCGAGATAAGCGCGGCGCTGGCCGGGCTCAAGGCCGTCATCACGGTGGGAACCAGCTCATGGGAAGACCTGGGCGGGCCCGCGGGCACCCCTGAGTTCGAGGAGGTGCCGTTCGGGCATCCGCTGTGGATCGTCTACTCATCGGGGACCACCGGGTTGCCGAAGCCGATCATGCACGGGCATGGCGGCATCGTCCTCGAGCACCTCAAGGCGCTCGCGTTCCACCTGGATCTCCGGCCCGGTGACGTCTTCACCTGGTACACGACCACCGGCTGGATGATGTGGAACTTCCTGGCTGGCGGGCTGCTGGCTGGCAGCACGATCCTGCTTTACGACGGCAGCGCGACCTACCCGGAGACCGGAAACCTGTGGCGGCTCGCCGCCAAGCACAACGTGAATTATCTTGGCGTCGGCGCCCCCTACCTGCTGGCCTGCCTGCGGGCGGAAACCGCTCCGGGTGAGCTCCCCGCGTTGCGGGCGATCGGGTCCACCGGGTCTCCGTTGCCGCCCGAGGGTTTCACCTGGGTCTACGAGAACGTGAAGAGCGACCTGCTGCTCGGCTCGTTCTCTGGCGGCACCGACGTGTGCACCGGGTTCGTCGGACCGTCCCCGCTACTGCCGGTCCGTTCTGGCATCATCGGCGGCGCCTGCCTGGGCGCCAAGGTCGAATCCTTCGACGCCGACGGTAAGCCGCGGATCGGCAAGGTCGGCGAGCTGGTCCTCGCGGAGCCGATGCCCTCGATGCCGGTCGGGTTCTGGAGAGACCCGGACAAGGTCCGCTACCGGGAAAGCTACTTCGCTGACTACCCAGGTGTATGGCGGCACGGCGACTGGATCGAGATGCTCGCCGACGGGGGGTGCGTGATCTACGGCCGCTCCGACGCCACGCTGAACCGGGGCGGCGTCCGGATGGGAACCAGCGAGTTCTACCGAGTGGTCGAGGCGCTGCCGGAGATACAGGACAGCCTCGTGGTGGACACCGGCCAACTCGGCGCGAGCGCCTCGGCGGGCGCCGCCCCCGCCGAGGGAAAACTTGTGCTCTTCGTCACGCTGGAACCAGACGCAACCCTCGACGACAAGCTCGTCACCAGCATCAAAACCGCGCTCCGCACCCAGCTGTCACCCCGGCACGCCCCGGACGAGATTCGCCAGGTACCCGGCATACCGAGGACGCTTTCCGGTAAGAAGCTAGAGGTACCGGTGCGAAAAATCCTCCTCGGCGTACCGGTGGAGCGGGCCGTAGACCCCAATGCTCTGGTCAACCCTGAGGTGCTGGTTTATTTCGCAGACGGCCCTAACCTGTTAGTTAGCGAACAGGTTGAAGATCCGTAACACAAGGTAACCGTTAGGTCACTAGAGTGTGGCACCGTGGGGTCCTGCAATGGGGCTGGCCCCAGAGCAACGCTTGAACATGAGCCACACAGTGATCTCCAAGCGCTCACGTCTGCAGTGAGCGCCGGTCGCAATGTTCACAAAGGAGTGCACACGAAATGCCGGAAGGCATGGATGAGGTCAGGAACGAGCTGCTCTCAAAGGCGGCCGAGGTCTGGCGGGCGTCAGCGAACGGCCCAGCCGATGAGATTGTCCTAGGCGATGAGATTGTCCTAGGCGAGGACAGCCCAAGCGACGCGATAGCCGACATCCCAGGATTCCTGGGCGCTTACTACCGGCACGTCGCGATCGAGGACCTAATTGCCGCTGGACCTGACCGGATGGCCGCGGTGGCCGCCACGCACGCGGCCGCGGGGAGATCCCGGCCGCAGGGCCGCGCGCTGGTAAGCACCCGCGACGCGGGCACCGCCGCGCTCGACGGGGCCGGGAACGTACTCGACATCGTGACCGACGACATGCCGTATCTCGTCGACTCGGTCACCATGGAGCTGAACCGGCACGGCGCTGACATGCACATCATCGTGCACCCGGTCCTCAAGATCCGCCGCGCCATCACCGGTGAGATGGGCCAGGGCGACACCGTCCTGAGCGAGTCCTGGATTCACGTCGAGATCGGGCGGCCGGGCGACCGGATCTCCATCGATGACCTCGCGGCCGATCTGCGGGGCGTGCTCGACGACGTGCGGGTCGCCATGGAGGACCAGCGCCGGATGCGCTCGGCCGTCCAGCATGAGCCGGGTGAAGCGGGCGCACTGCTTGGCTGGCTAGCCGACGGGCACTTCACCTTCCTCGGCTATCGCGAGTACACGCTGAGCGGGAACCGGTTCCAGCCCGTTCCCGGCACCGGACTTGGCATCCTGCGCCACGACAAGCCATCCGACGACCCCTTCGGGACGGCTGGCCGTGCTCCCGTTGAGGGTGATAACGAGCCACTCGTGCTGGCCAAGGCCAGCGTCCGGTCCACCATCTACCGGCCCGAGTACCTGGACTACATCGCGGTCCGCAAGTTCGGCGATTCCGGGAAGGTCATCGGCGAGTACCGGTTCCTCGGGCTCTACTCCCAGGCGGCGTACTCCGAGTCGATCACCCGTATCCCGGTGCTGCGGGACAAGCTCGCCGCCGTGCTCAAGGATGTCGGGCTCACCGCCGACAGCCACGACGGCAACGCGCTGACCGAGATCCTGGAGAGCTACCCGCGCGAGGAGCTGTTCGAGATCAGCGCGGACCAGCTCACCCCGATCGCGCTCGGCGTCCTGCGGCTACGCGAACGTCGGCAGGTGCGGCTGTTCCTGCGGCCCGACCCGTACGGCCGTTACGTGTCCTGCCTGGTCTACCTGCCCCGTGACCGGTACACCACCGCTGTGCGGCTGCGTACCCAGGAGATCCTGAGCGACGCGCTGGGCGGCTCCAGCGTGGACTACAGCGCGATGGTCTCCAACTCCGCACTGGCCCGGTTGCACGTGGTCGTCCACACCGTGCTTCCTCGGCAAGGCAGCCCCGACCGACCTCCCGTGCCCGGCACCCCGATGCCGACCACGGACACGGCCGCGCTTGAGCGGCAGATCTCCGCCGTCGTACGGTCCTGGGACGAGGACCTGGCGGCCGAGGCCGAGCGTCGCCTTGGCGGTGAGCGCGCCGCCCTGCTGTTCGAGAGCTGCTGCCTGTCCATACCGGAGACCTACAAGGCGGACACCGACCCGGGCGTCGCCGTCGAGGACCTGAGTGAGGTGCTGCGGCTGAGGGAGTCGGGCGCGCCGTTCGGGGTGCGGCTCACCTTCCAGCCGAACGGTGCCTGGCGACTGCGCGTGTACCGCGTCGGCTCCCCGGTGACGCTGACCGAGGTGCTGCCCCAGTTGCAGCACATGGGAGTCGACGTCGTTGACGAGCACCCGTACGAGTTCATTGGCGGGGGACCGGACGCGTCGTTCTGGATATATGACTTTGGTCTGCGGCGCGGAACACTGGAAACCAGCGGTGCCACGAAGGAGCTTTTCGAATCCGCGCTGAGCGCGTTGTGGCACGGTCAGATCGAGGACGACGGGTTCAACGCGCTGGTGCTCGACGCCGGGCTGACCTGGCACGCGGTCGTGCTGCTGCGCGGCTACGCGCGGTACCTGCGGCAAGCGGGATCGCGGTTCAGCCAGGGTTATCTGCAGCGGGTGCTGCGGCAGAACCCGCGGATCACCCGGCTGCTGGTGCGGCTGTTCGAGTCCAGGTTCGACCCGGGCAGGCAGGGCGGTGAGGCTGAGCGCAGCGAGGCCATCGCGGAGGAGATCCGCGGCGCCCTCGACGAGGTGACCAGCCTCGACGCCGACCGCATCCTGCGCGGCTACCTCGCGCTGATCGAGGCCACCCTGCGCACCAACTACTACCAGGATTCCCCGTACCTGGTGCTCAAGCTCGACGCGACCCGGGTGCCGAACCTGCCCGCGCCCCGCCCGAAGTTCGAGATCTTCGTGTACTCGCCGCGACTGGAGGCCGTGCACCTGCGCTTTGGCCGGGTCGCCCGCGGCGGGCTGCGCTGGTCCGACCGCGAGGAGGACTTCCGCACCGAGGTGCTTGGCCTGGTCAAGGCGCAGGAAGTCAAGAACTCGGTGATCGTGCCGTCGGGTGCCAAGGGCGGCTTCGTCTGCAAGCAGCTAGGCGGTTCCGACAACCGCGCCGAAGTGCTGGCCTGCTATCAGACCTTCATCAGCGCGATGCTCGACATCACGGACAACCTGGTGGACGGCGAGGTCGTGCCGCCGAAAGACGTGGTCCGGCGCGACGGCGACGACCCGTACCTGGTGGTCGCCGCGGATAAAGGCACCGCCACGTTCTCCGACGTGGCCAACGAGATCGCCCAGCGGTACGGCTTCTGGCTGGGCGACGCGTTCGCCTCCGGCGGCTCCGAGGGCTACGACCACAAGAAGATGGGCATCACCGCCCGGGGCGCGTGGGAATCGGTCCGCTGGCACTTCGCCGCGCTCGGCATGAACCCGGACATCGACGACTTCACGGTCGCCGGGATCGGCGACATGTCGGGTGACGTGTTCGGCAACGGCATGCTCTTGTCGGAGCACATCAAGCTGGTCGGCGCCTTCGACCACCGGCACGTGTTCCTCGACCCGGCCCCGGACCCGGCGGTCAGTTTCGCCGAGCGGCGGCGGCTGTTCAACCTGGAACGGTCGTCGTGGGGCGATTACGACGCGAACCTGATAACGGCCGGCGGCGGGGTCTGGCCGCGCACCGTCAAGTCCATTCCGGTATCCCCGCAGGTCCGTTCCGCGCTGGGCCTCGACGCGTCGGTGGTGTCGCTGTCCCCGGACGAGATGATCTCGGCGATACTGGCCGCGCCGGTGGACCTGCTGTGGAACGGCGGGATCGGCACCTACGTGAAGGCCAGTTCCGAGACGGACGCCGACGCTGGTGACCGGTCCAGCGACGCGGTCCGCATCGACGCGACCCAGTTGCGGGCGCGGATTGTGGGCGAGGGCGGCAACCTCGGCCTCACCCAGGCGGCCCGCATCGAGTATTCGCGTCATGGCGGGCTGATGAACACCGACTTTATCGACAACTCGGCGGGCGTCGACACCTCCGACCACGAGGTGAACATCAAGATCCTGGTCGGGTCCTCGCTCGAGCCCGCCGCCCGTGGCCGGCTGCTGCATGAGATGACCGACGAGGTCGCGGATCTAGTTTTGCGGCATAACGACGGTCAGAACATGGCCCTGGCCGCCTCTCGGGCCCAGGCGCCATCCATGCTGCACGTACACGCTCGGTACCTGCGCAAGCTGATCCGCGACGGCCGGGTTTCGCCGGAGACCGACGTGCTGCCGGGCGACAAGGAGATCGCCGAGCGGCGTAGCGCCGGCCAGGGACTGACCACGCCGGAACTCGCGCTGCTGCTCGCGCACACCAAGATCGCGGCCGGCGAGGAGGTGCTCGCCTCGGACCTGCCCGACGACCCGTTCCTGCGGCAAGTCCTGACGGACTACTTCCCGGTACCGCTGCGCGACCGGTTCGCCGCGGCGATGGAGTCGCATCCGCTGCGCCGCGAGATCATCTCCACGATGGTCGTCAACGACATGGTGGACACCTCGGGTACCACGTTCATCTTCCGGCTGAATGAGGAGACCGGGGCGTCGGTCCCCGACATCACCCGGGCGTGGCTGGTCGCGCGTGAGGTGTTCAGCATGAGCGGGTTCTGGCACCGAGTGGCCGGGATCACCGACAGCGAGACCAAGATCGCGATGGTGCTCGAGGGCCGCAAGCTCCTGGAACGCGCCTGCCGCTGGCTGCTGCTCAACCGGCGCCCGCCGTTCGATATCGCCGCGACCGTGCGGTTCTTCCACGACGGAGTCGGCACCGTCCGTTCGGTGCTGCCCAAGGCCCTGGGCGGGATGGACCTGTCCGGGTACACCGACCGGCTCTCGTCGTTCACCGCGCGGGGGGTGCCTGACGTGCTGGCGCAGCAGGTGGCGGCGCTGGTGCCCTCGTACTCGGCGTTCGACATCATCCAGTCCGCGACCTCGACCGGCCGGTCTGTCCAGGAGACCGCGGAGGTGTACTTCGATCTCGCGGACCGGCTGCAGATCGGCCGGCTGCGGGACCGGATCGTCGCGCTGCCGCGCGACGACCGGTGGTCCTCGATGGCGCGGTCGGCGCTGCGGGATGACCTGTACACGGCGCACGCCGCGCTGACCAGGAACGTCCTGCAGGCCGACGGCCTGGCATCGTGGGCTTCTCGTAACTCCGCGGCGGTGGAACGAGCGACCCAGACGCTGGGCGAGATCTGGGAGAGTGAGCGGTTCACGTTCACCACCCTTTCCGTGGCATCCCGGGCGATCAGGACACTGGTTACGGTCTCGTCGTTGCCCGCGGAAACCGCTAGGTAGGCTCTTACCTATGACAGCACCCGATCCCATCGCTGAGATATCGGAACTGTCGTCCAAGCTCGACACGATTGAGGCGGTTCTGGACCCGGACGCGATGCGTACCGAGGCGGGCGACCTGCGCGAGCAGGCGGCCGATCCGGACCTGTGGTCTGACCAGGACCGCGCCCAGCAGGTGACCCGGCGGCTCTCCTACCTTGAAGGAGAGCTCAGCCGGCTGGATAGCCTGCGGCAGCGGCTCGACGACGCCCGCGTCCTGTTCGAACTGGCCGACAGCGAGCAGGACGAGGACGCGCGTCTCGAGGCGCTCTCCGAGCTAGCCGGTGCCCGCAAGGACATCGACGTACTCGAGATCCGTACCCTGCTGTCCGGGGAGTACGACGCGCGGGAAGCGCTCATTTCGATCAACTCCCAAGCCGGCGGCGCCGACGCGGAGGACTTCGCTGGCAACCTGCAGCGGATGTACCTCCGCTGGGCCGAGCGGCACAAGTACGCGTCCGAGATCTACGACGTGTCCTACGGCGAGGCGGGCATCAAGTCCACCACGTTCGCCGTCAAGGCACCGTACGCGTACGGCACGTTGCGCGGCGAGCACGGTACGCACCGGATGGTCCGGATCTCGAAGTACGACAATCAGGGGCGCAGGCAGACATCCTTCGCGGGCGTCGACGTGATGCCCGTGGTGGAACAGACCGACCACATCGAGATCCCCGAGGACGAGATCCGGGTGGACGTGTTCCGGTCGTCCGGGCCGGGCGGCCAGGGCGTCAACACCACCGACTCGGCGGTGCGGATCACCCACCTGCCCACCGGGATCGTGGTCTCCTGCCAGAACGAGCGCTCCCAGATCCAGAACCGCGCCTCCGCCATGGCCGTGCTCCAGTCCAAGCTGCTGGAGCGGCGCCGTCAGGAGGAGGCGTCCGAGCTGGACGCGCTCCGCGGCGACGGCGGCCGGGCCTGGGGCACCCAGATCAGGAACTACGTGGTCTATCCGTACCAGATGGTCAAGGACCTGCGGACCGGCCTGGAAACCGGCGACCCGGAGGCGGTACTAGACGGCGACATCGACCCCTTCATCGACGCGGAGATCCGCTGGCTCCGCAAAAACGAGTCCAACCAGTAGCCCACGCGCCCCGTGCGGGCCCGCATCTGAGCCCCATGGATGGCCCATCGCTGGCGTTATAGCCCCCTCGATGGGCCATCCATGGGCTCCGCACTCAGGCGTGGGCGGCGATCAGCACCAGCAACGTGACTATTAGCACAGCGGCAGCAATGATCACCTGTGGTGAAATGCCCGGCACGTTCCGGTGAATGTGGGCTCGGGCGGCCCGGCAAGACGGGCACCGGCCCTCCGCCACCGGTCCGGAACAATGGGCGCAGATCAGGTGCTCGCAGCTCATGTCTCGACCCCTTCCGGTCGCCACGCCCCGGCCCGTTTACCGCGAACCACGGCCTTAGCTGCCAGTTTCCCCCTAGACTGTTCCCTGGCCAAATCAGGTTACCCACAGGTTGCCTGAGGCGGTCGAGAGTGCTCCGAGCCGACAACACTTGTGATGGCCCCGTGATCAACTTCAATAACGTAAGCAAGATCTACCCGAACCAGGCCCGTGCCGCCCTCGAGAACGTGAACCTGGGGGTCGACAAGGGTGAGTTCGTGTTTCTCGTCGGACCTTCTGGGTCGGGTAAGTCCACGTTCTTGCGGCTGATCCTCAAGGAGGAGCGGCCGTCCGAGGGACAGATCCACGTGGCGGGCAAGGACTTGGCTCGCCTCACCAACTGGAAGGTCCCTTATCTGCGCCGTCGCATCGGCTGCGTGTTCCAGGACTTCCGGCTGCTGCCGAACAAGAACGTCTACCAGAACGTCGCGTTCGCTCTCGAGGTCATCGGCAAGAACCGCCGGTTCATCAAGCGGGTCGTGCCCGAGGTGATCGACCTGGTGGGCCTGGAGGGCAAGCACGACCGGATGCCCGACGAGCTATCGGGTGGTGAACAGCAGCGAGTGGCGGTGGCGCGCGCCTTCGTCAACCGCCCGATGATCCTGCTCGCGGACGAGCCCACCGGAAATATCGACCCCGCGACCTCTATCGGAATCATGAAGGTGCTTGACCGAATCAACCGCACCGGCACTACGGTGGTGATGGCCACCCACGACGCCGCGATCGTGGACTCCATGCGTAAACGGGTCATTGAACTCGAATACGGCAAAGTGGTCCGGGATCAGTCTCGCGGCGTGTACGGTCAGGCCTACTGACGTCCCGCTAATCAGGAGATATCCGCCAGCATGCGTTCAGCTTTCGTGTTCCAGGAGATCTGGATTGGGCTGCGCCGAAACCTCACGATGACGATCGCGCTCATCGTGGTGGTCGCCATCAGCCTTTCCCTGCTCGGTACTGGTCTGCTATTCGTGAAGCAGGTCGACAACACGAGGACCTACTGGCAGTCCAAGGTCGAGGTTTCCATCTACCTGTGTGACGCAACGAGCCCCAACCCGACGTGCAAGGCCAGCGGGCCGGCGACCGAGGCGGACCGGACCAAGATCCTGCAGACACTGCAGGCGATGCCGCAGGTGCAGAAGGTCTACTACGTTTCGCAAGCTGCCGCGTACAGCGAGTTCAAGCAGTACTTCGCCAACGACCCGTCGATGGTCTCCAGCGTTTCCAATGGCGACATTCCCGACTCGTTCCAGGTGAAACTGGCGGATCCGTCCACCGACTACAACGTGGTGGCTAGCGCCGTCGAGGGCGCCACTGGCGTGGACACGGTCATCAACGACATGACGATCCTCGACAAGTTCTACAAACTGCTCTACGCGGCGCGGAACGCGGTCGTCATCATCGCATTGATCCTGATCGTCGCCGCCATTCTGCTTGTCGCTAATACCATCCGGCTGTCCGCGTTCAACCGGCGCCGTGAGACCTCCATCATGCGCTTGGTGGGTGCGTCCAACCTCTACATCCAGTTGCCCTTCCTGCTGGAGGGTATCTTCGCCGGACTCATCGGCTGGTTTGTCGCCGCGGGACTCCTTGTAGCGGTTAAATCCGTCCTGCTGGGTAGCCTTGATCAGTACTTCAGTTACAACGTGGGCCTGACGACCACCGACCTGGTCGAGGTCATTGTGCTCGCGATGGGCATTGCAGTGCTGCTCACCGGCGTGACGTCCTTCTTGACACTCCGCAGGTACCTGCGCGTCTGAGGCGAGCGGGGCCGGGCCTGGGGAGGTCCAGCGTCATTCCGCGGGGATATCCCAGCGCCGGTGCGCCGGTAGCCTGGCTTTGTCGTCACGAAGGGGACAAGGAGGCACGTGGCACGCGAGAAGGGCCAGCAGGTCATTGCCCGCAACCGGCGTGCCCGCCACGAATACGCCATCGAGGACACTTTTGAGGCGGGCGTGGCACTCACGGGTACCGAGGTGAAATCGCTGCGGGCCGGGAGAGCATCTCTCACCGATGGGTTCGCGCAGGTCTCGGATGGGGAAGTCTGGCTGCATAACGTTCATATTCCGGAGTACACGCTAGGCACCTGGACGAACCATCAGCCCAGGCGGATCAGGAAGCTCCTGCTACATCGCAAGGAGATCGACCGGATCGCCGCCAAGACCGCGGAGCAGGGGCTGACCCTCGTGCCGCTGTCCCTGTACTTCAAAGATGGAAAAGTCAAGGTGGAGCTGGGGCTTGGCAGGGGGAAGCGGACATACGATAAACGACATGACCTGGCACGGCGGGATGCCGCCAGGGAGGTGGAACGTGCCCTGCGGCGGCGTAGGTAACGACGTTCCGTTCAGCGTCCCATCGGACATTCATGGAGAGCGGCGATGACCGCACCTTGGGACAAGCTCGGCTCCTCGAAGGACCGCACGAGCGCGCCCGGCGCGCCCGGTGCGTCTCCTGGCGTTTCAGATGCGGCATCCGGTACTCCGGGCGCGGCTCCCGGCTCGTTGCCTCGCCGGGTGCGGCCGACCTTCCCGACGGCCTCGCCGTCGTTCACCCCGGCCGCTCCGCCCACCCAGAACGGTGCTGCCCAAGCTCCACTGGCACCTCCACCGGTCACGTCGCCAGTACCGCCGCCCGCGGCCCCTGCGTACGGGTCCGTTCCTCCTAGGCCGTCTCCGGTTTCTCCGGCGGCCCCGCCTAGGCCGCCTCGCTCGGGTCCCTCGCACCGCAAGCCCACGCCACAACGCCGTAGCCGGATTTCTCGCCGCCAGCGCATGATCGGCCTCGTGGTCGTCGTGGTCGGGGTGGTGGCCGTCGGGCTGGCGACTGGCTTCGGCACCGAACCATCGGCGGAACCCACCGTGCGCGCGTTCCTGCTTGACTGGCAGCAGCAGCACTATGCGGCGGCCGCCGCGCTGACGACTGGCGACAACGCCGACGTCGAGTCCGCTCTGAAGGCAGAGCTGACCGATCTGGACGCGACCGCGATGTTCCTGTCTATGGGGGCGGTGACTCAGCAAGGCCAGACCGCCCAGGCGAACTTTGAGGCGACCGTCGACATCGCGGAAGGCGGGCACCAGTGGACATACCAGGGACACTTCTCGCTTCAGTCGAGCCATGGCGGCTGGAAAATCCACTGGTCGCCTAGCGTCATCGAACCGGACCTCGCCGCTGGGGAGCGGCTCGCGGTCGTGACCACGTACAGCCCGCGAGCTCAGGTGTTTGATTCGTCGGGCAAGTCCCTGCTGACCTCCTCCGACACCGAGGTGATCGGTGTTACCCCTGGCAAGCTCTCCGATGCCTCGCGGACGGCCAGTGACTTCGCCAACGTGACCGGCCTCGATCCGGTTCAGGTCCTCGGCGAGATCCAGGCCGCGCCGCCTCGGTCGTTCCTGGAGTTGCTCACCCTGGACCAGGCTGACTACGCGAGAATGCAAGCCGAACTGCGGAGCATCCCCGGGCTGACCGCACGCGCCGAGAGCGCGCGGATGTTCGACTCGACCGCAAGCGAGATCGTCGGAACGGTGGGAACCGAGGACTCAGGCATGCTCCGGGCGCAGGGCTCCGCGTATCAGCCCGGTGAGACGATCGGCCAGTCCGGCATCGAGCAGGTGTACCAAACCGCACTGGCAGGCACCCCGTCGACCAGCGTGCTGGTGGTGAACTCCAGCGGCCAGGTGGTCAAAACGGTGCGGCACTGGGCCGGTACGTCAGGCACACCGGTGAAGACGACGATTGACGGGAACGTCCAGCAAGCGGCGGTGAGCGCGCTGGACTCCGAGTCGTCGCAATCGGGCGAGATCGCCGTTGTCCAGGCCTCGACCGGTGACATCCTCGCGGTCGCGCAGCATTCGGCCAGTGGCCAGGCTCTCCCGTCAGGAGGGGTGCTCGATTCCCGGCTGCAGCCTGGCATGGCGTTCAGCATCGTGTCGGCCGCCGCGCTACTCAGCAACGGCTTCTCGGCTGACAAAGAAGTGCCCTGCGAACCCTCCACCGATGTGGGCGGCCAGACCTTCACCACCACGACGGGCTCCGGGGCCAACGCGCCATTCGTGACCGACTTCGCCGACGGCTGCGGTACCGCGTTCGCCAACCTGTCGACGCTGCTGACTGCCAGCGAGTTGTCGGCCGCGGAGAAGAGCTTCGGCATCGGCACGACATGGGACCTGCCGCTCCAGGCGTTTTCGGGTTCCACCGAGCCGCTCGCCGACAACGCGGGACTGGCCGCCGACGCGATCGGCGATGGGGGAGTGCGGGTCAGCCCGCTCGGCATGGCCCTGGTGGCTGCCGAGGTGGACAGCGGTACCGGCCACGCTCCCGCGATCCTCGCCTCCGACCCGTCCGCCACCTGGCACGCACCGCTGTCCACCAGCGGCCTCAGCGAGCTGCGCAACCTGATGCGGGCAGCGGTCCAGTCCGGTGCCGCCGAGGCCGCCAACGTCTCCGGTACCCCCGTCTACGGGCAGGCCGGGGTGGTCCAGACTGGCGCGCACGCCTGGGAGAGCTGGTTCGTCGGCTACCGCGGCGACATGGCGTTCTCGATCCTGGAGACCAGTTCCTCCGCCACCCAGGCCGCCACCGCCATGACCGCAACCTTCCTCAACCTGATCCACTAGCCCCGCACCCCGCACCCCGCCCCGAGTGCGCCAAGCACCACCGGCACCGCACACCGCACACCGCACACCGCACACCGCACACCGCACACCGGCACCGGGCGGGCACCGCACACCGGCACTGGGACTGGCCCTGGGCACCCCACACCGGCCCTGGACACCGCGCGCCCGGGTGCGCGGTGCGGCCGCACCCGCCCGGCCCGACCGGTTTGATGCGATATCACCGGGTTGCTCCGCCCCTCGCTGCCGTCTCTGAACTCGGGGGATTATGGTCGGTGCTGCACTGCCCAGATAAGAATGCGGGTACTGCCGCACCAACCACAATCACCGGGCGCGGCAGCAGGGCGAGATGGCATGGATGTCCGGTTCGTGAACCTCACTGTCGGCCTGGCGACGTGAATTGAATCACCGCTAAGACCCGCAACACCCCGCAAGCGCGCCTTGCTTCGCATCCCGTCTGCCGAAAACCCAAGACCCGCACCAGGGCGGCACCACGCGCCCGGAGTCCTCTACTCTGCCGTCGATGCCCCCTCGCTAGGCAGCGCCTATGCACCATATCTGCGGGTTTGGGGGACGGGCTGGCTGGCAACGGGAAGCATTGGTGTAGCTCCAGCTGCACCTAGCCTTCCCTATACCCGGATCGCTGCCTGGCTCCGGCCGACCGCCGCTGCGGGCATGTCGATGACCTGCCCGGGGGCGGCCGCATGCGACATGGCGGGCATGAAGCCCGTGAAGCCCGCAAAGGGCGTGAGGCCCGTGAGGCCTGCAAGGGGGGTGAGGCCCGTGAGTCCCGTGAAGTCCGTGAGGCCCGCCAAGGAGGCGAAGCCCGCGAAGGCTGTGAATGTCGCCTGCCAGCAGCATGGGGTGGCAAGCGACACTGTGAAGGCTGTGAAGGCTGTGAAGGCTGTGACGTTCACGAAACGCACGAAGGGTGCGAAGCATACAAAGGGTTCGAAGGCCACTAAGGCAACGAAGGCCGCGAAGAAGGAAGCGAGACTGGGCCTCGGGGTCGCATATATCCCGTTACGGGGCGTGTCTCGCAGGTGCTCACGTGCCCCTTCTGTAACTTTGCCAAAACTTTGCCAAACATCTCGCAACTTAAAGCAACCATTAGACTACTCAAAGGCGTCTTAACGTTTGACTGTGGCTCGCTTTGGGGGGTTGCGGCCCAGTCGTCGTGATAGGGCCGGGCCTCATCTCGGGGGAGGCCCGGACATCCGGACCGGCTCCGACCCTGCCGGTCGATCCCCCCGGGCGCGTCTCGGCCACCGCCAGCGCCCGGGGGGATCATCACGTTTTTGGGTCCCCCAAGGGAATCTTGGTTGGCTGGCGGCTGTTAAACGGGTATGGTCAGTCCAGACAACTGAACATGGGGGTGAAAGGTTTCGACTTCGGTGGTTGATCCAGGAGAAGCGAGCCGAGGGTTGCGGTTGTGACCTCGTAAATCCCGTAACCGCAAAATTACAAGTGCCAACTCTAAGCGCACTGCCTCCACTTTCGCTCTCGCAGCGTAAGTAACTTAAAGAGGCTGTCAGTCCGGGAGTGCCTTCGGCCCGGAGCCTGGCATCAGCTAGAGGGCTTCACTGGTCCGCCCGGCCACGGGACAGACTAGGACATCAAACAGTGGCTGAGCCCGTCGGCAACTTGCCTGCGTGATTGCCGGGGCTGAGAAAAACACAGCAGGCTGCGCTCGGAGAAGTCCTGGTGAGGTCCTGAAGGACGCGGGTTCGATTCCCGCCACCTCCACTCCATGTCCGCCCAGCAGCCCACCCGGCTGCTGGGCGGTTCTTGTTTGGCTGTACGGCACCCGTACCGCAACCGCGGTGCCCAACAGAGCGACAGGCGATGCCTGTGGGGCTGATGTTGTTGACCTCGGCGAGTTGCCGACCCCATCGATGGCCCACCGCTGGGGTCATAGCGCTATCGATGGCCCATCGCTGGGGTGGCGACGCCACGGCGGAGCCCCCGTTTGACTGGTATGCGGGGGTTTGTCGCACCGCGGTCGGGTAGGCCCGACACGCCGACGGTCGCATCGGCGCAAATCGTGTACGGAGCGCGGGTGGTGCGGCACCTGTCGGCAAAGAGACCCCGATCGACCGCCGCCACCATAG
>JBEKHI010000029.1:0-33992 GCA_050012355.1 Streptosporangiaceae bacterium | reverse complement strand
GCCGGGCACTGCCCGGTCCACGCCTCAAGCACCCGTACCGACACGGACGTGACATGCGTGCCCTTCACCACTGCGCCGGACAGTCCGGAGAACGTCAGCGTCCCCGATCCGGCCCGCTCCGGGTACTCCAGGCGGCTGTAGCTGCCATCCGCGTTCCGGTACAGCTTCGAAGTAGCCGTCGCGCCAGTCGGCACGAGCTTACTTGTCGCGGGATTGAAGCTGTCCGCACCGCCCCGGTCAGCCGGTCCGGTGACGTACCGCTCAACCTTGGCCGCGTGGGCGACGTACACCGGGAGCTGTCCGGCTCCCATGCCGGGAGCGTGGCCCTCCGCGCGGGCCACTGCCCGCGTCACTGCGGCCGGGACCTGATGCTGCTCCCCCGGCGCCTTGCCCGCCGCCTGCTTTGGCACGTCCGGCTTCGGCGGGGTCCTCCCCGTCACCCAGTCCGCCAGGCGCACCACCGCGCTACGGATGCCCGCCGCGGTCGGCATCGGCGCCTGCCCGCTCGCAGACCCGGCCCCCACCAGCATCGGGATCATCGACAGCGTTAGCACGACGACGCCGCCCCGGCGTGCCAGCCGGAACCGTCGTCCCAGTCCTCCAGCCTGGCCGGGCCGCCTCGGCCGACCGCCTCGGGCTAGTCCCAACCGCGCATGGAAACGTCCGGCCAACCCGAAGCTATGCATCTGTTATCCGCCCGCCCAGAGGAGTATCTGGACAAATCACAACAAACAACCAGCACGCTTACAAGGCCTTGACTTCTCAATCGCTTGTGATAAGTCGTAATCATTTCTGCTGCTGAGCGATGGTGATTACAACTGGGAATTAATGTTCACGTCGCTCCGGTGACATCTGTTCGACCGGTGTCGCGCTCAGCTGCCCGCGGCCTGAGACACCGCGCTGGCCGCCCCGTCCCGGACCGCGGCCGAGTCTCCGGACAGCACGGTAATGTTCGACGCGGTCGAGATACCGCCGACGACCGCGAACTCCACCGAGGGGTACTGGCGGGCCCGTTCCGCTCCGCCTGCCCGGCCCGTCGTACCCTGAGCTAGGCTGCGTGGGATGAACTGGCGCCGAGAGCGTGGCCGGCCAGGTCGGCGAGGGACACCGCGACGAGGCGGGCCCGGCGGGACGGCCGCGACCCCGGTTTCGGCGTGAGCATGAACCGGCCGATGTACTGGCCGTTGCTGAAGGTAAGGAGTTCTATCTCCTCGTCCGGCAGGCCGGATTCATCGACCGGGTAGTGGCCGTAGCGGGTCGTGATCGAGCCGTCGGACTCCAGGCGCGGCGGCTGGCCGATCAGCTTGCCGTACTCGAAGCGGCAGTCCGCGAGGTCGAGCACCTCGATCAACTGCCTTCGAACGTGCTCGACGACATCGTGCGGGGTGCCAGCCTGCTGGGTCATGACGGCACTAGCGACGATTCGGTTGAAGTACCCGGCGTCGGTGACCGTGACCGCCTTCAGGCCGCGCGCCCAGGCCGCCATCTGGGACACCGCGACGCCGACCGCCAGCAGCAGCACGAACGTGGTCACGTCAGCGGAGTGACTGATGGTGAACCGGTCGTACGGCAAGGTAAAGAAGAAATCGAACCAGGCCGCGGCGGAGATGGCCGCCAGCACGCCGGCCAACCGGTTCCCCAGGCAGGCCACCGCGACGACCATCACGACGAGCAGGAGCGCCACGTTCGTGTTGGACCAGCTTCCGCGCCACGGCAGCAGGATCGCCGCCAGCGCGAGCGGCAGGACTATGGCGGCGGCAATAGCCGCTCTATCCCTGGTCAGGTAGCGGGTCATCCGACCCCACCCTCTCGCGACTGTTCCGGTTACTTATGAGCATGACATATGAAGCCCGCCCGCGCCGTTTGGGTTTCGTTAGGGCTCCCGGCGGTCGGGTGCCCGCCAGCGGTAGGTGAGCAGGCCCGTGAGCGCGGCCCCGTGGATGTTCCGGACGCCGGCCGTGGCTACCAGCCGGTAACAGCGGTTGCCCGGGTCAACTTCACCAGAACGCGCGCGAGGCAGCACTACGGTGCCCGGGGCCGTGGCGATGGCGCGGATCAAGGGCTAACCGCGGGTTCCCGCCGTACCCGTCGCACTAGCTGGCCGACGTTGGGCTGGCTTCGCCAGCGTAGCCTGAATCGCTCTTACCTCAGCGTCCTCTTTCAGCTTCTTGAAAAGCACGAGGGCCGCGGCCAGTGACTTCCGACCTTGCTCTTCACGGCCCGCCTTGCGCTGTGCCGCGCCAAGCAGCTTCAATGTCGATGCTTGTCCCCGCAAGTCACCGGCGGCTAGGTGGAAACGGTAAGCCTCGGCTAGTCTGGCGATCGCCTCGCTCAAATGGCCAGATCCCAGGTGGACACGGCCGAGGTTCTCTGTCACGTGCCCGCGTCCGAATATGGATTCTCCGCTGGTCGTGATGATGCTGAGCGCCTCCCGGAAACAGCCGGCTGCTTCGTCGAGCCTGCCGAGCTGCAGGCAACACTCCCCGTGATTGCTTAGGGCAATTGTCAGGAGGGCGGGATCCTCCATCTGGCGCAGTTTTTCCAGGCTGTGCAGCGAATGGCCAAAGGCTGCCTCAGTCCCCTGCAGCCTGGCATAGGCCTCGACGAGCGCGATGTCGGTCTGGGCTTCACCAGTAAGGTCGCCGATCTCGCGTCGGATGGCGAGTGCCTCCTCGAGGCAGACAAGGGCTTCTTTATCTCCGCTACGGGCCAAGGCAAAGCCGAGGTTCTGCAACGCCCACGCTTCGGCCTGGCGCTGCCTGGCCACGCGGGCGCTATCCAACGCGATACGGTGCGCTGTGGCACAGTCTGTCCAGTTGTCACGCCGGTTGAAGAGCGGATACGCCGCGGTTGCCAGCTGCCAGGCGGTACTGTGCAGTCCCGCTGCCGCCGCCTGCCGGATGGCGGCTATGATGCCTGTCCGCTCGCTCTCATACCAGCCGAGGGCATCCGCTGCGGAACGTACTTGCATGCTCGGGACTTCCGGGTCGTCCAACTGGATGCGGTACCGGTGGCGAGCGACGACATCCGCGGCCGCCACCGCCATCCCCAGGTACCAGCGGAGCAGGCGTGTCACCGCCGCGGACCGTGTTTCCTGCGGCTCTTCGGCCTGCGCCCGCTCGGTCGCGAACAGGCGCAGCAGGTCGTGGAACTGGTACCAGTCCGGTTCAGGTGATTCCAGCAAGCTCGCATCGACGAGCGTCTCGAGGGCGACGGCCGCGTCTGCTTCCGGTTCGCCGATCAGGGCCGCCGCCGCGGGCAGGCTGATCCGCTGCCCCGGCCAAAGCCCAAGCAGGCGGAATGCGTGCGCGGGATCGACCGAGTGCCGGACCGCGCGCAGGCTGTCGTAGCTGACCTGGAAGCTGGCCCGGACCTCTAGGTCGCCAACCTGGAATTCGTCCAGCCGACGCCGCTCATCCCGTATTCGCGCGGCCATCGTGGCGATCCGCCATTGCCTGCGGGTGGCCAGGCGTGCAGCACATATCCTGATGGCGAGAGGTAGCCCGGCGCATGCGGACAGGGTCTTCGCGGTCGCCTCCGGTTCGGCGGCTGTCCGGCCACCGCTGACGATCCGGGAGAACAACTCCAGCGCATCGCGCCCCGGCAACACATCCAGGTCGACGAACCCCGTGCTCACCAGGTACGGCGTCCGGTTCCGGGTGGTCACCAGGACGGCGCACGAGGCGCTGCCTGGTAGCAGTGGCCGCACCTGAGCCACGTCCTTCGCGTCGTCGAGCAAAATAAGCACCCTCCGACCGGTGAGCCGTGTCCGGTACAGTGCTGCCCGTTCCTCGTCGCCGGCCGGGACCTTGTCACCATCCACGCCGAGATCCCTGAGCAACCTGGCCAGCACCTCCCCCGGTGCCGCCGGACCAGCTGAGGCGCCAGACAAGGCCACGTACAACTGCCCATCAGGGAAAAGGTCCCGGACCTGATGGGCAGTGTGCACGGCGAGCACCGTCTTGCCGAAGCCCGCCGTGCCGGCTACCACTGCGATCCGCACGGCACCGGGGCCTCCGGCCACATCCCTCCGGGTCAGCGCGTCGCACAGGTAATCGACCTGCACTCCGCGGCCGGTGAAGTCCGCGATGTCAGCGGGAAGCTGAGTAGGGAACCACGCCGGTGGCCCTCCCGGTCCTGGCAGCGCCGCCGACGCCGCGTCCTCTGTCTCAACCGCGGCCGCGGCAAGCTCGGTATCGAGCTGCTTCCTCTCGGGACCCGGGCCGTCGTCCCGGCCAACGTCGACCGGTACGGACGCTGGAAGCTGCCGCGGCATCGTCCCGAGGCCGGCTCCGCCTACCTGTGGCGATACCAGCGACTGGATGTCGAGCGAGGGGTCAGCAGTCAGGATGGCCTGCTCGAGGGCCCGCAGTTCCTTCCCCGGATCGGCGCCGAGTTCTTCGGCTAGCAGCCGCCGTCCGGACCGGTACACCTCGAGCGCCTCAGCCTGCCGTCCGGACCGGTACAACGCGAGCATCAGCAGCGCCCGCGGTCGTTCACGAAGCGGCTCGGTCGCCACGAGCTGAGCGAGCTCCGCGACCATGTGCTGATGGCGCCCGAGCCGCAACTCTAGGTCCATATGCCGATCCAGTGCGGTCCAGCGATCCTCGTTCAGCCGGATTGACGTCCGCATGACAACCTGGCTCGCTACCGAGGCGCATGCATCGCCGCGCCATAGCGCCAGCGCCTCGCGATAGTGTGCCGCTGCTTCCTCCGGGCGTCGATCGGACAGCGACTCGGCTGTCACACACAGCTCGCGGAACCGCCACAGGTCCAGCGAGCCGTCAGGGATCCGCAGCAGGTAGCCGGGCGGCTGGGTGAGGATGACGGCACCCGTTCCGGTCAGCAGTCTGCGCAGCGTCGAGACGCACATCTGCACCTGACTCCGCGCGGTACTCGGAGGATCATCTTCCCATAGCGCTTCTACCAGCCGCTGGAAGGGAATCACCTGGCCGACGTCGAGCAGCAGCATGGCCAGAATGACCTGAGTGCGTCCGCTGGTGACGTGTACTGACACTCCTTCGCGGACGACATCGACTGGGCCGAGTATCAGGAACTCGGCCGGGACGTCAGTGACCAGGCTGGGCATCCCCGCAACGCTCCCGCCATTCATCCCCGAAACACAACGGACGTATAGCGCAAATGGTACAGGCCAAGGAGTGGCAGGACGCAAGAGTATTCGGCCGCGTCCGCCAGGTGGTGCCCGAGAAACCATCTCTCGATCGTTTCTATTAAAGAACTAAATGCAAATTCCGCCTCTCCAGTAACATTCGCCGTTCTTTTCTTCGCGGGCTTTCCAGCGTGGCCTCGCGGCATCGAGCGAGGATTTCGGTGCTGAGCGGCCGACCGGAAAGCACAGGCCGCGCGCCACAACCGCGCCTGGCCGGCCTGTGGTGGGGCCGACCCGGCGCGGTTGTGGGGGGGGGTTTTTACTGGGAGGAGCCGCCGGTGGGGCCGGGACCGGACCACCCAGCGGAGGAGGAGTAATAGTCGTTGACGACCTCGCCGTTGCCGGCGACGAAGAACACGTTGTCGCCATCGGCAGTCACGGCGATCCCGGAGTCCGGTTCGGCGGTACCGCCAGTCGGGGCCGGACCGGCCCAGGGCCCGGAGGTGCCGTAGTAGTCGTTGACGACTTCGCCGTTCGGGGCGATGAAGAACACGTTGTCACCGTCGGAGGAGACCGCGATCCCGGAGCCTGTTTCGGCGTTGCCCCCGGTGGGGGCGGGCCCGGCCCATCCGGCGCTCGAGGAGTAATAGTCGTTGACCACCGCGCCGTCGGAGTCGATGAAGAACACGTTGTCGCCGTCCGGGGTGGCAGCGATGGCAGAGCCCGCCTCGGCGGTGCCGCCGATGGGGGCGGGACCGGCCCATCCGGAGGAGGTCACGTAGTCGTTCACGACCTCGCCGTTAGTCGCGATGAAGAACACGTTGTCACCGTCAGAGGTAGTGGCCAGGCCGGAGCCTTGCTCAGCATCGCCGCCGGTCGGAGCGGGACCGGACCACCCGGCGCTCGAGGAGTAATAGTCGTTGACCACCTCGCCGTTAGTAGCGATGAAGAACACGTTGCTGCCGTCGGGAGTGATCGCCAGGCCCGAACCTGCCTCAGCGCTGCCGTCGGTCGGATAGGGACCCTCCCAGCCCGAGGAGGTGTAGGCGTCGTTGACCACCTCACCGTTGGACGCGATGAAGAACACGTTGTCACCGTCAGCGCTGATCACCACCGGCGAATCAGACCGCGGGGTGCCGGGCAGCGGCGCAGGGCCGGCCCACGGGCCGGAGGTGCCGTAGTAGTCGTTCACGACCTCGCCATTAGAGTCGATGAACGCCACGTTCGCGACCCCAGAAGTAGCCGACACCGGCGACGACTTCGACGTCGTCGTCGTCGGCAGGTTCGGCGAGACGAGCAGGTATTCCTCGCCGGATGCATACGCTGCGGCGTACTGCGCGGGAGTGTCACCGGTTGTTTCCGCCACGGCGTAGTTAGCGTCGGTGTACCAATCCCCGTTGACGATATCGACCGTGCCGTTGGAGTTGACGCCGACGATCAGCGCGACATGGTCGGCATAGTCGCTGGCGGAGGTGGTGCCGGATGGATACAGCACGATCGCGTCGCCCACCTCGGGCGTGCCGCTGTCGAACGTGGTGCTCTCCCCTTGGTCGCCTGCCCAGATACCGAACGAGTCCGCCCCTGCGTTCAGCACGGACAAGTCGGTGGTGACCCCGCCCTGCTCCCACACCCACTTGGCGAAGTCCGCGCACCACCACTCGGCGGTGTCCCGGACGTCGAAGGTGGGGTCGACCCCGCAGTTCGCGTTGCCCTGGCCAGCCAAGACCAGCATCGAGGTGTACGGATCGCAGTCGTCGGCCTGGACGCTCGGTTCGGAGTCGACCGGGGTGTCCTGGACACCAAGGTTGTTCAGCGCGATCGTGGCGATCGCCCCAGTGGTGCCGGACTCGTCGGCGGCGCGCAGCGTCTTAGGTGCCGTGCCCGCCTTGACGACGGGAACCGCCTGGCACGCGGCAGAGGCGGTCAGTCCCCACGCCGCGCGCACCGCGGCGGGTACCGCGGTGTCACACGACAGCTGCTCGCCGCTGATGTCTCGCATCTGCCACGCTGACCCATCGTGGCGGGTGAAGACGCCGGCCGAGCCGCCGTCCTGGAACCGGTCCTGAATGGCCAGCGGCGCTTTCTGGCTGGGGACGAAGCCTGCCGTCACCCACTCAACGCCACTGACGCGGACCACCGCCGCATGCACGCTTCCGGTGACGATCCTGCCAATATCCGACACCGGGATATTCTCGAACTTGGCGTAGGCCCTGATCAGGCCGGTCCGCTGGGCGGCCGGCAACGATGTCCGAACCGCCGCCGACGGCGATGCCGTTCGTGCCGCTGGTTGGCCGACCGTAGTGGCCGACGCGCCGGTTGTGACCATGCCCGCCACGACCAGCCCGCCGACGGCAGCGATGACGAACCGCGCTCCTGGGCGTCGCAAACTCATCGGTACCTCCAGGTGGCCCGCAGCTGTGGCAGGCCTGATGGCCTGTGGATTGTTCGCATCGGACTTCTCCCTCGCATACGCCTGACCGCGGCCCTCTGGCGCCACCGCGGTTCCTGTGATTCGAGTAAGTCCCTGCCGACCCCGTCAGCGGTATGATGCGGCTACTCCAGCGGTATCGCCCCGCTATCGTGACGGGCCGCGCGCGCCTGACCGCGGCCCCGCGGCCAGCTGCGAGCGTCGGTGGCGGCTGCCTGGTGACCGCGTCCCGCCGGGCCCGTCGGGCACCGCGTCGGGGCTATTCAACGCGTCCCGCCAGGTGGGCACCTCGATAGGCCTGGCGTTCCTCGGCGCTGTCGGCACGGACACCGCGACCTAAGCCCGCAACGTTGCCAGCGACCAGATCGGCGTGGTGGCCGGGGCACTCGGGCCGGTCACCGGGCAGCCGCCGAACAGGCCTTCTCCCACGGCTACCAGATGGCAATCCTCGTCGCCGGACTGTGCCTCATCGCCGCCGCGGTAGTCGCGGCATTCGGGCTACGCAACGACCACAGACACAAGCCGGACACAGCCGAAAGCGAGCTGCATCACCCGCCGACCTCTGCATCGCCGCTTTAGGATCCACCCTTAACGGCCTTAATGATCAGATCCGAAGGAGTCTTCATTCCGTCGCAACCGAAATTGTTTAGCCCATGAGGGAAGGTCGCGCACGGCAAGACAGTAGCTCGCCGAGCTCGAGGACATCCTTCTCCCACCTCTCAAAACGACGCTTGTGCGGGCGCGACCACCTGATGGCGCTGCCGGCCGCCTGGCGGACCACGTCATTTGGGCCCTTACCCAGTCACTTACATCGTTGTACGTTATTTTCGCGTCCTGATCTCAACGCGCAGATCACATGGGCCCGGCAGTGGGAGACGCACCCGGAGGGGACGGCCGCGCATACCGAAAGGGGCCTCCTTCTTATGAGCATCAATGACAACGTTGTCAACTCAAGCAAAGGGCAGACGTCGAACGTCGCCCGCCTGTCCCGAAGAGGACTCTTCAAGAGCGCGGCCGTCGCCGGACTCGCGATCGCCTCGGCCGGCGTACTCGGTGCCGGCCGGGCCTCAGCGGCCACTTCGGCATCCGCTGGATCCGGCCCGCTCGGACTAACCGGTCAAAGCGACGACGCGTTGCTCACCGCCGGTGCGACGGGCATGGCCGTCCTGCAAAGCTTCTACAACAAGGCGACGGGCCAGTGGAACACCGACGGCTGGTGGAACGCGGCCTGCGGCCTCTACGCCACGATCGACTACTGCCGCATCACGGGCAGCACGATCTATCTCGGCGACATCCCGCAGACCTTCGCGGTCGCGCCCCTCAACAACCCGTCCGGTACCGATGGGTTCGTCGACACCGCCTACGACGACTGCGGCTGGTGGGGAATCACGTGGGTGAACGCGTACGACCTGACCGGGGACGAGACCTACCTGGAGATGGCGAAGAGCCTGTTCACGGTCATGACCCAGGGCTGGACCGACGTCGACGGCGGCGGCGTGGTCTGGGAGACCACCAATGACTACAAAGAGGCGATCGCCAATGAGCTGTTCCTGCTGCTGGCTGCCCTCTTGCACCAGCGGACGCCGGGGGACACCAGCTATCTCGACTGGGCCGAGCAGGAGTGGACCTGGTTCAACGGCAGCGGCCTGATCAACTCCGAGTGGCTCATCAACGACGGGCTCAACTCGGCGGGCCAGAACAACGGGGAGAACACCTGGACCTACAACCAGGGGGTCATCCTCGGCGGCCTGTGCGCGATGTACGACATCACCCAGGACAGCGACTACCTGACGGTCGCGGAGAACATCGCCAACGCGGCGCTCGAGTACCTGACCGTCTCGGCGACGGTCGACGGCAGCACGGTCCCGGTGCTCAACGAGCTGACGGTGACCAGCGCGGATGACCCGAACCAGACGCAGTTCAAGGGCATCTTCATGCGGTATCTGTACACGCTCTACCAGTACGTGCCGAACTCGTCGTACCAGCAGTTCATCCTGAACAACGCGGCCTCGATCTACACCAACGACGTGTCCGGCGGGCAGTTCGGGTTCCTCTGGCAGGGGCCCGAGGATGGCATGCCGACGTCATATCTGTCCAGCGTGCAATCCTCGGCGATGGAGGCGATCAACGCCGCGATCGCGGTGACGTACGGCGCGTCCCAGTCGCCGCAGCCGGCCGGCACGGCTTACCCGAGCGGCACCAACCTGGTCTCCAATCCGAGCGGCGCGGACGGCACGAGCGGCTGGTACATGGCCTATGGCGGCCAGAACGCCACCCTCACCTCGGTCACCTACCAGGGCAGCCAGGCGCTGGAGTGGGTGCTCAACGACAACACGCAGGAGGACTGGGTCTACACCTACCCGGCCGTCACCGATGGCGTCACTTACACCTACGCCGTCCAGCTGGCCGGCTCCGGCACGGTGATCCTCGACGCGTGGGTCGGAGACGCGGACTTGATCTCGATGCCCGTGACGTTGACGTCCTCGTTCCAGACGGTTTCGATCCAGGCGGCCATTCCGGTCGGCGCCCCGGCCGGCCAGTCCGGTTCGGCACCGCAGCTGCAAATCGCCACGGTCGGTCCCGCCGACGTCTCGGTCTACATCCTGGACGCCAGCGTGGTTGCGACCCCGGCGTAGCCGCGACCCCGGCGTATCGCATCGCCTCGGATGGCTCGGCCCCACGAGTGCCGAGCCATCCGTGTTCCGCCGACGTGGCCCGGGCTATGGGTCGCTGGCACGGTCCTGGCCGCCGCCGGGCACGCGGGCGCGCTCGGCGCGGGGCGCCGCTTACAGGGACTGCTACTTAGAAGTTCGTTTCCTGCTGGGCCATTACGGGCGAATATCCAGGTCAGGGTTGTTTTCGGCGCCCCCGGCTGATCGTCGGTCTGCATGCACGGCCCCTACCTCAGCCCAGCCTCGCGCAGCTGATAGAGCCAGCCAGAGAGATACGGGAGAGGCTGAGATGCCAGTTCGGGAGAGGCTGGGAGAGGCTGAGGGCTCGTACAAGATGTGTCCCCTAAAGTGCCCCCCAAGACAGCACGAAGGTCCTCCCCCGGAACCGGGGAAAGGGCCTGTGAGCTTGCGGAGCCCCGTTACGGAATCGAACCATAGACCTTCGCTTACCATGACTAGCCGAACGGTTCCCTGAGCACCACGTGGGCTCTGACCAGGAAAAACGCTAGCGCCGACTAGCTGCGGCAAGCCCCGAAAAGCACTCTCTAGCAGCAATCTGTCCCCAAAGTGTCCCCAAGATTCGGCAGCATGGACGGCGGCAGCGGCCTTGGTAATGAGCGAGCTCGAGTCCCAACCCGCCGCATCTGGCAAGCTGCGGAAGAGGAGAACAATCGACGCGCCGGATTCCCCAAGGCGGAGACGCTCGCCTACCGGCCGGAGATATACCGCCTCGCCGCGCCGCCGACGGGCGTGGACCGCGACGCAGTGGACAAGCTCTGGGACCTAGTCGAGAGCGCTCTGCGCGACTTGGTTGCCTGGCTCGCTGCCTGCCTGCCGTCGGCTCTATAGTCCGGGCAAACGACGGGGAAGCGAAACAGCGGTGGCGTATGGTGCTGCAGCAGATAATCTCCCAGACGTCATAACGAACGTCGGCGTTCCCGTCCGGTCACCAGCCTCGCCCGCCGCCAGCATGTCCGTGACGACCAGCACGACCTCGCGCTACGCACATACGCTTGAAACCGTCACCAAGGAACGATCCGATCACGTAACACGAACACGCCAGGGCCGTGTGCCCTGGACCTTCCGATATCGCGCCAGATCGTGTCAAGCGGCTGCTCGAGGCAGTGGCCGTAGGTGATGTCGGGGTCGGGACCCGCCTGCAATACGTCCCCGTACATGCTCACGATCAGGTGCCTGGGATGCTGCGTGCTGGCGGTCGAGATGAACGCCGGGAGCGGCGGCGCTGCCGCTTTTGCGGCATCGGCGATTTCCAGGAAGTCCTCGTCCAGGATCTCGTGTCGTTGTCGGCCGCGATTGTAGGGTCCGCGAGGGACGTACTGGCGCAGCAGCCATATATCCGGGGACTTCTAACTGGCCAAAACCGGGGACCACAACCAGGCCACCTGCGGATACTTTCTCACGGCCACGGACATGTCCGGACTTCAATGAATCACTTTCAAGGCTCCGTGCCGCCGACGCGTCCCGGCGGCACGGAGCACCATCACGTGCAGGTTCGAACTGCCAGGCAGACAGCACCGGCGGAATGGGCGAGAAAGCGTCCGGCGTGCAGGATGTCCACCAGGCCGCCCGCGACCACGACTTCGACCGGCTTGCATGCGTAGCTGGCCCCGACCGTACAAGCTGATCGTCTCGTCGCCGGGCCGGGCCGCTTCGCGACCCGACGGGCAAGGGTGCTAGCTCCCATCCCGAGCCGTGGCTCCGTCGCCGCTACGCGCGCTGCGGCCCGTGACGCGCCACAGACGCCTCGGGCACTGGTTGTGCCCACGCCTCGACCATCTCGGCCAGCGTAACTGTGCTCTGACGCTGCATCGCGGATCCTCCGTTCACGACGCTGCGGGAGAATCTAGGCGCGGGTGCCGCCTGCGGCAATCCGCCAACTACGACAATGGTCCTCCGCGCCGAGATATGCGGATGCGTGAGTACCTCGTCGAGCGCGAGCACGGGCGTGACGCAGGCGTCGGTGTCTGCGAAGACAGCCGCCCAGTCATCGCGCGGCCGTTCAGCGAACCGGGTCTCAAAGGTCGTTGCTAGTTCCGGCCAGCGGTCGTGATCATCACGGTCCGGCAGATCGCTTTCGTGCAACTCAAGACCTGTCAGCAGGGCGGCATAGAACTGGGGCTCGATGGCGCCGACCGCGACGAACCGGCCATCGCCGCATCGGTAGGTACGGTAGTAAGGAGCTCCTCCGTCGAGCATGTTTGCCTGGCGGCTACTGTCGAGCCGACCACGCGAGTACTGTCCCCAGTGATCTTGCAGCAACAGTGAGGCTCCGTCGATCATCGCCACGTCGACCGTCTGGCCGGTCCCCGAGCGTTCACGTTCCCAAAGCGCGGCGAGGATTCCCGGCAGCAGTAGCATGCTGCCGCCGCCGAAATCACCGACGAGGTTCAGTGGCGGCGTCGGCGTCTCGCGCGTCCCGATCGAGTGCAGTACGCCGGTCAGGGAGATGTAGTTAATGTCGTGTCCGGCCTGACCAGCCAGCGGGCCCGTCTGGCCCCAGCCGGTCATTCGAGCATAGATCAGCCGCCCATTGCGCTCGGCGCACGGCTGCGGCCCAACTCCCAGGCGCTCCGCGACGCCGGGGCGGAACGGGTCGATCAGGACATCCGCCGCGCCGATCAACTCCAGCACCGCCTGGCGGTCGGGGGCGGACTTGAGGTCAGCTGTCAGGACCCTGCGTGCTCGCAGGAGCTGGTCGGCCGGACGGACGAGTTCGGAGGACGGCGGGTCCGGCCGCTCCACCCGGATGACGTCGGCGCCCATATCGGCGAGCCACATCGCAGCGTGCGGTGCCGGGCCGATGCCGGCGAGCTCCACCACTCGCAATCCGGTGAGCGGACCGGCTCCGGGCGCCACCTCGTACTCAGCCGTCGCCACCGAACTACTTCCGGTAGTCGAGCCGGAAGACGGGATGGTTGGCAACAACGCCTTCCCACATCTCATCGGGCCCGTCCGGGGTGGCGGGCGCGAAGAGAGGACCGATTCGCGTGATGTGCCGCGCCAGGTACACCCGCAGAATGGGGGCCTTCTGATCATCCGGCAGCTCGTGTGCCTGGAACCGGCGCCTGCGCAAGCCAAGCCGTATCCGGCCCTCGCCGGCCGCACGCAGATTGCGGACCCACTCGGTGTTACCCCGTCCGGCGGATAGGTAGTTCTTGCCCTCGAAAGTGATCAGGCTGACCGGGACCCGCCTAGTGGCACCGGACTTACGCCCGCGAACCTCCAGGATCCACGAGTCGTACACGCTGATGCCAAAGAGAGTGAGCTGGAAGATGATCCGGTTCTTGCGGATGACCTTCTTGCTGGGCGGGACGTATCGCGTGGTCACGTGTCACTCCTGATCGAGGCATCCGTGAGCAGGATGGAGGTGTACTCGTCGGCCCCGCCGGTGAAGACCTCCGAGGTGGAACCGACATTCGTCACGAGGCCGTCGCGCATCACCATGACGCGATCGGCGATCGAGGCGACGAGCTTGAGGTTGTGCGTGATGAACAGCAGCCCGAGCCCTAGCTCCTCCCGCAGCTCACCGAGCAGCCGGACAACCGTAGCCTGAACCGACACGTCGAGCGCCGAGGTGACTTCGTCGCAGATGAGGAATGACGGCTGCACCAGTAGCGCCCGTGCGATCGCTACCCGCTGCCGCTCACCGCCGGACAGCGCGGCTGGCCGCTCATCTAGGACGCTCTGGCTGAGCGAGACCCGGTCGAGCGCGCCAGCCAGGTCAGGTGCGTCCAGGTCGAACGCGCGCACCGGCTCCCGAAGGATCTGGCGAATCGTGCGGCGCGGGTTGAGCGAGGCATAAGGGTTCTGGAACACATACTGGATCTGCCTGCGCTGTTCGGTGGTGCGCTGGGCGGCGAGTCCCGCGAGCTGGCCGTCGGCCAGCTCGATGGTTCCCCCGTTCGGCGCGCGCAGCCCCACCAGGGCGTGCGCGAGGGTCGACTTGCCGCTTCCGGACTCGCCGACGACGGCCAGGCACTCGCCGGGCACGAGCCGGAACGAGATGTCCTGCAGCACCGTTCGGGCGCCGTAACTCACCGTCAGGTTCCGCGCCTCCAGGGCGGGGGCCTCGGTCTCGCCGACGTCCAGGCGTTCATTGTTGGCGGCCGCGCTGGGGTGCATCGGATCGACGCCATCAGCCCGCGGGAAGAAGCACGCGGACAGATGGGGGACGCCGATGTGACCTACGGCCTGCAGGTTCACCAGCTGCGGGGTCTTTTCATGACACGGGTTCCCAGCGAAATCACACCGAGGCGCGAAGAAGCAGCCGACTGCCCGCTCCTCCAGCCGGGGCGCCCGGCCGCGGATACCGCTGACCTGAGCTCCGACTTCGGCCGTTGGGACCGCGGTGAGTAGCGCGTTAGTATAACGGTGGCTCGGTGCCTGCAGGACCTGTTCGACCGGGCCGGACTCCGCGACCCGGCCGCCGTACAGGACGATCACGGCATCACCGACCGAGCTGATCACTTCAATGTCGTGGCTGATGAGCAGGGCCGCTGTCCCGTGTTCGGTGCACATGGCCCGTACCACGTCCAATACCGAACGCTGGGTGATGGCGTCCAGGGCGCTCGTCGGCTCGTCGAGCACGACTAGGCCGGGGTCGCGCAGGAATGCGAACGCCAGCATGACCCGCTGTTGCTGGCCGCCCGACAGCTGATGCGGGAACCGCCGCAGGAACTCACGGCCGGAAGGCAAGCCGACGCTGTGCAGCGTCTGAGCGATCAGGTCATCGCCCGCTCTGGCGGTTCCCGCCGAGGCTCCCTTGCCGCCGGGAGTCATCTCGCGCAGCTGGGCTCCGATCCGGCGAACAGGGTTAAGAGCCGAGCCCGGGTCGGAGGAAACGTAAGAAACCACCCGGCCGCGAATCCGGTTCAGCTCCTGCCGGCCAGCTGCGGTGATGTCATGGCCGTCAACGACCACGCGTCCGCTTCTGACCTGAGCGCCATCGCGCAGGTAGCCCAGCATTGCGGTCGCAAGCGTCGTCTTGCCGCTACCGGACTCGCCGACCAGCCCGACGATCTGCCCGGTCTCGATCCGGCAGCTAATGTCCTGGATGATCAGCGGCCCCGTGGCACCAACGCCGACCGTGAGGCTCTCGACGACGGCAGTCACCGGCGTGCTCCGCGCGCACTCGACTGCGCCAGGCCGTCTGCGACCAGGTTGACCGCAACCGTCAGCATCCCGATGGCCAGGACCGGGGCCAGGACTGCCCACGGCTGGATGCTGATCCCGGCCTGGTTCTCTGTGATCATCGAGCCCCAGTTGGCGGCGGGCGGCGGCGGCCCGAACCCGAGAAAGCCGAGCCCGGCCACCAGGGCAATCGAGTAGGTAAGGCGGACCCCGAATTCGACGCTCAGCGGCGCCGTCACGCTTGGCAGCACCTCAAGGAACATGATCCGGAGGCGGGAGGTGCCGAGCGTCAGGGAGAACCGGATGAAGTCCTGCTCCACGACCGCGAGCGCGGCGGCCCGGATGACGCGAGCGACCTGGGGAGCCCAGATCGCACCGACCAGACAGATCGTCAGCCAGGCGGGCGAGCCGAACACCGAGACGAACAGCAGTACCAGGACGTACTGCGGGAACGAGATAACAGCGTCGAGCAGCCGCATGACCACGTTGCTGGACCGGCTCTTGGCAATGGCCGTGGCCAGGCCTATCGCAGTCCCGGCCGCGACACCCAGAATCGTCCCGAGCAGTGACACCGTCAGGGTCGACCAGCCGCCGACGAGCAGCCTGCTCAGGACATCACGGCCGAGCTCGTCAGTGCCGAGCCAGAAATGTGAGCTCGGCGCCGAGAACTGCAATCCGACAAACGCGTTCGGGTTGTACGGCGCCAGCGCTGGTCCAGCCGCTATCAGCACGACAAGCGGAATCAACAGCGCTAGCCCCGCCTGCGTGCGCCGGTTGCGCAGCGCCGCGCGGAGGAACGGCGCGCCGGACGGCCGCGCCGCGATCGGTTCGGCAGCCGGGTGCGCCGACGCCGGCAGCAGGTCGCTCATCTCATCTCAGTCCGTAGCCGGGGGGTCAGGAGCACCGAGACAACATCGCCAAGGACGTTCAGGACCAGGTACAAGGCAGCCAGCCCGACCGCGATCAGCTGGATCTCCGGCACGTCGCGGTTCTGGACGGCGGTCACGAAGGCACTGCCAATGCCGGGGAAGTTGAAGACGGACTCGACGACGACAATGCCGCCCGCCAGGTAGGCGACGCTGAGCGTAAACGCCTGCACCGTCGGCACCAGCGCATTCGGGAGTACATGCCGCAGCAGCAGGCGGGGTCCGCTGACGCCGCGGAGAACCGCCATCGTTACGTAATCCGACGCCAGGACCTCGCTGGCGGACGCGCGCACCAGCCGGGCCAGGTACGGGACCGTCGTCAGCACCAGGGTGGCCGCAGGCAGGATGATCTTCTCCGGCTGGTCGCTTATTACCTGGCCGGGACTGAGGGTGGACACGGCAGGCAGCAGGTGGAGGGCGCCGGTTGCGAGCAACAGGATGAGCAGGATTCCCAGCACGAACTGCGGGAGCGCGATGAGAATCAGGCTCGCCCCGCCGACCAGCTCCTCGCCCGCGGATCCGCGCCGTGAGGCGCTCCATATCCCGATCACCACCGCCAGGGGCAGTGAGAGCAATGCCGTGATCGCAATGAGGATCGTGCTGTTTATCAGCGCATGGCTGAGCTCGGTCGTGATGGGCAGCCCGCTGGCCAGCGAGTTGCCGGGGTTCCCGCGCAGTAGGTTGCCCGCCCAGGACAGGTACTGGCTAACCAGCGAGTGGTCCAGGCCGAGAGCCCTGTCCAGCCGGGCCACCGACTGCGGTGTCGCCGACTGGCCAAGGATCGTATTGGCGATATTTCCCGGCAGCGCCTGAGTCGCACCGAACACGATGACGGACACAATGAACACTGTCAGCAACAGCCAGCCCAGACGGCCAACTATGAAACGTCCCATATGTTCCTTATATCCCTTCTCGTAGGAAATGTTCGATGCTTTGCGGCTTAGTCGAGCCACATGTCCTTGAAGGCCAGGAAACGGCCGAACGGAAAGCCTGAGGTGTCCTGGGTGGTGCCGTGCACGTTCGACGCCACGGCGTCGACCTCGTTCTCGAAGCCCCAGATGAGCCACGGGCCCTGGTCATAGTAAATCTGCTGCATCTGAACCTCCAGCTCACCGCGCTTGGATGGGTCGGTCGCGGCCCTGGCCTGGGTGAGAAGGCTCTCGTACTGGGGATTCAGCCAGCCGGTCTCCGGGAAGTGCGCGTTCGGCACGTAGCACAGGCCGTTGATACGGGCGAGCGGCTGGTTAAGCCAGTAGGAGACGAACAGCGGATCCTGCGCGTAGTGCTTGGTGTAGAAGGTGGTCGCGTCCACGTTCTCCACCTTGATGTTGACGCCTACCGCTGCCAGTTGCTGGGCCAGCACGACCTCAGCGTTGGCGAGAAACGGCGAGGTCGCCATGGTCAGGTTGAGGCCGTCCAGTCCGGCTGCCTTGAGCAAGGACTTCGCCTGGCCGACGTCCTGCGTGCGCTGCGGTACCGACGAGGCGAAGTTCACGTCGTTTGGCGAGAACAGGTCGTTGGCGACCCGTCCCTGCTCGCTGAGCAGTGTCTCCACCAGTTGCCCGCGATCGACCGCAAGCCGCATCGCCTGCCGTGCCCGGACATCCGCGAACGGGCCTTTACCTGAGTACAGGACATAGGGAAAGAAACCGCCGGCCTGGTGACTCAGGACCGTGACACCGCTCGCCGCCCTGAGCGTCGGCAGGTCAGTAAGGCTGAAGGTAGTGGCCGCGTCAGCTGCGCCTGAGGTCAGGGCGTTCACCAGGGTCGCCGAGGACGTGTACCCCTGGACGGACAGGACGTCGATGTACGGGGCGGTGTTCCAGTAGTTCGGGAACCGTGCCAGCGTCGCGCTCTGGCCGGGGGTGAAATCCTTGAACATGAACGGCCCGGCGCCCACGGGGTTCTTGGGGTTAAAGTCGGCCGGGACAATGCCCGACTGAATGGCCGCCAGATGGGACGGGAGGAAGGCATTCGGCGAGGTGAGGGCGAAGCTCACGGTGAGCGCGTCGACCTTCTTCAGCGTCGCGGTGTCGACATTCAGCAGCGAAGCCACGGCGCCGGGATTCTTCGGGTTGACGATCCGCTGGATGGTGGCGATCAGGTCATCAGCGCTGATCGTCTTGCCGTTATGAAACTCGACGCCGCTGCGAAGCCGCACGGTGCAGTGCGTGGCGCTTGAGTCCAGCGTTATTTCCTCGGCCAGCATCGGCGTGAAGCCGCCAGAGACGAAGTCGCCATTCAGCCGGTCGAAAATCAGTGAGGCCAGCATGTAGTCCCAGTTGCTGGAGGCAAAGCTAACGTCAGCCGAGTCGTACGTCGACGCACCCGTCATGCCGAGACTTAGCGTGCCGCCCTTCTTCGGAACACCGGCCGAGCTGCTTGAGACCTTCGCGCCGCTCGATGCTCCGCAGGCCGCCAGGAAGCTGGCACCGAGGCCGAACGCGGCAGTTCCGGCCGTCGCGCGAAGGATATCGCGGCGGCTCAGTCTGGTGATGTTTCGTTCCATTGCGAAATCCTCCAAGTGAAGGCTGCAGTCTCAACAGACGCCCTCGGGCGTGTCCGGGCCGCTCCCGGCGCAGGTGGCCGGGAGCCGTCACCGGTAACGAATCCGTTGAGACGATCTAGCTCACAAGCAGCTGCCGGGCGTCCGTCAGGCGGACCCCATCCCCCGCCGCCGGCAGTACAGATTTCTACCTCGCTTCCTCGTTGAAGCTCGAGCATGGAAACCTTGGTCGATTCGGTCCAGGAGTCCTGGCCAGCCTGACGGATCCGGACTGATCCAGGCCGACCCGATTCCCCTCCGGACAAGCCCCATGGCGGATCCAGTGTCCGGTCCATCGATGTCGTCAGATACACGGTGTCGAGGACGGTGATCCTCCGGCGGACGCCGAGACCGCCGCGGTGCGTTCCGGACCCGCCCGAATCCGGGATGTACTCCAGGCTGTCCACCCGGAGCGGGAAACGGCCCTCGATGAGCTCGACCGGGATGTCCTTGTTATCGCCGTGGCCCAGCGTCTTGAGCGGGCTGAACCCGTCCGCCCGCGCATGTCCGCCCCAGCCCCCGCCGGCGGTGTCGATCGTCTGCCACCACGACCCGTTCGCGCCCCGGCCGGAGAAAATGAAGACGTTCATACTGGCGTGATGGCCGGCCGGCACCTTCTCGGGGTGCTTCTCCCCGATTGCACGGTAGATGAGGTCGCTGAGGTTGGGTCCTGCGCTGTTCCAGTGCCCCATCGCGGCGCCCTTGCCTGCGCTGATGATCGTCCCCGGACGGAAGCGAACCTCAACGGCGGACAGAATGCCCTCATCGATCGGGTAGTCCGGCGCGATGAGCGCACGGCACGCCACCCGGTGCCGCCGAGGCGCACCGCTATTAATGGGGGCCGTGACCTGGTCGGGGTAACCCGTCAGGTCGATCGTCATCGAATCACCTTCGATCGTGACGCCCACATTGAGCTCAAGCGACTCCGTGCCGGCGAGCCCGCTGTCGTCTGTCCGGCAGGACGCGTGGTACCGACCGTCCGGCAGACCCCTGATCCGGCTCTTGGCCAGCGCATGGCTTTGCTCTCGCTGAGCGGCCCACAACTGCGCCACGTAGGCCGGGCTCCAGCGGCTGGCGATCCGGTCGTTCCACCTGGTCTGGCCGAGCAGGCAGCATCCCACCTGGGCCGTCAGGTCGCCGCGAATGTAGTCCTCGAGCCGGCTGTTGGCCACGCAGGTCGCGACGGCCTCGGGCAGCAGCTGGCCCGCGGTCATCACCCGCATGCCGCGGAACTGCATTCCCTCGTGGTAGATCTCCGTCGCCCGCCAGCTCATTGAGCCGGGCTCGATGCCACCAATATCCGACCAGTGCGCGCGGATAGCGAGGTAAGCGACCTTCGCCTCCGACTGGTATAGCGGCGCGATGATCACCATGTTGTTGAGGTGCTGGCCCTGCACCGCCGCGTAGTTCGTGAGGATCGCGTCACCCGGGCCGAGACGGTCGCTCCCGACAATCTCCACGGCATCGCGAACCGTGTCGCCAAGATCCGCGAGAAAGCCGGGCGTGCTCATGCTCGAGTGGTTCATCAGCTCGAACGCGGGGCTCAGCACACCGACGGCGAAATCCTTGTACTCATAAATGAGCGGGCTGTACGCGCTCTGGACGAGGCTCAACTCGAGCTCGTTGAGGACCGCGGATAGCGCGTAGCGAAAGAACTCGATCTCCAGCTGATCGATGGCCGCGGGCCTCGCGATCGTCTCCGGGACAGTCTCGGTCACTGGTCGCTCCTCATCCTGGAGACGTCGATGTCGAGCACGCCGCCAGGCAGGACGGTGCCTCGCGCACCGGGTGGAATGAGCGTGCAGGTCCCGATCTCATACGCGATCAGCGGTCCCTCGAAGTCTGAGCCGACGACGAGGTCGGACCGCGGCACAATCTCGGTCGTCACAGCCGCGCCCTGGCCGAAGTGCACCTTCCCGGTGCCAGTGCCCAGGCTCGCTGACGGCTTCGTTCCGCGGACCCTGGCCTGCGGCAGCGGCCTGTGAACGGCCAGATCCACCGAGACGATCTCCACAGCAGCGCCCGCATGAGTGTGCCCGAAGCGCCGGCCGTGCTCGTCCTCGAAGGCGTCTCGCAGGATCTGGAGGTCGGCCTGCTGAATCGTCATGCCGGGCCTGGGCAGGTCGATGTGCAGGGTGTGCGCCTGCCCCCGGTACCGGAGCGCGAAGCCGACCTGGTAGTGAAGGTCATCCGGCGCCGGTATCGTCTCGCCGCTGGCCAGTACCTGGCTGAGCTCGCGGCCGAGGTTACGCAGGCGGCCCGACAGTCCGAACGTGTCAGCGTCGTCGACCAGGCCCTGGACGACGATGGTGGCGTCGTAGCGCAGGTCTGCCTTCAGCATCCCGAACGCCGAGAAATGGCCAGGCGAGATGGGGATGAGCACGCGTGGAACGCTGGCCGCTGCGGCGACTTCGCAGGCGTGAATCGGGCCTGCCCCTCCGAATCCGACCAGAGCGGTCCGGTGGGGATTGCGCCCGCGCACCACGGTCTGCTGCCGCACTACGTCGGCCATCAGCATGTTGGCGATCTCGATGACGCCAGTCGCCAGTCGCAGGTCAGTCAGGTTCAGCTGCCGGGCGAGCCGGGAGGTGGCCTCGGCGGCGAGTTCGCCGGACACGGTGATCGACGCGAGGAAAAAGTCCACCGGCAGCCGACCGCAGAACACGTTCGCGTCGGTCACCGTCAGGGCGGTGCCGCCGTTGCCGTAGCAGGCCGGACCCGGCGCCGCGCCAGCTGAGCGGGGGCCTACCCGCAGCCTGCCGCCATCATCGACCCAGGCAATCGATCCGCCACCAGCCCCGATTTCGATGATGTCAACGCACGGGGTCTGGACCGGGAAGCCGGTGTCGTAGCCGACCGGCCAGTAGAGATCGGTCGAGGTGAAGGTGCCATTCTCGATGATGGTGGACTTGGCCGTCGTCCCGCCCATGTCAAAGGACACCGCGGAGTCCAGCCCCAGCTCGGCTACCAGATCCCGGGCGGCGAGCGCTCCGCCGACGGGACCAGACTCGACCAGGCGTACGGGAAAACGCCGGCCCGTGGCCGGGGTCAGCGCGCCGCCGTTGGAGTCGAGAAGCGCGAAGGTACCGTTGAAGCCGCGCTCGGCCAGGCTCGTCTCGATCTGCTTTAGGTAGTGATCCGCCGTCGGCCCGACATAGGCATTCGCGGCCGCCGTCGTAAAGCGCTCATACTCGCGCCAAGTGCGGCTGATGCTCGAGGATGTGGTTACGAACACGCCGGGAAGCGCAGCGCGCAGCGCCTCGGCAACGTCCTCCTCGTGCGCGGGATGCGCGTAGGAATTCAGGAAGGCGACGCCCACGGCCTCGGTGCCGATGTCCGCCAGCCTCGCGGCGACCTCGACGATGTCCTTCGCCTCAGGCTTGCTCAGCGATTCCCCGCTGGCCAGCATCCGCTCGCCGATTTCGAAGATCCGGTGCCGCGGGATCAGCGGTTCGTCACGGTGATAGAAGATATTGGTGTCCTGGGGGCGGCTGCTGCGTCCCATCAGGTGCACGTCGCGGAAGCCCGCCGTAGTCACCAGGGCGACGCAGCGGTCAGATCGCTCGGTGAGCGCGTTGATCACCAGGGTCGTTCCGTGCACCAGCACGTCGATGCCGGCGACTCCGATCCCCGACTGAGCGATCGAGTCTAGGACGCCGCGGTGTTCCTCGCCCGGAGTCGTCAGGGTTTTCCCGATGTGCACGACGCCGTTCGAATCGATGGCGACGACGTCCGTAAACGTCCCGCCCACGTCGGCGCCAAGCCGCGTTATACCTGGCCCCGGGGGCACCAGCCGCTTCATCACGCCTTCAAGGTAGCGGTTCTCGACATACTTGTCGAGTACTCGTTCTTCGCTCTATAGTTCCTGGTAACCGGCCGAGCTTGGACCCGGCGCCGTCATCCGTCAGCGCTATCGACACAGTTGATGGAGTGACGGACGACGTGCCTACAGCGAAGCGAAGACCAGCAATCACAGGCAGGGGCCCGACAGTGAGCACCAGTTCTTGCGCCGAAGACGCCGAGCAGATCCGCAATCTCGTCGCCAGGGCGGCTGATGCCACGTGCCGTCGCGATCCCGACCGGTGGGTTGACACCTGGGCGGAGGACGGGATCTGGCAGTTGTCCGGCGAATCCATCCAAGGGCGGGAAGAACTGCGCGGCCGCTGGATCGCCGGCATGGCCAAATTCCCCTACGTCGCGCTCCTGGTCTTTAACAGCGAGGTAATCGTCAAAGACTCCACCGGGACCGGCAGCTGGTACATCCTCGAGCTCAACCGGAATGTCGCGGACGAGACCAGGATGATGGTCGGCAATTACACGGACGAGTATGTCCGTACCGCCGAAGGATGGCGGTTTGCGCGGCGCAGCTACCAGCGCATGTATCTCGGCCCCCTCGACCCGGGAGTGATGACGCTACCGGGCATCCGGCCCGGGTCGGTCCGCATCTGATCTGACACGAGCCCTCCGTGACCGACCTGGCGAACCCTCAGACCGTCGTTGCCGAACTGTTGCGGCGCTACCGGTCGCACAGCGTCTGCGTCGCAGACCTCATGTGCGACACCCATGCGGGCCAGGCCCGTCCAGCGGCCATCGTCGAGACTGACGGGCAGGCAGTCAGCCTGACCTACGCGGAACTGCGCGACCAGTCGGCGCGCCTGGCCGGCGCGCTATCTCAGCTCGGCGTCGGCCCAGGGGATCCCGTCGGCGTGCTGCTGTCGAAGTCGGCCGAACTGCTGGTCACGCTGCTCGCCATCTTCCGGCTGGGCGCCGTGCACCTCCCGCTCTTTACCGCGCTCGGAAGTGACGCCCTCGCCTACCGTCTGGACCTCTGCGATGCCCGCGTCGTGGTCGCCGGATCCCATCGCGGCAGGCTGGCCGGCCCGTCGGATCGCAGTGTCATCTGCGCCGGCCCGGCGCGACAGCCCGGCGATCTCGACTTCTACGAGCTCGTCCGCAGCGGCCCGTCGGCGGAGGCGGTCCGTCGTTCGGGCGACGACCCGCTCATCCTGCTCTTCACCTCGGGCACGACCGGCAAGCCGAAGGGCGTTCAGATCCCCGTGTGGGCGCTCGCCTCGTTCCATTCCTACATGCTTTTCGGCCTGGGGCTTCGCGACGACGACGTCTTCCTGAACATCTCTGATCCGGGCTGGGGCTACGGCCTGTTTTACGGCCTCATCGGGCCATTGCTCTGCGGTCACACGACGATCGTCCGGAACGCAATGTTCGACCCGCTGGATCTCCTGGAGGCCGTCCGCCGGTATCAGGTCACGAACCTGTGCGGTCCCCCGACAGCCTTTCGGGCGCTCCGAGGGGCGACCGCAGGCCTCGACGCCATTACCGGTCACCGCCTGCAGCGGATCTCCAGCGCGGGCGAACCGCTGACAGCGGAAATCGCGCAGTGGGCGACGGCGAGACTCGGTGTCCCGATTTTTGACCACTACGGCCAGAGCGAACTAGGGATGGTCATCGGGTACCCGCACCTGCACACACCGCGCGATGCCCAGGTCACCGAGGCGATCATGGGACCGTCCCTGCCCGGCTTCCGCGCGGTGATCCTGGACGAGGCCGGCGCTGATCGCAAGGACGAAGCTCCCGGCGACCTGGCATTGGACACCGCGGCGTCGCCGCTGTTCTGGTTCCATGGCTACCTGCATGACCCTGCGGCTACCGCCCAGCGCTATCCGTTCGGCTCGCGATATTACGTCACCGCGGACCGCGCCAGCATCGGGGCGGACGGGGAGTTCCGCTCAGCCACCAGGGCAGACGACGTGATCACCAGCTCGGGCTACCGGATTGGCCCCTTCGACGTCGAGACCGTCGTCGCCGACGACCGCGACGTCGCCCAGGCAGCCGTCATCGGGATTGCCGATGAGCTCCGCGGGGAGGCCGTCAGCGCCGTCGTTGTCCTTTGCCCTGGTGCCCGGCCGTCGGCCGAACTGTCGAACCGTCTGGGAGCTGCGGTTCGCTCCAGGGTCGGTAAGCAGGCGACGCTGCGTCATGTATTTTACGTCGATGGACTCCCCGAAACTGCGTCGGGCAAGATCCAGCGCTCGCAGCTGCGGGACATGCTCAACCGCCCCGATCAGCAACTCGGCATCGACATACCGCCTATCTGAGATGCGCGTCCCGACATCTATTCTGGAAGTCAGGCACCCGGACCTCTAGGAGCGATCCCCCATGTCGGCAGGCAGAAAAGCGACGACGAAGCCCGCGGCAACCAAGCGCGGCGGATCATCGCGGGCTACCGATCCTGTCCCGAGTGATGGCTCACGCACGCGTGGCGGCTGGGAACCGGTCGGCACGGCCGAAAGGCGCCGTGCCGTCTACGGCACGGGTATCGGCCAGCGCGGCCGCAAGGCGCGCGCCGAGCTGGTCAAGGCAGCGCGAGTGGTCTTCGAGCGAGATGGCTACGCCAACGCGCGCATCGAGGACATCGTCAAGGAAGCTCAGTGCGCCCGCGGCTCCTTCTATACCTACTTCCCGTCCAAGCTTGAAGTGTTCCAGCACATCGCTACCGAGGTCGCCCAGGACATCTACAAATCAGTGTCCGGCATGTTCAGTCCGGACCAGTCCGGGGTCGACCCGGCCACCGCCATCGATACGGCGAACCGGAACTGGGTCGAAACCTATAGCCGGAATCGCGAATTCCTTGGCCTGCTCGAGCAGGTCTCCACCATCGACCCCCAAGTGCATGCCGCCCGGCTCGAAGGGCGCCTGCGCCAGGTAGCCCGTATCGCCGCGATTATCGAGCGGTGGCAGAAGGAAGGACTGGCCGACCCCTCCATCGACGCGCGCACCACCGCGGGCGCCCTTCAGGCGATGCAGTCGAATTTCTGCTATTGGTGGATGGTCGGCGGCGACCCCTATGACCACGACGCCGCGATCGAGACGATGAATTCGGTGTGGACACGGGCCATCGGCATCGCTCCGGCGCCGCCAGCCGCTGCGGTGTAGTCAGAGTTTCAGCACGCGGCGCGCGTTCTCGTGCAGGAACGGCGCCCATACCTCGTCCCGGAACGGAACGCCCGGCAGCTCTGCGAAGATCCGGTCGAGTGAGATGCCGAGCGGGTAGTAGCCGGCGTACATGATCTTGTCCCGGCCGCGGGAGTTCGCGAAATTCATAATCGGCTGCGGGTAGTACCGGGGCGCGAAGGCACTCGTCGAGTAGTACAGATTCGGATACTTGAGCATGAGCTTCACCAGCAGATCGGCCCAGGGTTCTCCGCCGTGCCGCGTGACCACCACCAGGTCGGGAAAAAACCAGCAGATCTCATCGAGAAGCTCGACCGCCTGCGGAGCGAACCGGACCCGCGGCCCAGGCACGCCCACCGTCAGGAAGACCGGCAGGTCAAGTTCGACCGCCTTGGCGTAGACCGGGTAGAACATCTTGTCGTTAATGGGAACCGCGGGAAACAGGCCGGCCGGAAACGCGGTCAGAGCCTTGATGCCGAAGGTCTCGTAACAGTAGACAATCCGGCGGACTTCATCCATGCCGTGATTCGGGTTCACTGCTAGCGACGGAATAAGCCTATCGGGGAATCGTTTGATACCGTCCTCGCACCAGGCATGGCCGGGAATGAAGTTGATTATTCCCTGGACGATATTGAACCGGTCCATCTCCGCAATCAGCCGATCCGCGACCGCGGTGTCGTCGGGTGAGTAAGCGTGGGCATCCGGAACATCTTTGAACATGTACTCGGCCGGGTGCCGCGACCACGGTCCGCGTCGGCTGACGTCCATAAGGCTCTGATTCAGGTAATCCAGATTGGACGGGCCGATCATCAGGTCGATGACCGGCGATCCGATTGGCATTGCCATAGTGATTCCCCGCTTAACTCGGTGATGTCGGCATAGTGGGCCAGCAGAAAACTTGCCTCATCAGAAGTGCCTCGCCTCAGGAGGGCCCGGAGCGTCCACGCCCGCCGCAGCCGCAGATGCGCGTCGTGCTCCCAGCAGAATCCGGTCGCGCCATTCATGTGCAGGCAAGCCTCCGCGGTCCGGATCGCGACGTCGCCGGCCAGCAGGCTGAAACCGGCGACCGCCTCCAGTCCGGCGGAAGTCGTCACGTCTTGGGCGGAAGCGCCGAACTCCCCGAGTGCGGCAGCAAGCTCCAGATCGACATACAGCCTGGCGCAGCGATGACTGATCGCCTGATTGACGCCGATCGGCGTGCCGAACTGCTCGCGGCGGCGACTGTGGACAACTGCGTCATCGAGCGCTCCGATCGCTGACCCGAGCGCCTCGAAACCGTGCCAGAGCGCGAAAGCGGCCGCGGACTCCGGCCCGGCGGGCGCCCTGGACGCCGTGACCGGCTGGCATGGTTCCAGCAAGGCACCGATCGTCCTGCCGACGTCGTCAGCCGGGCCCGTCCCGGCCGGACGATCTGGGAGCGATGCCCATTCCTGATACAACTCCTCAGCCGCAGCTCGGCAGAACAACGCCCGGCCTAGTGTCTCGGCGACGACGGCTTGCGTCGGCAGATCGGTGATCTCTGCCATGCCGAGTGCCCGCAGCCTCGCGAGCGCGGCCAGATGGCGCTGCCGCGAGTCGGCATCGAGCCGACAGGCGCCGGCCTCAGCGGTGATGCGGGCGACCAACTCGGTGAGATCAGCCTGCTCCGGCGTGCGCGCGCCTCCGCTGGTCAGAACGAGCATGCTGGTCAGCGCTCCATCACGCGAGGCGGACGGGGCATGCCGAGGATCCGCTGCGAGATAGCGTTGAGGTGCATTTCTGTGGTTCCCGCCTCGATTGTGTTGCCGCGGCTGCGCAAGTACGTCGCGGTCCAGTACTCATGCCGCCGCTCGTCGACTCTGCGACCGCCAGGAGTGCCCAGCACCTCCAGAGCGCACACGCAGATATCGTGCTGGAGCTGTTCCCAGGTGAGCTTCATCATCGATCCTTCCGGGCCGGGAGTACCCGTCTCGGAGTAGGCACGCAGCCCGATCCGGCCCAGCGCGCGCATCGCGCTGGTGGTGGCCCGCATCGTCGCGAGCCGGGCCCCGATCTCCCCGCCCGTCACGCCAGCCTCGCGGGCCAAGTCGGTCAGCCGGTCCAGCAAGGCCGCGCAATCGGCCTGCAGGGCGAAACCCATGGTGGCTCTCTCGTGCGCGATGGTCGTCATGGCCACTTGCCACCCTTGCCCTTCAGCGCCCAGCAGGGCCGACCGGGGCAGCCGCACGTTCTCGAGGACGACTTCACAGAAGCGGGCCTTGCCGGTCGCCTGCCTGATGGGACGACAGGTAACTCCAGGTGCGTCCATCGGCAAAAGCAGCATGGACAGCGGCGAAGCCTCAGCGGCTGTCACACTGGTACGGACGAGCAGGATGCAGTAGCTCGAGACGTCAGCGTAGCTCGTCCAGATCTTCGTGCCGTTGATCGTGTAGCCGTCACCGTCGGGCTGCGCGCGCACCCTGAGTCCGCGCAGGTCGCTGCCGGCGCCAGGTTCGCTGAAGCCCTGGCACCAGATCTCGTCGCCACGCAGGATCGGGCCGAGGTGATCCGCCTTCTGCATCTCCGTACCGAAGGCGATAATCGTCGGCCCGGCCATGTAGAGACCGATGCTGTTCAGCGGGCGCGGGGCACGGGCTCGCGAGGACTCCTCGTGGAAGACCGCCTGCAGGGCCATCGGGAAGGCACGGCCGCCGTACTCCGCCGGCCAGGCGAGGCCCGCCCAGCCGGCGTCGGCCAGAGCCGCCTGCCAGCGCCGGCGTACGGGGTACTCCTCGAGCCGCAGGTCGTAGTCCGGGGAGCTGACGTCGCCGCACACCTCGGCCAGGGTCACGGCCAGCCATTGCCTGGCCTGCACCCGGAAGTCGGCCTGCTCAGGGGTGTCGTGCAGCCAGTAGGCGGCACCGCTGAGCGCGGACGGCGGTCTCAACACTGACGCACGCGGTTCTCAAGCCTGCCGAGACCCTCGACGCTGACTGCCGCGATGTCGCCGTCCTGAAGGTAACGTGGCGGATTCGAGTACGCCGGAGTGCCTGCGGGCGTGCCGGTCGCGATCACGTCGCCTGGCTCCAGCGTGAGCAGCCGCGAGAACGACGAGAGCAGCTCCTCGACCCCGAAGACCATGTCGCCGGTGGAGCCGTCCTGGAAGCACTGACCGTTGACATACGAACGGACCGCGCGCCCCTGCCATGATCCGAGCTCGTCCGGGGTCACGAGATACGGGCCGATCGGGAAGAAGGTATCGATGGCCTTGCCACGCAGGCTGTTCCTGCGCTGAAGCTCGCGCGCGGAGACGTCATTGAGGCAGACGAACCCGGCGATGTGGGAGCCGGCCTCGCCTGGCGTCACGTTGTGCGCTGGCCGCCCGATCACGACGCCGATCTCAGCCTCGATATCGATCTCCCGGACACCGGCGGGAATGCGGATATCCTCCCCTGGCCCGATGACGCTCGAGCTGAAGGCCGCGAACCAGCCGAGGTCATCCACGCTCGCCGCCGTTGCGACCGTGGCCTCCGCGGCGTGACCGAGGTAATTCGGGCCGACACCCAGGATCTTGGACGGCCTGGGTACCGGGCTGTGCAGGATGACATCCTCCAGCGGCACGGCGGAGGGCAGCCCGAAAGCCGCCGGATCAACGTCCTTGAATGCGTCAGGGTCCGCGTAGAACGCCATGACGTCGAGTCCGAGCGGGGTGATGACACCGTCGCGGACGGACCCGAAGTAGTCGCCTGTATTGATGATTCTCACAAAGCCTCCTGGGGCGCGCGACACAGATTACCGCTAGTCGACATATATGTCGACTAGCTCTGCGCGGAGATAACTGCGGCTGCCGACTCGCGGTGCTGCCTGGATACCGCTTCCCGGTAACGCAGGACATTCGCCCGCTTCACGGTGTCGTAGCCCCGGATCATCTCAGCGAGCGCGGCGACGCCGACCGCATCGTCGTAGCTCGCAGCAGTCACCTGGTGCAGAAGGTCCGCGATGAGGGTCTGGTATTCGCCGATCAGCTCGCGTTCCATTCGGCGGTCGGCAGAGTAGCCGAACGGGTCGGCCCGCGTGCCGCGCAGGCGCCGTCCGGCGTACAAGATGCGGAACATCGGGATGGCGATTCGTGCAGGCACCGCCAGCTTCTTGCGCAAGCCGAACAGCCGCAAGGTCGGCGGGAACAATTCGTAGGCTATCCGCGCCCTGCCGTGCCGGGCCGCCACTTCACGCCGGAGGTCCGAGCGCAGCGCCAGCCGCGCCACTTCGTACTCATCCTTATAGGCCATGAGGCGGAACAACTGCAGAGCCACGGTTTCGCTGAGCGTCGTCAGCCCGGGATCGACACGGCATTCAGCCTCACGCACCTGGCGCACGAAACCGGCGAACTGCGCGGCGTAGGAGACGTTGCGGGAATCCGCGAGTTCCGCCGCGAAATAGCCGATCTTGTCCAAGAACTCCTGCGGGCCAGTCAGGCCAGCGAGAGCTGCCGCGATTCCCTGCGCCCTTTGGACAGGCGCGGACCTGCCAGGATCATGATCCCCGGCCACCTCGGAACCTGCCGGGTCGCCGACTCTCCGGCGCCCTAGCCTGAACGCGTCGACATTGGCCTGAATGCGGGCCCCGTTAGCCGTGATGGCCTTCTCGATGCTTCCGGCCGTAACCGGCACCAACCCTCGCTGGTAGGCGACTCCAAGCAAGATCAGATTCGACATCTCCGGTGATCCGAACTCAGCCGCCGCCAGAGATCCGCTATCGAGCCAAACGTTGTCCGCAGCCCGTGTGGCCGCATCCACGGCCACGCGCAGGCGGCCGAGATCCGGCACTGGGTCATCTGACCGGCCGGCGACCATCGCGCCAGTCGGAACGATCCGCGTCGAAGCGACAACAACGGTCCGGTCCGGACTGTACAAGTCAGCGTTCTGCGCGCCCGTGACGGCGTCGAAGATCAGCGCAAGGTCGGCCCCGTGCCCGGGAACGCGACTCGAGCCGACCGCGCTCTCCGGATCTTCCGGCGCGTGCACCCTGAGGTGGGAGACAACGGCACCGCCCTTCTGCGCCAGACCAGTCTGGTCGAGACCTATGACGCTCTTTCCGTCGAGGGTGGCGGCAGTGACCAGGATCCGGCTGAGCGTGGTGACCCCGGTACCGCCGATGCCGGCGAGCACCACGTTCGCAGACGCGGGAATGCCAGGCTCGGTCGCCGGCTCGTGGCTCTCACCCGGCTGACTGGCCCGCCTGCTCCCGGGCTTAGCGGTCCTGTCAGGCGGCTCGGTCACCGTCACCGAGACGAACGCGGGGCAGTTCCCCTTCAGGCACGTCGCGTCATAGTTGCAGGAATCCTGGTCGATCCGTGTCTTGCGGCCCAGCACCGTGAGGACCGGAAGAACGCTGGCGCAATTCGACACCCGCCCGCAGTCGCCGCAGCCTTCGCAGATGCCCTCATCGATCATGATCCGGCGCGCGGGCTGCGGAAGCTTGCCGCGTTTGCGGGCACGACGCAACTCAGCCGCGCAGGCCTGGTCGTAAACCAGGACCGTGACACCAGCGATGTCCCGTAGCTCACGCTGCACCTCATCGAGGCGGTCACGGTGGAAGACATCTACTGCTCTCGGCAGCCGGGTATCTGATCGCAGCCGACGCCGGTACTTCCCCGGGTCGTCTGTCACCACGACGATCCGCCGCACTCCTTCGGCCTCAAGCTGCCGGACCAGGGCCGGCACAGGCAGGCCGCCCGGCGCATCCTGGCCTCCGGTCATGGCGACGGTGGCGTTGTAGAGGATCTTGTACGTGATCGCCGTACCTGCGGCCACCGCCTGCCTGATGGCGAGAAAACCTGAGTGGGCCAGGGTGCCGTCGCCGATGTTCTGGAAACGGTGCTTGTCCCCGACGAAGCGTTCCGCGCCTACCCACTGAGCTCCCTCGCCGCCCATCTGGGTGATGCCGACAACACCCCGGTCCATCTTGAGCACCATGCCGTGGCAGCCGATGCCGCCGTGGCCGATGGAGCCTTCAGGCAGCACAGTGGACACGTTGTGCGGGCACCCCGAGCAGGTAAACGCAGATCTGACCGGCAGCAGCGATACGGTCCGTGCCGGCTGCAACTCCAGGGTCACCCGCTCACGGTGCCGGGAGACCAGCTGAAGAGCCGCGGCCAAGCGCGCTCGAAGCGAGGGACCGATGTCCTGAGCTCGCAGCCCGCCACCCACCGGAAGAAGCGCGGCTCCGCTGGGATCAGTCCGTCCGGTGACGCGGGGGGCGTTACGCGTCCCGTACAGGAGATCGCGAATCTGGGTTTCCATGAAGGCGCGCTTCTCCTCGACGACGAAAATCTCCTCGAGCCCGCGCGCGAAGCCAGCGATGAGATCCCGATTCAGCGGCCAGATCATGGCAGGCTTCAGGACACGGATTCCTGCGGTTTCCAGAGCCGCGTCGTCGGCCAGACCCTCAGCAGCGAGGGCGTCTCTGAGCTGGCCGTACGTCGCGCCAGCCGCGATGATGCCCAGCCGCGCGTTCCCGGATCGCGTCTGGCGGTCCAGCCCGAGATGACCGGAGGCTGTGCGGGCAGCCGCCAGCCGGATGCCATAAGCCTCCGCCTCGGCCTCCACCGAGGCCGGCGACACCATCGAGTAGCGCTGCACCGGGCGATCGCGATCGGGCCACTCGATCCGGCGACGGAGATCCGTAGGCACGTCGAACGAAGCTGCCAGATCGACCGCCGCGTAGCTGTCGGCAACGTCTGCGTGCATCTTGAGCCCGACCCAAGAGCCGCAGAATCGGGAAATCTCGTAGGCGGCGCGCCCGAACACTAGGACTTCCTGAGCGTTCGCCGGATAGAGCGTCGGGACCGCCAGATCAGCGAGGGTCTGCTCCGACCCGCACGGTATCGACGAGGACTTGCAGAACGGGTCGTCGCCCACGGCAAGCAGGACTCCGCCACGAGGATCAACGCCGGAGAAGTTTGCGTGCCGGATCGCGTCGCCGCTTCGGTCCAGCCCCGGCCCCTTGCCGAACCACAACCCGACCACGCCGTCATAACTGGCGGATGCCTCCATGCCAGCCAGCTGGCTGCCCCAGACCGCCGTCGCGCCGAGATCTTCGTTGACTCCCGGAATCAGGTAGACGTCGCTGGCTTCGAAGATCCCGCGATGCGCCGCGTAAGCATCCGGCACGCCGCCGAGTGGCGAGCCCTGGTATCCGGAGATCAACCCGGCGGTGCGCATGCCGGCCGCCCGGTCCACTCGTATCTGATCCAGCGGAGCACGCAGCAGCGCCTGAACACCGGACATCGCGATGACCCCGTTGACTGCGGTCATCCGGGCAGCGAGCAGATCGTCCGGCTCCCTGCCGGATCCGGACCCAATCAACAAGGCAACCACCGCTTCTCATGGCGCTATCTGCGCCGGCATCCGGCGTATGCGGGCGATCGGACGTTCAGCCCACGCACATAGTAAATGATAGTCGACATATATGTCGACTTTTATCTTGACTTGCGCCCTCTGCGATCGGGGCCTTCAGGACGCTGGCTCTCGGCCCTGTGGCCACCGGCCGCCTCGCGCAGACGAAGCATTGCCCCGTATGCCACCGCCGGGCATACTTCGAGGCGTCGAGGGGCTTCCTGGCTGGCTCGGCTCGCACCCGAACATTGGCGACTACTCCGGCCGCACTCGCGCCTACCCGCGGCGGGCTCGCCGCAGGCCCGCGCGTGCTGGCTGCCGGTCAAGGACGGGCTGACGCCGCACGGCCTGCGGCACAGCCACAAGACGTTCTGAGGACGGCATTCCCGAGATCTTGGCCGAGCAGCGGCTAGGCCACCAGGTCCCGGAATGCGTGGCCTGTACGCTCACGCATCTGAGCGCATGCGGGACGAGCTGACTGCAGTCCTGCAGGCCCGGTGGGAGGAATCGCTACGGGAGCGCGCTGGGCTCGATCCGCGCTCCCCGGTCTCGCTGCTCGACGACCTGCTCGCGCCGTTCCGCAACGGCATCGTCCCCGTGGCCATCACGCTCTCTTCCGGGGAACCGGGACTGCGGCGCAAGCTCGCGCGGGAGAAGTGCGGAAGAAGATGATCTCCCAAATTTCTCCCGACACGGCGACAGCTCCCATCCGACGCGTAGGATGAGAGCTGTCCATCGAGCTTCTGACCTGGCCTTGAGCCCAGAGCCCCGTTACGGAATCGAACCGTAGACCTTCTCCTTACCATGGAGACGCTCTGCCGACTGAGCTAACG
>JBEKHI010000028.1:0-35274 GCA_050012355.1 Streptosporangiaceae bacterium | reverse complement strand
GCGGCCGGGTTGATCTCTGCCCCAGGGGGAGCCAGCCGGACCAGCCGCGCCATCCCGTCCTGGGCTACCTCAATTCGTAGCTCAAGAGCCTCATCGGACAACTCGATAGCATCCTGTAGCGGCTCGGTCTCAACAGCCACCCGATCCCCCTCTTTCGTTTCCATGATGTGAAGTCGTGATTTCGAATGCCTTGACATAGTTTCATGTGACCGGTCACAATCCTGACATGAATGTGACCGGTCACACAAGTGGCGAGGTAGCTGCGGCGCCGCCCCGCCCAAGGCGTCCGGTGTCCATCAGGGACGTCGCCGCGGCGGCGGGGGTGTCGTACCAGACCGTCTCCCGGGTGATCAACGGTCACCCGAGCGTGCGGCCCACCACCCGTGACCTGGTCCTGGCCACCATCAAGACGCTAGGGTTCCGGCCCAACCGCGCTGCCCGCGCGCTAGCGGGCGGGCCAGTACAGTCGGTGACCGTGCTGACCGCGAACACCACGCTGTACGGGCAATCCGCCGCCCTACAGGGTATCGAAGAGGCCGCGCGGCAGGCCGGTTTCGCCGTCGGGGTACGGGTGGTCGAGCCCGATGCGCCCGGTGTGGTGGCGGAGGCAGTGGCCAAGGCCGTCGAACCGGGCGGCGCGCTGATCGTCATCGCCTACGACAAGGCGGGCATGCAGGCCCTGGAGGCGCTGCCCCCGGGCGTGCCGGCGGTGGCGATGGTGGAGACACCGGCCGACGGCGAGGCCGCGGGCAAGCCGTGGGTGTGGGTAGATGACCGGAGGGCGGGCCTTGAGGCCACGCGTTACCTGCTCCGGCTTGGCCACCCTACGGTGCACTACGTGGCGATCCCGTCATCGACCCGCACCAGCCAGCGCCACGAAGGCTGGCTGGCGGCCCTCACCGAGGCGGGTGCACCGGTGCCGGCCCCGGTGCCATGCGGCTGGACGCCGCAATCCGGCTACCAAGCCGGGCGTGAACTCGCCGCTGATCCAGCGGTGACCGCCATCTTGTGCGGCAACGATGACCTCGCGGTCGGGGTCATGCGGGCCCTGCACGAGGCTGGCCGCAGGATTCCCGCGGATGTCAGTGTCGTCGGTTTCGACGGCACGCCTATATCGGAGTTCCTCACGCCGTCCCTCACAACGGTACGGCTGGACTTCGTCGAACTAGGCCGGGCCTGTTTCGATCTGCTCCAGGGCATCCTGGCGCCGACGAAGCCGGTTCCCGGCACCGAACGGCCCGAGCCTGAACTGATCATCAGGGAAAGCGCGGGACCGCCCACACTGTCGCGCGGGTCCGGTCCGACCCGCGCGACAGCAACTTGATGCACGGCATACGAACAGGAGCATCTCGTGCTTAACAAGATACAGAGAAGAAAGCGGCCGTGGATCGCCGCGGCGCTCGTCGCCGCGGCCGCCTCGCTCGTCGCGGCGTGCGGCGGTCCGGCGGCGACGTCCTCGTCGTCCTCGTCCGGCGGGGTGGTCGACATCACCTGGCAGACCATGTGGTCAGGCAACACCCTGACGTTGCTGAGCCAGATGGTCGACAAGTTCAACGCCACCCACCCCGACATTCACGTCACCGAGTCCAACGTCCCCAGCGCGACCGGGGACGCCAAGCTCCTATCGGAGATCGCGGCCGGCGACCCGCCGGACGTGTTCACGGAGTGGAACCCGGTGCTTGGCGAGTACGCGGCCGACGGCTCCATCGACTCGATGAGCAAGTACCTGACCGGGTCTTACTCGGGCCTGGAGAGCTGGCTGTACCCGATCGCCCTGCAGGGCGGCGAGTACAACGGCTCGCTGTACGCGCTACCCATGGGCATGAACTCGTGGGCGCTGTACTACAACAAGTCCATGCTGAAGGCGGCGGGCATCTCCTCACCGCCCACCACGCTGGCGGAGCTGTACGCCGACCAGGCCAAGGAGTGGAAGATCTCCGGCGGCAAGCTGGAGCAGATCGGCTTCTACCCCAGCTACTCCCAGGGCATGGAGTACTTCGACAGCTTCTTCGGCGCGGTGAACTGCTTCGACTCTTCCGGCAAGTACGACCTGGCGAGCTGCCCGGGCGCCGAGGCCGAGGCTAAGTTCCTGGCCTCCTACGACTCCTACCCCTACGCTGACGTCGCCGCGATGGCGACCGCCTATGGCGGCGTCGCCGGCGGTGATGACGACTCCTTCGTCGCGGGCAAGGAAGGCTTCACGATGGACGGCCCGTGGGAGGGCGCGCAGAACATCCCGGTCACGAACACGGCCATGGAGAACAACTTCGGCGTCGTGGCGTTCCCCGGTACGGTCGGCGGCCCCAGCACCTTCGGGCAGGGCAACTACAACATCATCCCGAAGGGCTCGGCGCACCCGCAGCAAGCGTTCGAGTTCATCGCCTGGCTGGCCGGCTACAACAACGAGACCTTCATGACCTCGCTCTACCCCAAGGGCGGCTGGATGCCGACGTCACCAACCGCGGTGTCTACCCCAGCCTTCCAGGCATGGATGAAGGCCGACCCGTGGCTAGACGTGTTCGTCCAGCAGATGTCCAGCCCGCTGTCGGAGACGCCCAAGCTCACCCCGACCGAATCGGAGTACTTCACCGCGGAAGCCACCGCGTCTGAGGAGATCGCCGAGAAATCGGTGACCTGGCAGAACGCACTAACGTACATCGACCAGCAAGCGAATAGCGCGGCCGGGGGATGATCGCCCGCCCGTTCGGTATCTCAGCGAAGTGAACGAGGGGTAGAGGTAGGCATGACAGAAGCGACGGTTCATACCCGGCGGGTAACGCCCTGGCGAATGGTCGGGCGGGTGCTGGGGAGACGGCAGACCAGAATGGGCCTGCTCTTCATCAGCCCGTGGATCATCGGGTTCTGCGTGTTCTACCTCTACCCGTTCTTCGCGACCCTGTATTACAGCTTCACGACCTTCACCGGGATCGGGAACCCGCAGTTCACCGGGATGGCCAACTATTCGAGCCTGCTGCACGACGCGACGTTCCGCACCTCGCTGTTCAACACGCTCTACTACACGATCCTCGAGGTCCCGCTCTCCACGGCGGCGGCGCTCGGGCTGGCGCTGTTGCTGAACATGAAGGTCCGTGGCCAGGCGATCTACCGCACGCTGTTCTACATTCCGTCCATCGTGCCGGTAGTCGCCTCGTCGCTGATCTTCGTGTGGGTGTTCCAGCCCTCATTCGGCATCGTGAACTCGCTGCTATCAGACGTGCATATCGCGGGTCCGGCCTGGTTCTTCTCCATCGCGTGGTCCAAGCCGACCTTCATCCTGCTCGGTCTGTGGGGGCTCGGCCAGCCAATGGTCATCTACCTGGCCGCGCTGCAAGGCGTCCCCAGAGAGATGTACGAGGTCGCCGACCTCGAGGGCGCCGGGCCGTGGCAGCGGCTGCGCAAGGTGACCATCCCGATGATCAGCCCGATCATCTTGTTCAACGTGATACTGGCGCTGGTGCTGGCCATCCAGTACTTCACCCAGGCACAGGTGATCGAGTCACCGGCCGGATCTCCCGGCACCTCAACGATGTTCTTCGTCACGTACTACTACCAGCAGGCCTTCACCAATCTGCACCTCGGATACGCGTCGGCGATGGCATTCATGCTGTTCATCTTGGTCCTCATCATCACCATCGTGCTGCTGAAGACATCCTCGCGGTGGGTGTACTACGAGAATGAGTCGAGGTAGCGGCCCCATGCAGATCGCACCGCCCGATACGATCCCCGATTCCAAGGCAGCGCCCCCGACGCGACGCAGGTCGCGACGGCGGATCCTGCGCAGCATCGGGTCCAGCCTGTCCAAGCACGCCGTCCTGATCATCTTGTCCGCAGTCTTCGCGCTTCCGTTGATCTGGATGGTCGGTTCCTCGGTCAAGACCGCCTCGCAGGCGCTGGCCCAGCCGGTCGTCTGGTGGCCACACCCGATCGTGTGGTCCAACTTCCCCGACCTCTTCAATTCGCTGCCGTTCTTCCGCTTCTTCTGGAACACGTTCCTGTACGCCGCCGTCACGATCGTCGGGGTGTGCGTATCGAGCAGCCTGGTGGCGTACGGCTTCGCCCGGCTGCACTGGCCCGGCCGGAACGCGGTCTTCTACGTGATGCTGCTGACCATGATCTTGCCGTTCGTCTGCACGCTGATTCCGCTGTTCGTCATGTACAAGCGGTTCGGCTGGATCGGCGGCTATCTTCCGCTGGAGGTACCCACCTTCTTCGGCAGTTCGGTGTTCAGCACGTTCTTGCTCAGGCAGTTCTTCATGACAATCCCCGAGTCGTTGTCAGACGCGGCGCGGATTGACGGGGCTAACGAGTTCTTCATCTACAGCCGGATCATCCTGCCGCTGGCGAAGCCCGCCATGGCGACCGTCATCTTGTTCCAGTTCATCTACTGCTGGAACGACTATCTCGGCCCGCTGGTCTACATCAGCAACCAGAATTCCTATCCCTTGTCGCTGGGCCTGGCGCAGATCCTCGGCGAGTTCACGACGAACTGGGCCTGGGTGATGGCGGGCGCCACCGCGGCGACCGCGCCAATCGTCATCTTGTTCTTCTTCACCCAACGCACCTTTATCGAGGGCATCACTCTGACCGGGACGAAGGGATGACACCGTGACCAACATCTGGGGCACTCGGATAATGGCGGCGCTGGCCACGATGTTCAACGTCCTGGCGCTGAACGCCGTGCTGCTCATAGCCTCGCTCCCGGTTATCACCGCGCCGGCCGCCATGAGCGCCGCCTGGGTAGCCATGGACCGCTGGCGGCTGGACGGGGAGGACCGGGTAGTCCGGTCGTTTGTCCTCGCACTGCGTACTCGGCGGTCGGGTCGCGTCACGGTCGCTGTCGGCATCCCGCTGGCCGCGATCGCCGCGGGCCTCTTTGAGGCTTATCACTTCGTGCGCGGTACCTCGCTGCCGGACCGGTTCTTCCTTGGCCTGTGCCTGGTCGCGCTGGTGATCACGCTCGGCGCCCTGGGATATGTGCTTCAGTTCACCGGCGACGGCGATCAGCGGCCGTTGCCTGACCTGTGGTCGGCGGCGGCGCGGCTGTCCCTCGCGAACCTGCTGATCACCGGTCCGCTGTTCCTGGCCGAGGTCGGCGTGGCCAGCGCCGCGATCGTGATCGATCCGGGGCTGGCGCTGCTCGGCCTGCCACTGCTCACCCTGCAAATGATGAAGCTGACCGCCCGGCTCGGGATCCGCCGGGCACTGAAGCCACGCAACGCCCTGAAGGGCGCCTGACTTCGCCGCCCCACAGCAGCACACGTCGCTCGAGGACTCGAGGAGGAGCCCGTGCGTCCCCATCGGAAACTGGCAGCTTTCGCCGCCATCGTCGCCGCGGTCGGATTGTCGGCCAGTATCTCATCCACCCAGGCAACCGCCGCGGCCAGCGGGGGAACGCTTACCGTCAACCTCGCGTCCAACACCGGCGCCGTGCTCGGCGGCGCCAGCGGCGCACTCTACGGACTCTCCGAGGATGGCGTCCCGGGGTCCGACCTGCTCAGCCCGCTGCACATCAAGACGATCGCCACCGGCCCGGCGCCTGATTCGCAGCACCCGTCGGGGCACAGCGACCAGGTGGCCCCCGAGTTCTTCTCGATGGGCGGGCAGTACCTGTTCGACTACATGCAGGACTACTACTCTGACTGGCCCTACCAGAACGTCGGCATCCCGAGCTACCTGTCCGCCGTCGACACGATCGTCGACGGGGTCGTCGCCAGCCCTGACGCCAGCAAGTACGTGTTCGTGCCGTTCAACGAGCCGGACAACATCTGGTACGACCTCAACCCGTCTGGCAGTGACTTCGCGGCGCAGATGGCTCAGTTCGAGCAGGACTGGACGACGGTCTACCAGCGGATCCGCTCTCTTGACCCTGATGCGCTGATCGCCGGGCCGAACACCTCCGTCTACAACTCCACGGTGATGTCGGACTTCCTGTCGTACGCCAAGGCGAACGACGTGCTGCCCGACTTCATCACCTGGCACGTGCTCGAGCCAGGTGCTGAGGCGGCGTTCCCGCCCGACTACGCCAACTTCCGTGCGCTGGAGGCCGCCGACGGGATCTCGCCGATCCCGGTGAACATCGACGAGTACGCCGACCGGTACCAGCTATCCGTGCCCGGTGAGATGGTGCAGCTGCTGGCCATGTTCGAGAACGCCAAGGTCTACGCCGACCTGCCGTTCTGGGACATCGCCGACAACTACTCCGACACCGCGGTGCGGAACGACGAGCCGGACGGCCAGTGGTGGCTGATGTACTGGTACGGGGAGCTCACCGGCCACACGGTGTCCGTGACTCCGCCGTCCCCCGACGTCATCGACACACTGCAGGGGCTGGCCGCGCTGGATCAGTCGAAGCGGCAGGCCCGGATTCTCGTCGCCGATCCGTCCGGCGGGTCGGACTCCGTGCGGATTGACGGTCTGTCGCGATCCGTCTTCGGGTCGGCGGTGCACGTGTCGGTCCAATCCATCGGCTGGACGGGTTACGACGGGGCCGCCTACACACCAGTCGACGCGGCCGAGACCAACTACCGGGTGGTGAACGGCTCGGTGACGGTGCCGCTGGGAACGCTGAACCCGATGAGCGCCTATCAGCTGGTCGTGACCCCCGCGTCGGGTGCTTCGGTGACCGCGCCGCCCTCGCCCGACACCCAGACCTACCTGGCCGCCGACGCCGCGCTGACCGACGCCATCGTCTACAGCCAGGGGTCGGAGTCCAACTACAACGGATACGCCACCGCGGGCGGCGAGGACGTCGGATCCATCGACCAGAGCGACAGCCGGGTGGCGTTCACCGTGACGGCGCCCCGTACCGGCCGGTACCTGATGTCGGTGTTCTACGGCAACGAGACCGGAACGATCGCGCAGCAGCTCGTGCGGGTGGATTCCGGCTCCTGGTCGTATATCAACTACCCACCCACGCTGAGCTGGCTGTTCCGGTCGCACGAGGACGAGTACGTCGACCTCACCGCCGGGACGCACACGATCACGTTCGCCGTGTCCGACCCGTCGTTCGGTACCGCGAAGGGCCAGGTGACGATGGATGACATCCAGCTGACCTACGCTCCCGGCGCGGTGCCAGGGGTAACCGGCCCGGGGTCGTCCTACCCGGCCGCGTACGCTTCCCTATCCGGTGGCGCTTCGACCGTCCCGTGCTCCGGTGCGGGGTGCCTGGCACCCCAGAGCGTGGTGCTGCGCCACGGCGGATCGGTGGCGTTCGCGGTGGACGCGGCGTCCGACGGGTTCTACTCCGTCACGCCGGTAGGCGGTCACGGCCGGCTGACAGTCGACGGAGTCACCGTCCCGGCCGGCCCGGTGTACCTGCACGCCGGAATCAACCCGGTGTCCTACCGCGGTTCCGGTCTTCTCGACGGACTGAGCGTCACCCCGACCTCAGGTGACGCGACCACCTACGCCGCGTCGGCTCCTGGGAACGTCTTGTCAGGCACCGCGGTCGTGACGCCAGACTCCTACGCCTACGGCGGGGAGTACGTCGGCTATATCGGCAACGGCGCCGCCAACACGCTTTCCTTCACCGGGGTGACAGTGCCGGCCAGCGGCACCTACCGGATCATGGTCAGCTACGCCGACTCCGACGGAGACAGCTCCGGCAACTACAACACCAACCTCATCGACCGCGGGTTCACCTTCACCACGTCGGCCGGTTCCTCGCAGACCGTGTACGCGCGGAACACCTATAGCTGGGACCAGTTCGACACGGTAGAGGTCACGGCTCATCTCGATGCCGGTGCCAACACCATCACGATCGGCAACTCGTCCTACTACGCCCCCAACATCGACAAGATCATCGTCGCCCCCGCCGCGGGGCGTTGAGGCCGGCCCTCATCTAAGCGCCAGTCCGCCGTGCCCGGGCACGGCGGACTGGTAGGGAGAGATACATGACTAACCCGAACATCAGGCGCTACGCCGTGGTGGGGACCAGCGCTCGCGCGGGCATGTATATCGGTGCCCTCGCCGACGTCCACGCGCAGGACGGGGTGATCGTCGCCTGGTGTGAGCCGAACAGCGTCCGGATGAGCTACTACGACGAGGTGCTGGCCGCGGCCGGGCTGCCGGCTCCCGCCCGCTACCAGCCCGAGGAATTCGATGTGCTGCTGGCGAAGGAGCGGCCGGACGCCGTCATCGTGACATCGCCCGACTACACCCATGCCCGGTACACCGCGACTGCCCTGGCCGCCGGGTGCGACGTGATCCTGGAGAAGCCGGTCGCCACCGATCCGGACGGCGCCCGGCTGCTCTCGGAAGCGGCGCTGGCCGGGACCGCCGAGCTGATCGTCACGTTCAACTACCGCTACTCTCCGCGTAACAGCGCGCTGCGTCAGGTCATCGCCGACGGGACCATCGGCAACGTCACGTCCGTGCACTTCGAGTGGGTTCTCGACACCGTACACGGCGCCGATTACTTCCGCCGGTGGCACCGGGAGAAGGCCGCCTCGGGCGGGCTCCTGGTGCACAAGGCCAGCCATCACTTCGACCTCGTGAACTGGTGGATCGGGGACATCCCGGTATCGGTATACGCGGCTGGCGCGCTGCGGTTCTACGGCGATATCAACGCCAAGGAACGCGGCCTGACCGACCGTCCCGAGCGCTCACACGGCTCCCCCGGCATGGACAGCGACCCGTTCGCGCTCGACCTGGCCGCCGACGACCGGCTTCGCCGCCTGTACCTGGAGGCGGAAGAAGAAGACGGCTATTTCCGCGACCGGGACGTGTTCAGCCCCGGCATCACCATCGAGGACAACGCGGCCGTCCTGGTCAACTACGCCTCCGGCGCGTTCCTGAGCTACTCGCTCAACGCGCATGCGCCGTGGGAGGGATACCGCGTCTCGGTGAACGGCGACGCGGGCCGGGCGGAACTGGAGGTCGTCGAGCGCGGCCACGTCCGCTCGATAGCCGACGGCGGGATCAACGGACGCCCGGCCGTCGATCCCATGACGTCTGACGAGCAAACCGTCGACGAGGTGCGCCCGGTCTCAGAACGGCTGGTCGTGCAGCGTCACTGGGAGCCGGCCTACACGGTTCCCATCGTCCGCGGGCCAGGTGGCCACGGCGGCGGCGACGCGCGCCTGCTCAACGCGGTCTTCCGCCGCGACGGAACGCCGGATCCGCTCGGTCAGCAGGCCGGCTACATCGACGGCCTCCGCAGTGTCGTGACCGGCCTGGCCGCGAACAGGTCGATCGACACCCGCCGCGTAGTGAACATCAGTGAGTTCGGCATCCCGCTCACCGGTGGCTCGAAGGCCCGCCCCGCCTGACCGCCCCGTGGGGTCGTGCTCTAGGCCGGTCGATGTGACATCGACCGCGCTCTAGGCCGGTCGATGTCACATCGACACGGGGATCCATTCCAGGTCGCCGTTGTTCACCTCGGCGCGACATCCCCGCCGGCCTCACGCACCGCAGGATAGAGGCCCGCGATGATTCATGGCGAGTATCAGAGTCCTATGCTCTGACGATCCGATAGAGGAGGCAGGGGCATGGGCAAGGTCGTGGTCACGGAGTTCGTCTCCGTCGATGGAGTGTTCGAAGACCCGGGGGGTGCCGAGGGCTACGAACACGGGGGCTGGACCTTCGCTTACGAGGGCGGCGCCGATTTCTTCGCGTTCAAGAGCTCCGAGCTGGAGGCAGCCGACGCCCAGGTCCTCGGCCGGGTGACGTACGAGGGGTTCGCTGCGGCCTGGCCCGAACGCCGCGGCGACCCGTTCTCCGACAAGTTCAACTCAATGCCGAAATATGTGGTGAGTTCGACGCTCACCGACCCGGCGTGGGAGAACTCCACGGTGATCGGCACCGACCTGGCCGTGGAAATACCGAAACTGAAGGAAAAACACGAGGGGGAGATCCTCGTGAACGGCAGCGGTCAGCTGGTTCGTGGCCTGCTGGCCGCCGGGCTCGCCGAGGAATACCGGCTGATGGTGTTCCCGGTGATCCTCGGCACCGGCAAGAAGCTCTTCGGCGACGAGCACGCCAGCCTCACGCTCGCGGAGTCCCGCCCCATCGGCACCGACGGCATATACCTGCACGTCTACCGTCCGAGGGGCTAGCGTCGGAAGCGGGGTGCGGAGCGGCGACGGGGGCGGCACGGGTACGATTTGGGCGGGTAAATAGGCTTCTCAGACCTGTAGGGGGGTTATGACCAGTAGCCAGCCCGCACCGGAGCGGGACGGCGGTTACCCCTCCCAGCTGGTCCCGGTCGCCTTGCTGGTGTGCGTGGTCATCGTCGGCCTGCTGGGCGCTATAACACGCCCCCGGTGGACCGGACCGCTGCACGCCCAGGCCACGATCGTTGGCATCGTCCTCGAGGCGGCGCTCGGCGCGCTGCTTATCGCGACGTTCCAACGCCGTGAAGGCACCGAGACGGCGCAGAGACTGCGGACCGGGCTCAGGTACCTGCTCGCGATCGCGATGGTCGCGCTGTTCGTGTTCTTGCTGGTCAACGCCCATCTGAAGCTGGACCAGCCCACGCATTTGCCGATTCACAATCCCGTCAGTCCGCTCAAGCCTGCCAACAACCCGAGCCTGAAACCAAACCTCGGCTCGGGCGGGTTCCCGGCCTGGCCGCTGTGGGCGGGAGCGATCCTGGTGCTGGTGGCCGCGATCGCGGTGGCCCTGTGGCTGGCACTCCGCCGCAAACCAAATGCCAGAATCCCGGTTCGCGGCGGAATGGCCATAGACCCGGAAGACCTGAAAACGGCACTCGACGAGGGGGCGGCCGCGCTGCGGGCCGCGGACTACGACGACGCACGCAAGGCGATCATCGCCTGCTACGTCGCGATGGAGTCAAGACTCGGCGATAAGAACGACGCGGACACACCCGATGAGCTGCTCGCAAGAGCGACCAGCGCCGGGCTGATCCACGGGCCCGCCGCCGGCCGGCTGACCGGGCTCTTCTATGAGGCCCGGTTTTCCAGCCACCCGCTGGAAAGCGACAAACGGGACGCCGCCCTTCAGGCCCTCGACGAACTGCGGGGGCAAACGTGAACCCGTGGCGCGGCAGCGGGCCAGAAATAACCATCGCGGGTACTACCTACGCGGTAATCGCGATAGCCGCCTATCTGGTCGCTGGGCCCGAAGGGCTCGCCGTGGTCACCGTGGTCACCGCCGCCATCGCCCTGGCCGCGGTCCGGCTGCTGCTCCCGAACCACAAGCCCGAGGTCACTCGCAAGCTAAGAGACAAGCCCGCGGCCCGGTCCATCTCCGGCTATTCGCGGCGCCGGTACGTCGTGGCGCACGCTTCGGAGACCGGCGGGTTCTACGAGTCCGAGATGCGACCGGTCCTTGAGCACATCCTGGCCGCCCGCCTCGCCGAGCGGCACAACACCAACTTTTATGCAGACCAGGAAACTGCCCGAAACCTGCTCGGGGAGAACCTCTGGTACTGGGTCGACCCAGACAAAAGCACCGAGAGAGTAAAACGCCAGCGAGGAATTCCTCCCAGGACCCTGGCCCGGCTCATCGACCGATTGGAACGACTTTGAACCCAGCCGAGACAGCGAGCGCCGCGACGCGGATCCTCGACGAACTCGAACGCGCGGTCGTCGGCCGCCGTCGCACGCTGGAACTCGTGCTGATCGGCATCCTGGCCGGCGGCCACGTACTGCTCGAAGATCTCCCCGGGCTTGGGAAGACCCTGATCGCCCGTAGCTTCGCCACCACCCTCGGGCTTGATTTCGCCCGCATCCAGTTCACTCCCGACCTGCTCCCGTCGGACGTGGTCGGCGCGCCGCTCTACGACCAGCGCAACGGCGAGATGGTCTTCCGTCCGGGACCCGTCTTCACCCAGCTGCTGCTGGCGGACGAGATCAACCGGACCCCGCCGAAGACGCAGGCCGCGCTGCTTGAGGCCATGGGCGAGAGCCAGGTATCGGCCGACGGTGAGACCCGAGCGCTGCCGAAGCCGTTCATCGTGCTGGCGACCGACAACCCGATCGAGTACGAGGGCACGTACGAGCTGCCCGAGGCGCAGCTCGACCGGTTCCTGATGCGGCTGCGCCTCGGCTACCTGGGCCTGGCAGACGAGACCGCGATGCTGCAGCGCCGCGTCGAAAATGCCACCGACAACGTGGGCCTGAACCCGGTGACCGACGCGGTGGGCGTGCTGGCCATGCGACAGTCGCTCGAAGGCGTGGAGATCTCCCCGGACCTGCTGGATTACATCATGGCGCTGGTCACCGCGACGCGCCGCGACCCGCAGGTCCAGGTCGGCGCGTCCCCGCGTGGCGGCCTGGCCCTGGTGCAGCTCTCCCGCGGCGAGGCGGTGCTGAACGGCCGGGATTACGTAATCCCGGATGACATCAAGAAGGTAGCCGTGCCCGCGCTCGCGCACCGGGTCACGCTCAAGCCCGAGCTGTGGGTCCGCCAGGTCTCCGCCGACTCGGTGGTAGAGAACCTGCTCTCCGCCGTCCCGGTGCCGAAGACGGCCCCCGTATGACGAAGGTCGACTGGCGGCTGTCCCGGCACGCCCGGCGGTTGCTCACACTGGCGCTCGCGGGGCTGCTGTTCGCGATGATCACCCGGCGCCCCGAGTTCGTCGGCCTGGCGGCGCCCGCGTTGCTGCTGCTGGCCGGCGCCCGCACGCCGCGCCCCGCCGAAGTCACGGTGACCACGGGGCTGTCTTCCGGCCGGGTCTTCGAGGGCGAGCAGGTGGCGGTCAACCTCTCCGTCGACGGAGAGCTCTCGGCAACCTGGCTACTCCACCCAGGCCCGGTCGTCGAACCACTGGACGGAGTCACCAAGGACGGCACCGTAGCCAAATTCATTATTTCCCCAGAACGATGGGGCAGGCGGCCCGCGGGTACCGTCACCCTCACCCTGCGCGACCGGTGGCGGGTGGCCGAGGGGACGGCGACCGTACGGCTCCCGGCGATGGATTGCTACCCGAACCCGGCCGCCCAGCAAGACCGAGTGGTGCTCAGCAGGCTGCCAAACCGGCTCGGCGAGCACCCGTCCCGCGCCACCGGCGAGGGCATCGAGTTCTCCGGGGTACGGGAGTACGTGCCCGGCGACCGGCAGCGCCAGATCAACTGGGCCGCCTCCACCCGGCGGGGCAGGCTCATGGTGAACATGCAGTCCGTCGAGAGATCCCAAGACGTCGTTTTGCTAGTGGATGCTACGTCGGACGTGGGTGAGCCGGGAAACTCGGCCCTCGACCTCGCCCTGCGCGGCGCTTCGGCCGCGGCGCGCACGTACCTGGACGCGCGGGACCGGGTGGGCGTGGTGACCTACCAGTGGGGCGGCGCGCTGTGGCGCGCGCCCGCGCTCGGCAAGCGGCAGCAGTACCGGATCATCGACACGATGCTGTCCTCGGAGGGCGGCTGGGCGCGCGGCGACACGCTCCGGCGGCTACCGCGAGCGGCGCTGCCCGACGGGGCGCTGGTTGTCGTGTTCAGCCCGCTGCTCGACCAGCGGTTCACCGAGGCACTGCGTGACATGCGCGAACGCGGCTTCACGATGCTGGTTATCGACGTGCTGAACGCGACCCCGCCGACCCGGTGGCGCTTCACCGACCGGCTAGCCAAACGCGTGTGGCTGATGGAACAAGAGTCAATCCGCTTCTCGCTGCGGGAACTCGGCATCCCGGTCGTGCACTGGGACGGCGACGAGCCGCTGGACCTGCCGCTCGCGCCCTATACCCGGCGGCCGATGGTAGCGCGGCGATGAACAGGGTGCGGCTGGCCGCGGCATTGCTCGGCGTGGCGTGCGTCGTGTGGACGGCGGTGCCATGGCGCGGGACCGGCCTGGCGGCGACGGTGATGGTGGTCGCGTCGTTCTGCGTGGTGATGAGTTCGCTGCGGCTGCTAATCGGCTGGCTGCCCCGGCCGGAAGACGAGTTTCTGGCGTCCGCGCCAATGCGCGCCTGGCTCTGGTTCCACGACGCGATGCGGACGCCGCCATGGGAAGAGATCGCGGTGGTCGGGATCGTCTGGCTGGAGGCGCTGCACCCGTCGCACCCATGGCACACCGCGATCCTGGGCCTCATTCTGATCGCGTACCTGCTGGCCGCCCATCTCGCCGAGTCGGGTTCACCGGTACGCGCGCTCCGCCCCCAGACCCGCGCCCTGCTGCTCGGCGTCTGCCTGCTCGCCGCGGCCGCCGGCGTCGGGATGATCTCCCCCGCCACCGGCTCCAGCGGCGCGCTACTGCGAGTAATCGCCGCCCTAGCGGCGATCCTAGCCGCCGCCCTAGTCCTGCCCACGTAACCCGAAGCACTACGCCGCCCCGCGGCGGCCCCCAATCCCCGCCCCGCCGGCCCGCCGGCCCGCCGCCCGGCCGCCCGGGCGGCCCCGATCCCCGCCCCGCCGACCCATCGATGGCCCATCGCTGGCGCTATAGGCCCATGAATGTCCCATCGATGGGGTGGCGGGCGCCGCAGGAAATCCTTTTCTAGAGTGTGGTTATGTCCCACGACGACCTCACCGGTTATTACCGGGAACGTGCCGCCGAGTACGACGCCATCTATACCAAGCCCGAGCGCCAAGATGATCTCGCCAAACTTCATGCCGCTTTGCCGGGGCTTGTAGCCGGCCGCCGGGTGCTAGAGATCGCGGCGGGCACTGGGTACTGGACCGCCGTGCTGTCCGCATCGGCGTCCGCGATCACCGCGACCGATATCAACTCGCAGACGCTTGACGTGGCACGCGGCCGGGACTTCGGCCCGGCGGACCTGACGTTCCAGGTCGCCGACGCGTACGCGCTCGACCAGGTTCCCGACGAGTTCGACACGGCGTTCATCGGTTTCTTCTGGTCACACGTCCTGCGCGCGGACCTGCCGCGGTTCCTGGCCGGGCTGACTGCCCGCCTCGGGACCGGCGCAACGGTGATCGTGCTCGACAACCGCTACGTGCCCGGCAGCAGTACGCCCATCAGCCGCACCACCGCCGAGGGAGACAGCTACCAGCGCCGGATGCTGGCCGACGGACGCGACTTCGAGATCCTGAAGAACTTCCCGTCACGCGAGCAGTTCACCGCCGACGTCGGGACCGATGTGCGCTGGACCGACCTGGAGTACTTCTGGCTGGCCAGCTGGCAAACCAGCTGAATCTCCGGTCGGACCAAAAGCGTCAGTTTTCAGAACATCAACGTTCGGTATATTGAACATATGGACTTCGGTCATCCGGTTGAGACGGTGATACCCGGCGCTGCAGGCCGCCTTCTTGAGGCGCTGGCACGGGTGGAAGCTGAACTGCCAGTGAGCCGACTGGCGCAAATCGCTGAAGTCGGCCGCACGAGGGCGTCAGGCCTGGTTGGCGAACTTGCGGAGCTGGGAGTCGTTTCGCGCCGCCAGGTTGGACGCACCACACTTGTCCGGCTGAATAGGGAGAATGTCGCAGGCGGCTTGATCGCGAGGCTAGGAGACATTCGTCAGATGGCGATCGACAGGCTGCGCCAGCTGGCTCGCCACATGCAACCGCAGCCACTGACACTGCTTGTATACGGATCCTTCGCACGCGGTACCGCCGGACCCTCAAGTGACATCGATGTGCTCGCGATTCATGCGGACGATGTCGATTCAGAGGGCTGGTCAGACCTTCTAACCGAGTTCTCGACAGGCGCCGAGGCGTTTACTGGCAACTCTGTGCAAATTCTCGATTACGGAGCGGAAGATTTTCTGCGTAGGTACGCTACGCGCGAAGGCGATGCCGGCGCGGAGTTCTGGTTGTCTATCACCCGAGATGCCGTGATGCTCGCCGGAATGGATCTCGAAGAACTCGTGAGGGCGGGGCATGACGCGTGGGAGCAATCACCACCCGGTGAGCAAGGCGGACGCCGCCGCTTACCTGACCAAGGCACGCAACTGGCTTGACGCGGCCCAAGACAACTTGCTGGCTGACCGATGGGATGTCGCAGCCGGAAGCGCTGTGACAGCCGGCATCAATGCATGCGACTCAATCTGCGGGTATCTCCTCGGCGAACGGAGCGGCGGCCAGCACGACGAAGCAGTCGGATTGCTGGCAAGTGCCGGGGAAGATGGGCGTGCCGCATCCCGGCAACTCGCCCAGCTGCTGCGTTTCAAAACCCCGGCACAATATGACCCAGCACCCTTGTCCTCGGCCAACGCGCGCAAGGCAGCAGATCTCGCTGAACGGCTGGTCGACCGAGCCAAGAAGGTCGCGGGCTAACGCCAGCGGAAGGCACGGCTGGAGTCTGTCAGCCCTCAAGGATCTCCTTGAGCCTGGCGAGGTCGGCCGCCACGGCGTCGCCGTCCGCTTTGAACTCCGCGTCGGTCATGCCTGGGCGGCGGCGTAGCGTGAACCCCACCTCGGAGCCGCTCTCGTCCGCGATCACTCGCATCGGGATGTAAAGGACCTCATCCGAGTTCAGCGTGAGGTAGTGATCGAGAACGCCTAGATCGTTGCGCGGAGCGAAGGCGAAGCGGACGCGTTCCGCCGGGGTATCCACGAACCACTGCCCGTCGATCTGCTCGATGGAACTACCTAGTCCGGGTGCCCATCGTGGCAGATTGGCCGGGTCCGAGGCGTATGCATACACCTCGGAGGCCGGACGGTCGATGCGCTCGCTAATGTGCCAGGATTCCGAAGCCATGCCGCCATCATGCTGGATGTTCCTAGCCCGGCGATTGAACGAAACGGACACGTCGCTGGATCCCGAGCCGTGCCATGAATCCCTGGCGTGGGGCTAGCCACCGGGCGATGTCATCGACGACCGCCTGGTCGACGTGCTGGGGCGGGTCGTAGTCCGCCGGGGTGGACTGGTTCGCGCCTGGGAAGAACAGGTGGTTGTCCGCGTCGTACACGCGGACCGTGACATCCGGCCGGTCAGCCAGACCGGTTCGCCACCGCGCGAGGTCGTCCATGACCGTCACCTGGTAGTCACGACCACCCTGGAGTACGAGCATCGGCTTATCGAGCGCCGTCGCCGCCTGGACCGGGTCGTAGCCGCGCTGGTCGAGCCAGTACGCGGCCGAGTAACCGAATGGCAACTGGCTGGCGGGAGTCGCCATCGTCAGATCATGGCTGTCCACCAGAGCGGCTTGGCGTTCGGCCGCTGCGATGGCGGCGTCGGCCTCCGGACCCGGGTTCAGCCTGGCGAGATAACGCATGACGCGAACTCCGGCACGCTGCATCGGCTGTGCGTCCGCCGCCAGCAGCACTAGGCCGGCCACGGACGGCTCAGCAGCCGCGACCCGGGGCGCCACCTTGCCGCCCATGCTGTGGCCGAGCACGAAAACCCGCGTGGCGTCTACGCCGGGCTGCTGCTGGAGCATGCGAACGGCGGCTGTCGCGTGCGGCACGTATTCGTCCGTCATCGTGAATCCGGGTTCCTCGGCGGCCGTCACGTGCGTGAACGTGACCTTATCGAAGCGCAGCACGGCGACACCACGGCTGGCCAGTCCCCAGGCCACGTCCTTCAGCGGCTTGTTCGCCCCGTAGGTCTCATCCTGGTCGAACGGCCCGCCGCCGCTCAGCAGCACCACGCCGGGACGCTGACGGCGGCCGCGCGGCAGGCTCAACGTCCCGGGGACTACAAGCGATCCGGAGCCCACGACGACCGCCTGCTCGCTAAACCGTTTAACGTCGGCGTAGCGCGGCCAATGGACGCCCTGGAACTCCTGGCCCACCCGGTGCGACTGCGGATCGTGCACGCGATGCGAGGTGGGCGGCTGCTCACCACTGGCGAACTAGGTGCCGTGCTGCCCGACGTCTCGAAGGCCATGGTCTACCGCCACGTGGACCTGCTTGCGGCGGCGGGCATCCTGGAAGTGGCCGAGGAGCACCGGGTGCGAGGTGCGGTGGAGCGCCGGTACCGGCTGCGCCAGGACCGCGCTGTCGTTGACGCTGACACCTTCGGTTCCCTGACCGCCGCTGATCACCGGCGCGCATTCGCCACCGCGCTCGCTGTGCTAGCCGCCGAGTTCAGCGCCTACCTCGAGCAAGACGAGGCGGACCCGCTCGCCGACCTGGTCGGCTACCGGCAACACGCGCTCTGGCTCACCGACGACGAGCTGACCGAGCTGATCGGCGAACTGCAGCGCGCCATCGTGCCTCGGCTAGCCAACGCTCCAGCCCCCGTCCGTACCCGCTACTTGCTGAGCCCGATCCTGTTCCCGTCAGCGGAACCCCGGGCTTTACCGGACAGGTCTCCGGTATGCGCGCGCCGGGTCGCCGACTCGAAGGCCGCGGCCGTCGCCGACCCGGGAGCGGCGCAGTAGGCGATGACGCGCTGCCCAGTGTCGGCGATGTGCAGCACCTGGCATTCGAACTCGAGCGGACCGAACTCTGGATGGGCGAAGCGCTTCATCATCGGCCCGCGCACCTCGACCTCGCGGGACTCCCACATCTCGGCGAACCTGGGCGACAGGGCGAGCAACTCGGTGACCAGCGACGCGATCTCCTCCTCGCCCGGGTACCGGGCGTAGCTGGCCCGCAGGTCAGCGACGGTGGACCTCGCGAAGCGCACCGCGTCCTCGTTGCTCCAATGCACGTCATCGGACGGGGCTGTGAACGTCCAGCGGATCATGTTGCGGTCCTGCACACCCGACAGGTCGCCGATGAAGTGCGTTGCCAGATCGTTCCACGCGAGAATGTTGTACGCGGCGTCGACGACGTAGGCGGGGGTCGACGGCATGCCGTCAAGCAGGGCGCGAATGCCCGGGGTGATCTCTCGGGACGGGCGGATCCGCTCTTGTACGGGGTGCCCGGCGACCCGGAGCAGGTAGTCCCGTTCGTCGCCGTTCAGCATCAGCGCCCGGGCCAGCGCCGACAGCACCTGGACCGACGGGTTGGGGCCACGGCCCTGCTCCAGCCTTATGTAGTAGTCGACGGACATGCCCGCGAGCTGGGCGACCTCCTGCCGCCGCAAGCCCGGCGTGCGCCGCTGCCCCGACTCAGGCAGCCCAGCCTCGCGCGGCGACACCGTCGCCCGGTGCGCCCGCAGGAAAGCGGCTAGTTCATCACGGTCCATGTCTTCTTGGATAGTACTGGCGATCCTAGGCTCAGCCGGTCTCTCCCGCCCCGGCCAGCCGCCTCCTAGCGTGACCGGCATGACGACGACGAAGATCGCCCTGATCACGGGCGCTAACAAGGGAATCGGATTCGAGACCGCCCGCCAGCTCGGTGCCGCCGGGGTGACGGTGCTGGTGGGCTCGCGCGACCAGGCTCGGGGCCACGCGGCGGAGAAGGTGTTGCGCGAGGAAGGCGCTAACGCCCGTTTTGTCGAACTGGATGTTGTTAGCGGGGAAATCGTACGGAAAGCGGCTGAATGGACGGAAGCGGAGTACGGCCGACTCGACATCCTGGTGAACAACTCGGGGATTACCGGCACTAGCCGGGCGCTGCCGAGCGGGACGCCGCTTGAGGTCATGCGCGAGGTGTACGAGACCAACGTGTTCGGCGTGATCGCGGTTACGAACGCGTTCCTGCCGCTGCTGCGCCAGTCGGCGGCCGGGCGGATCGTGAACGTGTCCAGCGAGGTGGGCTCGATCGGGCTGCAGACCAGCCCAGATAGCCCGATGGCGGGGATGCCGCCATCCCTGCCGTACACATCGTCGAAGACCGCGCTGAACATGGTCACCGCGATGTACGCACGTGAACTGGCGGACACGGCCATCAAGGTCAACGCCGCCAATCCCGGCTACACGGCGACGGATCTCAACGGGAATCGAGGGTTCAGGACTCCGGCGGAGGGAGCCGAGGTGAGCGTGTACCTGGCCACCGTGCCCGACGACGGGCCTAACGGGATGCTGTGGGGCTACCAGTGGGGCCCCGGCGGTTATGGAGTGCTGCCCTGGTTAAGAGTGGCTGGATGGCCGCCCGCGATCGCGCCGACCGCGCCGGTTAGCGCGGCCCCGCTGGCTGAGCCGGCCACCAGCCAGCGGGTCACCCGCGGCAGTTCCGACCACGAGGCCGCGCTGGTCGCCGCGTCGAGGGCGTCGGACAACGCGCCAGCCGCCAGCCACCCCCGGGCCGGGCCATCGCGAAGCGCGGCGAGCGCGCCGAGGCCGAGGGCTAGGTCACGTGCTCCGAGCGCGCGGCCGAGCACCTTGCCCGCTAGGCCGTCGCCCGCCGCCCCCACCCACGGGCGGGCCACGGTCGCGGGGAAGGCTAGGGCGGTCACGCCTAGGGCGACGCGCGCGGCGGACAGGGCGACGGCACCGCGCCGCACGGTTACAGCGGTATCGATCTTCACGAGAGATGATCGTAACGTGACAGGGACATGGGAACGGGTCGAGCGGCTGGACGCGGAGCGGCTGACCGCGGCGCTTGACGCCGGATTGCGATTCGAGGAGTACTGTTCCGGCGGCGAGGTCGGTGCCGCTTACGTGCGCTGGCCGGACGGCCACCGGTCGGTGCTGACCCAGCGCCCGGCTTCCGGGCTCCCGGACGGTTTCCTTGCCGTGGTGGAAGAGCTCCGCCGGACCGGGTATCCGGTGCCGCGCCTCGAGTTCACGGCAACGGTCGGCGGCACCGTCGTCCTGGTCTGGGAACTGCTGCCCGGGTCGCCGGTACAGGAGATGACGCCGGAACTGCTTGATGCGGCGCTGGCGCTGAACGAATCGCAGGCGGCCGCCGCGCCCGCCGATACTCCGCCGGTGCGGCTGTACCTGACCAGCGACGGCCCCGGCTTCTGCCTGCACGAACCGCCACGGTCCCGCAACGACCGCACGCGGCGGGTGGAGCGCTGGGTAACGTACGTCGGCTCCCGGTATCCGGACCATCTAGCCGGCGACGACGTCGTGCACTGTGACTTCACCCCGCAGAACCTGCTCGTCGAGGGCGACCGCATCACCGGGGTCGTCGACTGGGACGGCCCGGGACGAGGCGATCGGCGTTTTGACCTCGTGACGCTCAGGTTCGGCCTGCACGCGCTGCCGCCGGCACTGGAGGTCACCCAGCGGCTGGACCGGATCCTCGACGAGTTCCCGCCCGAGGTGCTCGAGCCCGCCTGGGCGCACATGAGCCTGCGTATGACCGACTGGGTCATCCGGCATTACGACGACGAGCATCTCGGGCACTGGCTCGACCTCGCGGAACAGCGGATTGGCTAATCGGAGCGCGCTGTCGCTGTCATATAACACAGAGAAACTGGGATTTTGCGTAGTCGTTACAAAGCGAACTGACACTGAGGGCATGTCAGCACCAGCCACCCAGGCAACACCGGCTCAGGTCACGCACGAGGACGGCCGGGTCGACCTCGCCGAACCGGTCACCGGTCCTTACTCGAACCCAGAGCTAGCCCCGGTGCCGATCGCGAAACGCACCTGGACGACGTACAACTACACGGCCCTGTGGATGGGCATGGCGCATAACATCCCGTCCTATCTGCTGGCCAGCGGGCTCATCGTGCTCGGCATGAACTGGCTGCAGGCGTTTCTCACGATCACGATCGCCAACCTGCTCATTCTCGTCCCCATGCTGCTCAACAGCCACGCGGGAACGAAGTACGGCATCCCCTTCCCTGTCCTCTCCCGCGCGTTCTACGGGGTGCGCGGCGCGAACCTGGCGGCGCTGCTGCGCGCGTTCGTCGCGTGCGGGTGGTTCGGCATCCAGACCTGGATCGGCGGCCAGGCCATCTACGTGATCGTCGGCCGGCTTGCGGGCAACGGGTGGACGAACGCGGCCATGTTCGGTGGTCAGCACTGGACGATGTGGGTGTCGTTCGCCGCGTTCTGGCTGGTCCAGATGACGCTGATCTGGCGCGGCATTGACGCACTGCGCAGGTTCGAGAACTGGGCGGCGCCGCTGGTCACGGTCGCGTTCACGGCGCTACTGATCTGGATCCTGGTCAAGGCCGGCGGCATCGGCCCGATGCTGCACCAGCCAGGCACGCTTGGCTGGGGGTCGAAGTTCTGGCCGGTGTTCTGGCCGTCGCTGATGGGGATGATCGCGTTCTGGGCCACCCTGTCGCTGAACATGCCGGACTTCACCAGGTTCAGCCGCGGCCAGCGCCAGCAAACGATCGGCCAGCTCCTCGGGCTGCCCACCACGATGGCTTACATCTCCATCGTGTCGATCCTGGTCACCTCGGGCACCGAGGTCGTATATCACGTGCAAATCTGGGATCCGGTGACGCTGACCACGAAGTTCTCCTCGGCCACGGTGGTCGTGATCGGCTTGATCATGGTCATTCTCGCCACGATGTCGGTGAACGTCGCGGCCAACGTGGTCTCGCCGTCCTACGACTTCTCCAACACCGCGCCCCGGGTGATCAGCTTCCGGACCGGCGGCCTCATCACCGGGATCCTCGGCGTCATCGTGCAGCCGTGGCGGCTGGTGTCCGACCCGCACCTGTACATCTACGTATGGCTGGACTTCTACGGCGGCGTGCTCGGCACCATCGCGGGCGTGCTCATCGCGGGCTACTGGGTGCTCGACCGCACCCGGCTTTCGCTGCCCGGCCTGTACACCCGCGGCGGCCCGTACTGGTTCGCGGCGGGCTGGAACTGGCGCGCGGTGGTCGCCACCCTCGCCGGAGCGGTGCTCGCCGTAGGCGGGGCATGGTCCGCACCAGGCTCTGGCCCATTTCCGCAAAACGGCGTGATCCCAGCCCTCAAACCGCTCTACTCCTACAGCTGGGTAATCGGCCTCGCTACCGGGTTTGTCGTGTACCTAGTGCTCAGCCTGGTTACCGATAGGCGGCGGCCTGCATCGTGAACAGCTCGGCGTAGCTGCCTTGGGCGGCCATCAGCTCGTCGTGGCTGCCGATCTCGGTGACGCGGCCCTCGTCGACGACGACGATCATGTCGGCCATGTGCACGGTGGAGAACCGGTGCGACACCAGGACGGTCACGGTCCCGACGGTCTCGCCGAGTCGTTTCGCCGCGTCGGCGTACCTGGTGAATAGCTCGGCCTCGCCCCGCGCGTCCACCGACGCGGTCGGTTCGTCAAGCACCACGAGCAGCGGCGCGGCCCGCATCAGCCCGCGAGCCAGCGCGAGCCGCTGCCACTGCCCGCCGGAGAGGTCCGCGCGGCCCCCGATGTACGCGCCGAGCAGCACGTCGAGGTCTTCGGCGAACTGCGGGACGCCCGCCCAGGTGATCGCGTCGCGTATGCCGTCGTGGTCGTCGATGCGGGGCAGGTCGCCCGCTCCGACCCCGTCGCCCACCGACATCGCGAACCGCGCGTGGTCCTGGAACGCTCCGGTGGTGGCGGCCCGCCAGGCGGCCGAACCCGTACTAGCCCCACCAGATATGGCAGCGCCGTCCACGGTGATGCGGCCCTGAGTGGGCTGGTACATGCCGGTGAGCAGCTTGATCAGGGTGGACTTGCCCGCGCCGTTCGGCCCGACGATGGCGACGGCGCAGCCGGCGGGCAGCGTGAGGTTGACGTCGCTCAGCACGGCGGTGTCCTGACCTGGATAGCCGAAGCCGACGTCCTCGAGCCGGATGCCCTCGGTCATCTGGGCTGGCGGTGTCGCATCGCTGGGCGCGGCGGTGACATAGTCCTCCAGCCACAGCAGCCGGTCCGCGGTCGACGAGGCAATGGCGAACGAGCCCGCCGTGTTGCTCGCGCCGGTGACCTGTCGCTGGGCGCGGCGCAGCAGGCTGACCACCTCAACCACCGAGCCGGTGGAGACATGACCGTGGGCAGCGCGCAGCACCAGCAGCACGATCGCGGCGCCGAACCCAGCGGCGTAAACGATCCAGCCGGCCGCCTCGCACAACGCGGCCCGCGTCGCCGCCCGCAGCGACGCGGTGTTCATCTCGTCGCCGGCCGCGGCGTGCCGGTCAAGCAATGCGCCGGTGATGCCGAATGTCCGCAGTTCACGCGCCGGTCCCGCGGTCGACGCCAGCGTGAACAACGCGCCGGTCAGCCGCCGCACATCCGCGATCTCGTCATCGGATCGCTTGGTCAGCCTGGCGCCATAGCGGTCGGCGAGCGCGGGAGCGATCGCCAGTACCGGCACGGCGATCAGCGGCGGCCAGACCAGCGCCAGCAGCACCGCGATGCCGATGAACAGCACGGCCGAGCGGATAAGCCCGAGCGAGGAGGCGGTCGCGCCCGCCAGCGTGCGGCGACGCTCGCGGAGCGCGTCTAGCTCGGCCAGGTAATCGGGGCGCTCGAACAGCTCAAGTGACGGTGCGGCCGAGGCGAGTCCCCCGATCCGCACGCTGAGCCGGAGGTTCGCCAGGTCGGTGAGCTTGGAGTTCAGCGTCGCGCCCGCGAGCTGTAGCGCCCAGGATCCAGCGAAGGCCAGCACCGCGATCACGACGCCGATCACCACGGCGCGCGGGCTGTGCCGCGCGGCGCCGTCGACAATCGCGCGGAACCCGAGCGGGTAGCAGAGCATGAGGAACGACGAGCCGACCGCGGTGAGCGTGCACACGGTCATCAGACCGGGCGCGGCCCGCCACGCGGTGCCGTACAGCACGTTAAGACGCCGGAGGCTCTTCACGCGAACCTCGCTGCCTGCAGTTCGAACAGCTCGGCATAGGTTCCTCTTGCTGTTATCAGCTGATCGTGGCTGCCGAGCTCGGTGATCTTCCCGTTGTCCAGCACGGCGATCCGGTTCGCCCGGCGCACGGTCGCGAACCGGTGCGAGATCACCACGGTGGTCAGCCCCCGGGTGATGTCCAGGAACCGTTCGTAGAACGCGGCCTCGGCGCGGATGTCGAGCTGAGCGGTCGGTTCGTCGAGCACCAGCACCCGTGCTCCCTTCTCGACGGCGTACAGCGCCCGGGCCAGCGCGAGTCGCTGCCACTGGCCGCCGGACAGGTCGGTGCCGCCGGCATACCCGGGCACGCAGATGGTGTCCCATCCCGCGGGCAGCTTGGCGATCACGTCGAGGGCGCCGGCCTGTCCGGCCGCCGCCTCGAGATCCTCCGGGTCGATCGTGGTGCCCAGATCCCGGAGCCCGACGTTCTCCCGCGCGGTCAGCGGGTACTTGGTGTAGTCCTGGTAGACGACCGCGACCCCCCGCTGCCACGCGCGGGCGTCGAGGTCGCACAGGTCCGTGCCGTCGACGGTGATCCGTCCGTGCGTGGGGTCGCGCAGCCGGGCGAGCAGCGTGACGAGAGTGGTCTTGCCCGCGCCGTTCACGCCGACAATCGCGAGCGACTCCCCGGCCGACAATTCCAGGTCGAGCCCGTCGAGCACCGGGGCATCCCCCGTCGGGTACGTGTAGCTCACGTCCTCGAAACGGATCGTCTGCCCGGTGGCGGGCACGGGAGGTCGGTCGGGGCCGACTGGCCGGCGGGATACAGCACCTGCCTCAAGCGACCGGGCCGGCACCAGGCCGGTCAGCACCCCGTCGAGATCGGGGACGGCCGCGAGCATCTGCTCCAGCGTGACGTCGGACGCCGAGAGGCCGCCGGCCTGCATGGTGGTCGGGAGCATAGGCAGCATGACCGCGAGAGTGCCGACCCCGATTTCGTGATGGTAAGCCGCCAGCGCGAGCGCACCCGCTCCCACCGCGTACATGGCGACCACCGCGAGCGCGAAGCCAAACACCCGGCGCCGCAGCCGCCACATGTGCCGCCACGGCTCCGCCATCCCGGCCAGCCACATCGTCGTGTGCCGACCGAGCAGCCAGTCGCCGAGGCCGAACATCCGCAGTTCCTTGGCGAACGCCGGCCGGTAACTCGCGCCCAGGTACCACCAGCTGTGCCGCAGCTTCGGTACCGCCCGGCGGGCGAGGACGGCGCGTTCGGTGAGCAGCTTGAGCATGGGAGGCCGGATCAGCAGCCATCCAGCCAGGAAAAACAGGCCGACCCACCATCGAAACGACGCGAGTACCACGCACGCGAACACGCCGCTGAGCCGGTCGCCGAGCGCGCTCGCGAGCGTGAACGGCGCGTCGGCGGGGCGCGACGTGGCGAGTTCCCCGCTGGCGGAGGCGAGCCGGTCGAGTACCGCGGGATCCTCCAGATGCTCGATCCCGGCGGGCTCGCACACCGCGCGGGCCAGCCGCTGCTGGGTCCCGGTGCTCATCACGGCCTCGCAGTACGCGGCCAGCAAGGACTCGGCCGGGCTGCGCAGCAAAGACAGGCAGTAGGTACCGACGCCGATCCCGAGCGCCAGCAGCAGCGCCCGGCCGTCGGCCGAGCCGAGCCCGTCGGTGATCGCCGCCGGTATCTTCCCCACCGCATGGCCGAGTGCCACCAGCGCCACCACTGGCAGCGCCCCGTCGAGCAGCACGTACACACCGAGCATGACCGCGAGCGAACGGCTCGTCTCCCACAACAGCCGCACCACCCGTATCCGAGTGCTCACCCTAGCTCCCCAGAAATTGATACGAATCAGTATTGTGTTTAGTATTGGCTGTTATGCAGACTAACGGCGGTTGTCACTGGATGGAAAGTGAATTATCCGGTTCCGCGGCCACGACAGCGACGCGCGCAGGCCACCCGGCAGCGGCTATATGAGGCAGCGCTGGCCGAGTACGCGCGGGTCGGGGTGACCGATGCGCGGGTAGAGGACATCGTCGCGGCGGCCGACGTGTCCTGGGGAACTTTCTTCCACTACTTCCCGGCCAAGGAAGACGTGCTGCTGGTGGCGGCGGCCGATGTCTGCCGGGCCTACGCGGCCGCGCTGGCCGAGGGCCTGGAGGCCGGGCGGGACACCGCGACGGTACTCGCCGACGGATTCGCCGCGATGCGGGTCGCGGCGCTCGCCCTAACAGACTCCGCCCCGTTGCGCACGCAGATGATCTCCTACGTGACGAGCCATCCAGGCCGGCTGAGCGCCGTACTCGGGGATGATGCGGTGCCGCCGGTGGCCGCCACTACCGCCGTTATGGCCGAGGGACAGCGGCGTGGCGAGGTCCGCACTGACGAACCGGCCGAGGCGTTCGCGGTCATCGTCTTGTACTCGGTGCTGTTCACCGCGCGACGCCAGGTGGCCTTCGGCCTGCCGCCCGGCGCCAAGTCGCTCGGCTCCCTCGCACTCGAGGTCGCGCTACGCGGTATGCGCCCCGACTAGCCGCAGCGACCCCACCGCCCCCGCCCCCGCGCCCCGAGGAGGCCCGGAGGCATCTTCTCCCGGGTTAAGGCACTTTACGCGGCCGTGTTATGCGGATATATCCGGTCAGGCGGGTGCACGAACCCGGGAGAAGATGGTCGCCACCCATCGGGGCCGGGGCGGCTACCGGGCAGCCGCAGGGCCGACGCGGTCGCGGACGCCGGGCCGACGCGGTCACGTTAGCCGTCGGCTTGGGCTAGCAAGGCGTCATAGCGGGCGGTGACGTCGGCCCGGTCGGCTTCCTCGGGGACTGTCCGTTCGTTGACCCGTTGGATCATCGCGGCTTGGTCGAGCAGCACCTGGATCCGGTCCTTGGGGACGACGGCCATGACTTTGGACAGCGCGTCGAGCTGGCGGATCAGTACCGCGGGCATGCCGTCGGCGGCCTGGCGGACCTTCTCGAACGAGCGCTGCACCAGCCGTTCGTAGCTGACCGGCGCCGTGATGAGCCGGATGACGCCATCGCGGTCGCGGTGGTAAACGTGCGGATCCCACTCAACGGCGATCTTGCGCAGGCTGTCACCCAGCCAGTCGATGCAGGTCAGGGCCGTGAAAGTGTCGTTGACAGCCGGAGAGAGCGCACGGATCCCGATCTCGACGAGCTGGTCGATGCCGAAGGCGATGTCCTGGCTCAGGGTGCGCAGCGGTCCGGTGATGTGCATCCGCTCCAGCTTGCGGCTCACCTTGTCCGCCACCGCGGGCGGGTGCACGGTCGCCATCGGGTGTCCTTGGGAGAGGAAATGCCCGGGCCGGTAGTGCAGCAGGATCACCGCGTCCGACTCGGCGGCGATCTTGACCAGGGTCGCGTGCCGGACGAATCGCAGATAGCCGCTAGCCGGGGCCAGGACGACCTGGCCCTCACGCCCGAGCCTCGCCCGCAACACCGCGGGCGACGGGCCGTTGGATAGCCCCGGGGCGCTGCCGGGGATTTCCTCGTCAATGGCCTGGGCGAGGTCGCGGGCGATGCTGGCGATGACCTCGGGGAGCTGGATCGCCGTCGCGGTGTGATGGATGAAGTAGATCAGCACGCCGAGGTCGATGCCGGTGAGCACCAGCGCCACCGTCACCGACAAGTGCGGCACGAACGTCCCGCCGATCGAGATCAGTACGAGCATCGCGTAGAAGAACGTCGCGACGAACGTCCCCAGCGTGACCTGGGTGCCCCGGTCCCTGATGAACGTGCGCAGCATCCGCGGCCCGAACTGACTCGACGCCAGCGTCAGCGCCACCATCATCACCGAGAACACCACGCCGACGACGGTGATGAGCGCCCCCGCCAGCGAGGACAGGATCTCCCTGGCCGCGTCCGGCGAGCCGCTGATCACCCAGGCGGGCAGCTTAAGGTCACCACGAAAAGCCGCTCGATCGATACTCAGCGTAACGACGAACAGCGCGACCGCCGCGGCGCTCTCCACTCCGGGGACCAGCCACAGGTTCGTGCGAAGCGCCTCGCGGCGTGCGTCAGATTCGGGAATGAGCATGGCCTGCCTAGTCTCGATCGAATAAATGCCGACCAGACTTCCCGGCTCACCTGCGGAAATGATACCTGCCTTGTCACGCCGGCTATATCGGCCGGGAGCGATTCGTAGCAAAATACAGAGTCCCGGCTCGTTACAAAGATCACCGCAGCGGGGGAAGATGAGCCTTACCAGGAGACGGAAGGCGAGGTGGGCGAGATGGCCGATATTGTCCGGGCAGGGCTGATCCAGCAACGCTGGACCGGCGACAAAGACTCGATGATCGCGGCGGCCACCGGGTACATCGAGACCGCTGCGGCGGCCGGCGCCCAGGTGGTCTGCCTGCAGGAACTTTTCTACGGGCCGTACTTCTGCCAGGTGCAGGATGCCGTCTGGTACTCCTATACCGAGCAGATCCCTGACGGGCCGACCACGAAGCTGATGCAGGAGCTAGCCGCCCGGCTCGGTGTCGTGCTGGTGCTGCCGATGTACGAAGTCGAGCATCCGGGTATGTATTACAACACCGCCGCGGTGATCGACGCGGACGGGACCTATCTCGGCAAGTACCGCAAGACCCACCTGCCGCAGGTGAAGGGCTTCTGGGAGAAGTTCTACTTCCGGCCGGGCAACCTTGGATACCCGGTGTTCGACACCGCGGTCGGCCGGATCGGCGTGTACATCTGCTACGACCGGCACTTCCCCGAGGGATGGCGGGCACTGGGCCTGGCAGGCGCGCGAATCGTGTTCAACCCGTCCGCGACCAGCCGGGGGCTGTCGTCTTACCTGTGGCAGCTCGAGCAGCCCGCCGCGGCCGTCGCCAACGAGTACTACATCGGCGCGATCAACCGGGTCGGAATCGAGCCGCTGGGAGACGACGATTTCTACGGGACCTCGTACTTCGCCGACCCGCGCGGTCAGCTGGTCGGTGCGGCCGCTTCCGACGCCAAGGACGAGGTGCTCGTCCGCGACCTGGATATGGAGAAGCTCACCGAGGTCCGCGACCTGTGGCAGTTCTACCGCGACCGCCGTCCGGACGCCTACGAGGGGCTGGTCCGCCCGTGAGCCTGCTGATCCGTAACGGCACTGTCGTGACTGCGTCGGGCCTGCTGGACGCCGACGTCCTGGTGGACGGCGAACGCGTCGCGGCGCTGCTGCCGCGGGACGCCGACCTGCCGGCGCCGGCGGATGCCGAGGTCATCGACGCCACTGGGAAGTATGTGCTGCCTGGGGGCATTGATGTGCATACGCACATGGAGATGCCGTTCGGCGGGACGTTCTCTTCGGACACCTTCGAGACGGGCACCAAGGCGGCCGCGTTCGGCGGGACCACTTCCATCGTCGACTTCGCCGTGCAGGCCAAGGGCACCTCGCTGCTGGGGACCCTGGACAAGTGGCATGCCAAGGCGGACGGCAACTGCGCGATCGACTACGGCTTCCACATGATCGTCTCCGACGTCAATGACCAGACGCTGAAGGAGATGGACTCCTGCGTCGCCGCCGGGGTGAACAGCTTCAAGATGTTCATGGCCTACCCGGGAGTGTTCTACGCCACCGACGGGGAGATCCTGCTCGCGATGCAGCGCGCCGCCAAGATCGGCGCCACGGTGATGATGCACGCCGAGAACGGCATCGCCATCGATGAACTCGTCGCGCAGGCCCTCGCGGCGGGCCACACCGAGCCGGTATATCACGGGCTGACCAGGCCGCCGGAGCTTGAGGCCGAGGCGACCAGCCGCGCGATCGCCCTCGCCACCGTCACCGATTGCCCGCTCTACATCGTGCATCTGTCCGCCTCGCACGCGCTCCAGTCGGTAACCGCCGCCCGCGACCAAGGGCGGAACGTGTTCGCCGAGACCTGCCCGCAGTACCTCTACCTGTCGCTCGACGATCTGGGACGGCCAGGTTTCGAGGGCGCCAAGTACGTGGCCTCGCCGCCGCTGCGTACCCGTGATCACCAGGCCGCGCTGTGGCAGGGCCTGCGCCGGGACGACCTGTCGATCGTGTCGACCGACCACTGCCCGTTCTGCATGAAGGAACAAAAGGAGCTCGGGCGGGACAGCTTCGCGAAGATTCCCAACGGGATACCCGGCGTGGAGCACCGGATGGACCTGCTCCACCAGGGGGTGGTGGCCGGCGAGCTAAGCCTGGTGCGCTGGGTGGAGGTGGCCTGCACGACGCCGGCCCGCATGTTCGGCCTTTACCCGCGCAAGGGCGTGATCGCGCCTGGTTCCGACGCGGACATCGTCATCTACGATCCGGCCGCCACGCAGACACTGGGTGTGGCGACCCATCACATGAACGTGGACTACTCGGCCTACGAGGGCATGGAGATCTCCGGCCAGGTAGAGACGGTGCTGTCCCGCGGCCGGGTGATCGTCGACGACGGCTCGTGGCGCGGGGACTCCGGGCACGGGACGTTCCTGGCCCGTTCACTGAACGAATACCTGGTGTAGCAATGGAATTCGGAGTCGTCCTGCAGCCCAATCCCCCGGCATCCCGGGTGATCGAGACCATGAAGCGCGCGGAGCACGCCGGGTTCTCCTACGGCTGGACCTGGGACTCGCACGTGCTGTGGCAGGAGCCGTTCGTCATCTACTCGCGGATTTTGGCGGAGACGTCCGTTTTGCGGGTCGGCCCGATGGTGACCAACCCGGGCACTCGCGACTGGTCGGTCATCGCCTCGCTGTTCGCCACGCTGAACGACATGTACGGCAACCGGACGGTATGCGGCATCGGCCGGGGTGACTCGGCCCGGCGGGTGATCGGGCAGCCGCCGATGACGCTGGCCACCCTGGACGCGGCGATGACCGTGATCAAGGGACTCGCCGAAGGCCGCACGGTAACGCACCACGGGCGGGAACTGAGCATCCCGTGGGTGCACGACGGCTCGCTGCCGATGTGGATGGCGGCGTACGGCCCGAAGGCGCTGCGGTTGTGCGGCGAGCAGGCGGACGGGTTCATCCTGCAGACCGCCGACCCGGACATCGCGCGGTGGACGATCGGCGCGGTCCGCGCGGCTGCCGCCGAGGCGGGGCGGGATCCGGCCTCGGTGTCGATCTGCGTCGCGGCGCCCGCGTACGTCGGTGACGACCTGGCTCATCAGCGGGATCAGCTCCGCTGGTTCGGCGGGATGGTGGGCAACCACGTCGCGGATCTTGTCGCGCGGTACGGCTCTGACGGGAGCGTGCCGCGGGCGCTGACCGACTACATCGAGGGGCGCAAGGGATACGACTACGCTCACCACGGACGTTCCGACAACCCGGACGTCGAGTTCGTGCCGGACTCGATCGTGGACAGGTTCTGCCTGCTCGGACCGGCTTCGGAACATGTTGCGCGGCTGCGCGAGCTCGAGTCGATCGGGGTGGACCAGTTCGCGGTCTACCTGATGCACGACGACGAGGACGCGACCCTCGAGGCATATCGGACGCAGGTCATTCCAGTGCTGTCGTAAGTAACGGGCTCCCTTGCCGCGGTTATCATGTTTCCCTGCGATCTGCGCAATGCCGAAAGATGGTACACATTAGGCTTAGCGCGATAAATGACGACCGCAAGGAGCCCCGCGCGTGCCAGGTGAGGGAGAGCCGCACGACCTGGGTTTCGACCCCAGGGTGCCGAACATAGCACGGGTTTACAACTACTGGCTGGGCGGAAAGGACAACTTCGCCGCCGACCGCCAGGTCGGGGACGTCGCGTTGCAGAACGACCCGTATCGCGCCTGGTCGGTACGGGCCAATCGCGCGTTCCTGAGCCGTGTGGTTCGTTTTCTCGCTCTAGAGGCAGGAATACGCCAGTTTCTCGATATCGGGACCGGTATCCCGACCGCGAACAATACGCATGAGGTCGCCCAGGCCGCCGCGAGGGACTGCCGTATCGCCTACGTCGACAACGACCCGGTCGTGCTGTCCCATGCGCGCGCCCTGCTGCGCAGCACACCGGAAGGCTGTTGCATTTACATCCACGCGGACGCGCGGGACCCCGAGACGATCCTGCGCGAGGCCACGCGCACACTGGACTTCGCCAAGCCGATAGCGATCATGCTGATCGCGATCATGCACTGCGTGCCGGACGCCGACGAGCCGTACAGCGTCGTGAACCGGCTACTGGACGCCGTGCCACGCGGCAGTTACCTCGCGCTCTCCCACCCGGCCAGCGACATCAACCCGGAGATCAGGAGAGCGGTTAACCGCAAGTTGAACGAGGTGCTGGCCAGCCCGACCACGCTACGGAACCGGGAACAGGTCACCGCGTTCTTCGATGGACTTGACCTCCTAGAGCCTGGCGTCGTGCTGGTCTCGAAGTGGCGCCCGGACACTGAGATCGAGGAACGAACCCCGACGTCGCTTTGGGGCGGGATAGCACGCAAAACGTTAAAGTGCCTGGAGGAACAGTGAAACGCACCGCCGCCGTCCTGCTCATTTTGCTCGCCGCCGCCTGCAGCAGCACTCCGGCTTCGTCACCGCCGACCGGCTCGTCCACTTCGCTTGAAAAAACAACTATTACCATGGGAGAACTACCGGTCGTCGATAACGCGCCATTCGAGATTGCCATCAAGAACGGATATTTCAGCCAGCAAGGCCTCACGGTCAAGGTGGTTACCGTGCAGCAATCGACGCAGTCGGTCCCCGACCTGCTGCGCGGCACGGTGGACATCATTGGCGGAAATTACACCTCCTTCATCGAGGGTGATTCCCACGGCACGTTCAACCTCGACGTCGTCGGCATGGCCCTTAACTGTGTGCCGAAAGATTTCGAAGTGCTCGCGTTGCCAGGTTCCGGTATCACGAGCGCGAAGGACCTCGTCGGCAAGACGGTCGCTTCCAACATCACGAGCAACATCCAGACGCTCACGCTGAACGCGATACTCAAGGCCGACGGGGCGACCGGGCAGCCTAACTACGTGGCCATCCCGTTCACGGAGATGGGCGCGGCGCTGAAAGCACATCGGGTGGCCGCGATCAGCGTGGTGGAGCCGTACGTCTCCGTCTACGAGAAAACCCTCGGCGCGGTCCCGGTGACATCGCAGTGCGTCGGGCCGACCGCCGGCTACCCGGTGTCCGGTTACTTCACGACGGCGTCCTGGGTGAAGCAGTACCCGAACACCTTGCGTGCCTTCCAGCGGGCGATGTCGAAGGCGCAGGCATATGCCGACGCCAACCCGTCAGCCGTTCGCGCGATCCTGCCCACCTACACCAAGATCACCGCCGCGGAGGCGCAGCACGTGGTCCTCGGCACGTTCCCGGTCACGATCGACACCGCCCTGCTCCAGCAGATGGCGGATCTCATGCAGTCCCAGGGCATGATCTCCAGCCCGTTCCAGGTGAGCGGCATCGTGGCCCCGTGAGACGTGTCTGGCCAGGGCTAGCCGGGATCGCGCTGTTCCTGCTCGTCGCGGCGGTGCTCGGACTCGTGATCCCGGCCGACGTGCTGCCGCCGGTCTGGACCGTGCTGGCGCGCGCGGCGGGCCTGGCCGGCAACGGCCGTTTCATCGCCGACTTCGGCGCGACGCTCGAGACGTGGGCGGTCGGGCTGGGCTTTACGGTGCTGATCGGGGTGCCGTGCGGGCTGGTGCTCGGTAGCGTGCCTGGGGTGCGTTTCGCCACCCGGGCGATCGTCGAGTTCCTCCGGCCGATCCCGTCGGTGGCGCTGATCCTCCTGGTCAGCCTGGTGCTCGGATATGGGCTCAGGATGACCACGACGCTGATTGTCTACGGCGGGATCTGGCCGGTGCTGTACAACACGATCGCGGGCCTGGACGACACCGATCCGTTGGCCAAGGACACCCTGCGCGCATTCGGATTCCGGCGGCCCGCGGTGCTCTGGTTCGTCTCGGTGCCGACGGCCGCGCCATTCATCTTCACCGGGATCAGGATCGCCTCGTCCGTCGCGCTGATCCTGGACATCGGCACCGGCTACATCGCCGGCCGGATTAGCGGCGCGGGGATCGGCGCGTTCATCTCAGACGCCAACTCCGGACCTGGCAATACCCCGCTGGTCCTGGCGGCCACCTTCTGGGCCGGCATCCTCGGGCTGGCGCTCAATGCGCTGCTGGTCTGGGTGGAGCGCCGGATACTCCCGTGGCACCGGGCCAGCCTCGGCCTGGAACAGGAGCCCGGACCTGGCCCGGTCGCGCGGCTAGAGACCGTCAGGTGAGTCCGCCGTGGTGGGTGCGCCTGCGCTGGACCGGGCAATGGCTGGTCCTGGCCGTGGCCATCTACCTGTGGCAGATCTGGGCTTCGGCGCGCAAGAGCCCGTTCTTCCCGCCACCGTCGCAGATCTTCTCGCAGATGCACACGTTGTGGTTCTCCGGCCCCGCCGCACACCTGTTCCTGACCGCCAACGCGACCGGCAACATCCTGCCAAGCCTGGAGAGAATCGGCCTCGGACTCGCGATCACCATCGCGATCGCCGTCCCGCTCGGCATCGCGCTCGGGCGGTCGCCGCTGGTCACGTCGTTCTGTGAACCGCTGCTGCAGTTCGCGCGATCCATCCCGGTGGTGACGGCCGGGCCAGTGTTCATCGCGCTGTTCAAGATCGGCACCGAGATGGAGGTCGCGACGATCGTCGCGGGCGCCGTCTGGCCATTGCTGCTCAACACGATCGATGGCGCCCGCACCGTCGACCCGCTGCAGGTCGACACCGCACGCGCCTTCCAGATCTCTGCCGCCCGCCGGCTGACGCTGGTGATCGTCCCGGCCGCCCTGCCGAAGATCTTCACCGGCCTGCGGCTCTCGCTGTCCCTGTCGCTGATCCTGATGGTGTTCTCTGAACTGATCGGTTCCACCAACGGCATCGGCTACGAGATGCAGAATGCGAGCAGCGCTTTCAACATGCCCGTGTTCTGGTGCACGCTCGTGCTGCTGGGCGTTCTCGGCTATGTTTTCAATGCGGTT
>JBEKHI010000027.1:0-36849 GCA_050012355.1 Streptosporangiaceae bacterium | reverse complement strand
AGATAAGAGACTTCCACTATCTTGACCTACACCGTGGAACAGCGCACGAGATTGTCGCTTTCATGCCTGGAATGTCCGGTTGAGGAGGCAAACTCAGATGCCGGGTCGCCTGCGCCTGTGGTGGAGGCCGCTCGGAAGTGGTTACGCAGCGTAGAGCATCACAAAATTCGCGCAAGAGCCGGTTCCTGGAGGATTTCACCCCGGCCCGCTACCCCGGCGGCGCCCCCGACGAGGCGATCCGGCTGGCCTTGCCCGCCGATGACGGCCACTCGGCCCTCGGCGCGGCGGTGCACCAGGCCGAAGACGGCACCGTGCTCGCCGAGTTGACCGGTGATGCCAGGCCTGACGCCGCGGCTGCCCAGCTGGCCCGGGTCTTCTCGCTCGACGTCGACGGCGGCGGATTCGGCCAGGTCGCCGACGCCGACCCGGTCGTCGCCGACTTGGCTGCTAGGTACTCAGGGCTGCGACCGGTGTGTTTCGGTTCGCCATACGAGGCCGCCGCCTAGACGATCATCGGGAACCGGATCCGGATGACCCAGGCCGCCGCGATCAAGGAACGCATCGCCCAGCGGTACGGCGAGCGCCTCACCGTCAGCGGGGCGCCGCTCGCCGGTGAACTCGACGCCGCCAGGCTGCGCGCGATGCCGACCGCCGATGCGCTGGCGCAGCTGCGCACGCTGCCGGGCATCGGCCCGTTCTCCGCCGAGCTCGCCGAGCTCAGCACCCGGTGGGCGCCGTACCGGGGCTGGGTCGCCCTGCTGCCGCGAGTCCAGCTGCAAAGCGGCAGGTCGTAGCCCAGGCTGAAGTTCAGCCCGACCGCCATCGAGGGTTCACCCGCGGATCGTTACGGCGAATCTGGTTCCAGCGATGAGCGTCAGCACTGCCAGGCACATCGCTCCGGAAGGGCAAGCCGCACGTACAGGTGCATGCCAGCAGAAATTGGATGGACCCGGCATCCGCCCGACCCTACACGCCAGTGCCGTAATCCCGCAGATCAGGTAGCCGATAATCCCGCCGTCAATGGCGAGCCAGCGATTCCGGGAGCCCGGTAACAACCTCAGCAAGTGACATTACTATCCCCTCACCTGTCACGTACTCCCGTTCCCGCAACACGCTAGCCAGCAGCTTCGTGTCCCACGGCGCGGCTAGATGTGATCGGATTTCTAGCGCACAACCAAGGGCCCGATATCCCAGTTACACCCTTCGGATGGGCGAATTCACTGTGCGTCGGTACCCGGCCCCGAATGTCCGCTATGTCATGTTCGGGAACCTCCGGAACTACTCCCCCCACCCCAGCGATGGGACATTGATGGCGCAATAGCCCCAGCAATGGGACATCGACAGCCCTGTAGAAGGGGTGAAATGTTCCGTATATGGCTATTGCGCCACGGGGCGCGGCGCGGCCGGTCAGCGCTGCACCATGGGGGTCAGGGCAGACCACCGGGCTCGTTGGATCTCAGAACCACCAGTGATCAATTGGCGACTTTGTGCAAACCTACAAGCGCCCTGACCTGCCGGGAAACAAATCAGGTGAAAGTGGGGCTACTCGGAGGTATTTACAGCTACATGCGCAAACGTTACCGTCTGGTCGCAGGCGGCCACCCACGGCCGCCATAGACGAGACGAGAGGCACCCCGTACATGGATCGTCGCTCTAGAATCGCCAAAATCGCTCTCATAGCAGCGCTCCCGGCACTCGCGCTCTTCACTGGCCTAGCCGCGTCAGCGAGCGCCTCCGCGAGCACCACTCCCGCCGCCACGCAACGGGCCGAGGCCGCGGCCACTGCGCGGGCAGCGATCAAGGACATCGCTGTCGGCTTCGACCGCTCCCCCACGCTCAGGGTCACCAGCCACAAGACCAGCGTTAAGGGGCTCTCCCAGGTAGACAGCACCAACTGGTCCGGTTACGCCGACACTGGGAGCAGCTTCAGCAAGGTCGCCGCGAGCTGGACCGAGCCGACGGGAACCTGCAGCGGCGACACCACGTCGCTGGCCGCGTTCTGGGTCGGTATTGACGGCTACAGCAGTGACACGGTTGAGCAGGACGGCACGCTCATCGAGTGCTACGAAGGCGCCAAGTACTACTACGACTGGTGGGAGCTATACCCACTGAACGACGTCCAGGTAGTCAACGACGTCTCGCCTGGTAACAGCATCACCGCCTCGGTCGTCCGCAGCGGCTCCAGCTACACGATGGCCGTTACCGACTCCTCGGACACCGCGGACAGCTTCAGCACCACTCAGACCTACTCCGGTGCCGCCGACAGCAGCGCCGAGTGGATCGCCGAGGCGCCGTGCTGTTCAAGCGGCGACAACGTCTACCCGCTGACCGACTTCAGCTCGTGGACGGCCAGCAGTGCCAGCGTCACCGAGGGCTCGACCTCCGGCGTCATCTCCTCGTTCACCGATGACGAGATAACAATGGTTGACAGCTCCGACAACGTGAAGGCGCAGCCTGGCGCGCTGAACAGCAGCGGCAACGGTTTCTCCGTCACCTGGAAGCGAGCTTCCTGATCTAGTAGGCAACGCGCGCCGCTCCTCGGCTGGGGGGAGCGGCGCGCACCTGTATATAAGGAAGCGAGCGTGACGTCCTCGGCCACTAGACTGCCGCGGACTCGCTCCAGGCTCTGCCGCCGGCGCAATTCAAGTTCCCTGCCCAGCCCCCGGGTCGGCGCGATCGACGCCTGCCCATCGCACCAGCGGAATAGCAGCCGCAACGCCGTCTGATCCGAACGGTCCAGCGCCACCAGCAGCGTGGCACCACGTCCAGGATGCCCGGGCCAGCTGACGTCCAGCAGGACGAGCCACGGCTCATCCGGTTGCGGGACGACGGCCCGGACCAGCAGTTCCGGCCAGTCCAGCGCGGAAGCCGGCTTGGGGACCGCGATCTTCACCGCGAGCGCCTGCGCGTCGAGGCTGCTGATACGCAACTTGCGCGCGGTCCACACGAGCACTGCCACGACAGTCGCCGACAGCAGGCCCGCGAGCGTTACCGCCAGTATCACCCTATTCACACTAGACCGGCAGCGCCAATCGCACCAGTTCCCAGGCACGCAGCGCAACGGAGTTCCGATCCAACCCTTGACTTAGGTAAGCCTTACCTAATAAAAAAGATGCATGGATTTCGACGTACTGCCCGGACCGCCGCTCGCCGAGCTGGCGCGGACGACGATGGCACGCGCTTTCGCCGCGACCGTCAGCTGGGCGGGAGCGCGGGATACGGTCCCGATGCGGGCCGATCGCACGGGCCGGCCGGTGCTGCTGCCGCACGGCGGATCGGCGCTAGCACGTGACCTCGCCGACGAGCCGGCCATCGTGACTCTCGCCGTTCCAGCGCCGACGCCGTTCAGTTCCCTCCGGATCACCGGTCTGACCCGCCCGGGCGGATGGCACGGCGGCTACCCGGTGATACTCAAGTCGCTGGAGTTCACTGGAGCGAACCCGGCGCCGATCACCCCCGGCGAATACGGGGCGGCGGCTCCCGACCCGTTCTGGCGCGAGGCGCCCGCGGTCGTGAATCACCTGGAGCGATGCCACACCGCCGAACTCGTCGCCTGCGTCCAGGCCCACGGTCTTACCGCGGCCGAGTACGTCCTGCCGCGCGGCCTGGATCGATTCGGGCTGGAACTGCTGGTATTTACCAGCAGCGGCGTGGCATCGGTGCGGCTCGCCTACCCCGACGGCCCGGTGAGCTCGCTGAGCGAGGTGCCGATGTCCATCCGCGCCGTGCTGACCTGCCGCTGCGACTAGCGAACCTACCTAACACCCTTTTGACCATAACGCCGTGACCTGGTGCTCCGAGTCAATCCTGATCACAACAGCGTGGCCTGGCCGCCGTCGTAGACCAACAGGCCGTCTTCCCGCTGCCGCAGGCCGGGTGACGGCTGATGCTCCTCGAGGCGGCCGTCATGCATGAGATGCCGGACCGCGACGCTGCGGGCAACCGAGACGAAGTCCGCCACCAAGCGGCGGTGGCAGCGCCACCACAGGCTTTCTGAGCACATCACCGCGACCCGCTCTTCCTGAAGGACTAGGTCGATGGCGGCGCGGAACGGCTCGGTACGCATGTACTCCGCATAGCCGCGGAACATGTCCTCCCGCCATGCCAGGTCCGGATTGCCGGCGCTCGGCTCGCGGAATCCGCCGAGGCGTTTCTCCCACCGGTACCCGATGCCCGCCTCGGGCAGCCAGCGTTCCAGCTCCACCCGGGCGAACTGCGGATTCCGGCGGCTGCCCGGCGCGATCCTGATGTCCACCACGGAGCCGACGCCGGCGCCCGCCAGCAGCCCGGCACATCGCTGGGCAGTGTCGGTGCCGTGCCCGAAGGTCAGCAGCATGCCGGGCAGCCTAGTGCGATGTTCATGTATTCGCTACCGGAGGCTCACTGTCGCGATAGACCATAGGGTCATGAAGATGATGCGCTACGTGATAATCGCGCTCGCCATCCTGCTACCCGTGTCCGCGCTGGCCGCTCCGGCCCACGCGGCTACCCTGATCACCCCCGAGTCCACAACCGGAATCGCCGGGTGGACACAGACCGGCAGCTACCTAGAGGACTCCCTGACGGCCGGCGAGGGAGTCGCGACGGTGGATCCGCCCGGCGGCACCCCGTACGAGCTGTACCGCGGCTTGCTGTCCATCCCGCTCACCCAGTACGCGCAAGGCTGGACGCACATCGGCGATCCGGACTCCGCCGACGGGTACATCATCGACGCCTATCAGGCGGCCAGCGGCGGCGACCCGAAGATGTACCTGGTCACCACACCGTCGGGCGCGACCTACGAGTACACGCACACGCTGGTCTCCGGGGAGCTGTACAACAACTCGTTCGACGCGATCTCGCCGGACACTCAGTGGCTGGTCTCCGGCACCTGGGGCACGCAGACCAACCTGCAGATCTTCCCCGCCCCGTACCTGAACAGCTCGACGGGCACCTCCGGCGGCACGCTGGACCTGTCCGGCTACATCAACCTGAGTACCCCGGTCAACGACATCCAGGGCTGCGACTTCATCACCGCGACCGAGCTGATCTGCGCGTCCGATGACGCCAGCGAGACCATCTTCAGCAACCCGATGCCGCTTATCGAGATCACCCTCGCCGCACCGCTGAACGGCACGACCGTCACCGGCACGGTAACCGACCTCGGCTCGATCCCGGAGTCGAGCGATTGCTCTGGCACATTCGAGCCGGAAGGCGTCGATTACGACGTCGCGACCGGAGTGCTGCGCGTCGAGATCGTCCAGCCGGGCGTCTGCGAGGTGGCCACCACCGTGTACGAGTACCAGGCGAGTTCTTGACCGTGATGCGGAGCAAGCCAAGATGGCGGAGTCTCCGCACGTCAGTGCTTGCGGTTTAACCTCTGGCTATTCACGATGTGTCGCCGCGCCTATAACCGGGAGTAACAAATAAGGGGTTTCCGCGACGCCGCCTATACACCCGCGCGGCACCCGGCAACGAGACAAGATAGTGGAAACATGCCGTCGCCGACCGACGGCTAGTTACCGTTATCCTGCCGACGGGCCAGTCCAGGCCGCCGGGTAGCCGCGCAGGCGGCCGACGGACGCGGTTAGCGGAATTCTCCGACCTCGTAGTGGCGCACCGTGAGGTCACGTTCGACGAGGAAACGGTCATCCTCGGGGTAGAACACGGCGCGTTGGATGTCCTGCCCGGCGAAGCCCGCGATCGCGGCCTTGGATTCCCAGAAGCTCAGTGTGACGATCTCGGTCCGGTCTTCCCCGGTCTGCCACAGCAGCCAGGCGCCGCGATTCCCCGGGGTCTTCTCGTAACCGTCGATACCGGTTTCTTGAACGTACCGCGCATAGGCTTCGGCGTCCTCAGCACGGACCACGCCGCGCCAGATCCTCGCTATCATTGCCCTTCTCCTTTGCCGTTGGTGAGTAGCAGTGCGACCGAGGCCACCACGATGACGCCACCGACGGCGGTGATCCAGGTCAGGCGCTCACCGAGGAGGAGAGTTCCGAGGCCGACCGCCACCACCGGGTTGACGTAAGCGTAGGTGGACACGGTCGATACGGGCAGCCGCCGTAGCGCGATGACGTAACAGGTCAGGGCGAGCAGCGAGCCGGGGCCGATCAGGTACAGCAGGGCGAGCAGCGACTCGCCGCTTGGGTGGACTGGCTTGATCTCTCCGGTCGCCCCGGCCAGCGCGACGAGCACGGCCCCGCCGGCCAGCATCTCCATCGCGCTGCCAAGCAGCGGGTCTGGCGGTGCGGGCAGCTTGCCAGCCAGCACCGAGCCGATACCCCAGCTCAGGCTGGCGCCGAGCACGACGAGGATAGGTACGACCGTACCGCCGCCGTGCGGCTGGGCGAGGATCGCGATCCCCGCCAGCCCGAGGACCAAGGCTAGCCAGCCGACTGGCCGGAGCTGGCGCTTGTTAAGCACTAGGTCGGCCAGCGCCATCCAGAACGGGACGCTTGCCACCAGCAGCGCGGCGAGTCCGGCGGGCAGGATCCGCTCCGCGTAGGAGACCCCGCCGTTGCCGAACGCGAGGAGCATCGTCCCGACGACCGCCATCCCCGCCCACTGCCTGCCAGTTGGCCGCTTAGTACCGCCGCGTAGCCGCGCGACCGGGTACAGCAGTGCACCGGCTGCCAGGTACCGCACGGCCGCCATCGCCAGCGGGGGGATGCTCCGGTCCCCTATCCGGATCGCGACGTAGGTCGAGCCCCAGACGACCCAGACCACGAGCAGCGCCGCCCACGCGCCAACCGGCCGCGACGATGAGTCCGCCGGGCGCGAGACAGCAGTCCGTTGCTTCACCTTCCAAGCCTGGCCGCTCGCGCCGCCATCCGCCATTGGCAGGAATGACATTTAGCGGTACTTTCCTGCCTATGCTGTCCTCCGTCACGGTCCTCGCCTATGAGGGCGTCTCGTCGTTCGGCCTCGGCGTGACCTCGGAGGTCTTCGGGTGCGATCGCAGCGCCGAGGGCCTTCCTCGCTACGACTACGCCGTCGCGGCGCACCGGCCCGGCCTGATCAGGACCGACACCGGCCTGCCGATCCTCGTGGAGCACGGCCTTGACCGGCTGCGTTCTGCCGACCTCGCGATCGTGGTGTGCTGGGACGGCGTCGCGACCCCGCCGCCGGAGCCGGTGCTCGACGCGCTGCGCGCGGTGGTGGCGCGGGGCGGGCGGGTTCTCAGCCACTGCAGCGGCGCCTTCGTGCTCGCGGCGGCTGGGCTGCTGGACGGCAGGCGGGCGACCACGCACTGGATGTACGCGGCGGAGCTGGCGGCCCGCTATCCGAAGGTGAAGGTCGATCCCGGCGTGCTGTACGTCGACGATGGTCAGGTCATCACGAGCGCCGGGACCGCGGCCGGCATCGATGCCTGCCTGCATGTCCTGCGGCTGGAACATGGCGCCGCAGTGGCCAACGAGGTGGCCCGCCGGATGGTAGTCGCCCCGCACCGCGAGGGCGGCCAGGCCCAGTTCGCGGTCCCGATGCCGGCCGATGACGGGGCTGACCTCGCCGCCTTGCACGAGTGGGCGCTGTGCCGGCTCGGCGACCTGATCACGGTCACCGACATGGCGCGCCAGATGAACATGGCGCCGCGGACATTCGCCCGCTGGTTTGGCGCGCGCACCGGAACCACCCCGCACCAGTGGCTTACCAGCCAGCGGCTGACCAAGGCGCAGGAAGTGCTGGAACGCACCGATCGCGGAATCGATCAGATCGCCGCCGAGTGCGGTCTGACCCCGCAGATGCTACGCCGCCACTTCACCCGCCGGCTGGGCATCAGCCCGCAGTCCTACCGCCGCCGTTTCACCCAGGTGGTGGCTATGCCGCCAGCGGGTTGATCCACTTGACACCATCGAAGCGCGCGAAGTCTGAGTCGTTGGAGTAGACGGTCGCGTCATTCTCGATAGCGATCGCCGCGAGCTGCGCGTCGGTGGTGAGGTTGCTCGCCGTGCCGGCCGAGCGCAAGAATCCGAGCGCTAGGTCATGGTGATGCGGACCCGGCACCGCCCGGCATATGTTCGGCTCCGCGAGCCAGCCCTCGACGTGGTCCGCGGCCTCCGCGACAGAAAGCGGCGGCTTGATCAGCCGGGGGTTGGTGCAGATCCGCAGAAACCCGAAGACCGCTGGGTCGGCCAAGCCGACCAGCTCGATAGAGTTCACCGCTTCTTCCCACCACGACCGCGCCTTGTCATGCTGCGGAAAAGCATCGATGACCGCGTACAGCAAGAGGTTCACATCGGGGATGATCACTGCTCAGCTCGCCGGATGACGGCTTCGTCCTCAACCTCATCGGCGAGCTTATTGAAACCGGCCAGGTCCAGCCCGGGCGCCAGCGCGGCATGGTGGACTCGCACCCGATAAGGAGCCGACCTCTGCGGCGCGGGCGCGAGCGCCGCCCTGAGTGCGTCATTGACGACTTGTTTCACGGATGCCCTCCTCTGGTGGACCTGGTCCTCGATCAGGCGCCACACATCCTCGTCAAGCGTCAAAGTGGTCCGCATACCATGCATCATAATGCCTCCATTGGAAGGCATCAAGATGCCGCTACGAGATGCCGAGGGTGCCCAGCAGCACGGCGAGCGAACGCAGGTCCGCGTCGGAAAGCGGGTCCAGCGGCTGGGGATCGGCGACTAGCTCGCTCCAGAACGCCGCCCGCACTCGCTCGCCATCGGCGGTGAGCACCAGGGCCTTGACCCGGCGGTCGTCCGGGTCGGGGTGCCGATCGACCAGCCCGCGGTTTTCCAGCCTGTCCACTAGCACGCTGAGGTTGGAGGCGTCATAGTCGAGCCTGGTCGCCAGCGCGCGCATCGGGACGGGCTCCCCGGGCGTCAGCGCGACCAGGGCGTTCACCTGGGCGGTCGACAGGCCGGCCGCCGCCGCGTGCGCTACCCAGTTCTGCCGTAGCCGGTCGGCGAGTTCGAGCAGGCCGAGCTTGACCTCAAGCATGGAGCGCAGCCGCGAGGTCGATGGCGGCGGCAGATCGGCGGGCGCGTGCATGAAAACCGAGCGTACCCCGGATGATGGTGGTCTATATTAGTGGTGTACCACCACTATCTAGAGAAGGGTGCAGATCGTGACGGATCCACGGGTGGCGGTCACCGTTCCGGTGTCCGCGCAGGAAGCGTTCCGCGTCTACACCGAGCGGGCGGCGGAATGGCTGCCGGAAGAGCACCGGTTCCTGCCTGGCTCGGAAATCGTCGTTATGGAACCTTGGATGGACGGGCGATTCTACGAGCAAGGCGCGGACGGCGCGGTAGTCGTCCGGGGCACGATCGTGGAATGGTCGCCGCCAGCTCGGCTGGCGGTGACGTGGCGAGTCGGGGCCGGGTGGCGGCCGGTACCCGACGACGACCACGCGAGCGTCGTCGTCGTCGAGTTCCGGCCGGCCGGGCCCGCCGCGACGGAGGTGTCCGCGACCTACACGCAGCTGGACCGGCACGGCGAGATGGCCCCGATGATCCGCGCGGCGATCGGTTCTGGCAACACGCTCGAGCGGTACGCGAGTCTCATTCGGTAGGACGGTCCTGCCTGTCGCGGGCGGCCGCGGGCCGGGCCTCGGCCGCGGCCGACGCGGCGGGAGTGGTCGCGGGCGCCACGGCCGAGGCCGGGACCGGTGAAGGCTCCGGCTCCAGGCCCGCCACGACGCGCCGGGGGTAGATCAGGTAGCTGATCCCGGCCCCGATGATGCCGCCGACCAGCGGCGCGACGATGAACAGCCACACCTGATTGAGCGCGGTCCCGCCAAGGATGAGGGCCGGGCCCAGGCTACGAGCCGGGTTGACCGAGGTACCGTCGATCGCGATGCCGATCAGGTGCACCACGGCGAGCGACAGCCCGATCGTGATAGCGGCGATCGTCCGGGTGCCCACCTTGCTGGTGGCGACCAGTACGACCAGCACGAACACCGCCGTCAGGATCACCTCGGCGAGGAACGCGCCACCCCAGCCCACGCGCAGGATGGAGGCGGAACCGTAGCCGTCCGCCCCGAGGCCGACCACCGAGCGACTGTAGAACGGCGACTGGGCCACGACCCCCCAGAGCAGCAGCGCACCCAGGATGCCGCCGGCGAACTGGGCGATCCAGTACTCGACCGCCTCGATCAGGTTGAGCCGGCCGGCTACCAGGGCGCCCAGCGTGACGGCCGGGTTTACGTGGCAACCCGATATCGGGCCGATCACGACGACCAGCGCCATGAGTATCAGGCCGAACGTCAGCGCCGTCGCGACGATCCCCGCTGCCGTGCTGTAACCGGCAAGACGGAACCCGAAACTGAGCGTTGCCGCGCCTGCACCGAAGAACACGAGCAACGCGGTGCCGATCAATTCGGCGATGAACTTCCGCATCATCTGACTCACGCGTCATGCTTTACCCCGTACGAACTATAGGTAACCAGCCGATGACAAGGCCGTGTCCCGGTAGGCTTTTACGTACCATGCTCAGCCACGACCTCATCGACTCCCTGTTCCCGGCCGACCTTGAGTCCGCGGAACACTGGGAGCACCGTTACCCGCCGCGTGATCTGCCGCCCAGTGCGGAGATCACGCGCTTTGCGCCCAGCCCGACCGGGTACCTGCACATTGGCGGCGTTTACGTCGCGATGATCGACAAGGACATCTCCCGGCATTCCGGTGGAAAGTACCTGGTCAGGATCGAAGACACGGATCAGAACCGGGTTACTGAAGGGGCGGCTGAGCAGTTCGCCGAGGCGTTCGCGTACTTTGACATCCGTCCCGATGAGGGCGCCGGCCCCGGTGGCGACTACGGTCCCTACGAGCAGTCGGCCCGGGAACGGATCTACCTGACCTACGTCAGGGAGATGCTGCGCCAAGGGAAGGCGTACCTGTGCTTCGCCACCAAGGAGCAGCTCGCTGACATCGCCACCCGGCAGAAGGCGACCGGTGCTCCCCCCGGTTACTACGGGCGATGGGCGATCTGGCGCGAGGCTCCCACCTCCGACGTAGAAACCGCGCTGGCCGAGGGACAGCCGTACGTGGTGCGGTTCCGGTCGCCCGGCCAGGCCGGGCAGCGGGTCACCTTCCACGACGAGATCCGCGGCGACGTGACCATGGACGACAACCGCAACGACGTGGTCATTCTCAAATCGACGTCGCCCCGGTTGCCCACGTATCACCTCGCGCACGCGGTCGACGACCACCTGATGCGGATGACGCTGGTGATCCGCGCGGAAGAGTGGCTGTCGTCGGTGCCGCTGCACCACCAGCTGTTCGACGCGCTCGGGTTCCCGAGGCCGCGTTATGCGCATATCGCGCCGCTGATGAAGCAGGACGGGAAGTCACGGCGGAAGCTATCCAAGCGCCGCGATCCCGAAGCGACCGTGTCGTACTACTTCGCGGAGGGGTTCCCCTCGCAGGCGGTCGAGTACTACCTGCGCGGGCTGGCGAACGGGCGGCTGGCGGAAATGCCGCTTCCTGAGGCGTTGGCCACGCCGATCGCCCTGCCTGACTTCGGCGTCGCGGGGCCGCTGGTCGACCTGGTCAAGCTGGACGACATCAGCGCGGATTACGTCGCCGGACTGTCGGGCGACGAGATTTACTCGCGGGTTTGCGGTTGGGCTTTGACGTACGACGATTCTCTGGTCGAGGTGCTGAACGCCGAGCGGGAACTGGCGCTGCGGGCGCTGGACATCGAACGGGTCGGCGTCGAGAACCCGCGCAAAGACCTGCGCAAGTGGTCCGATTTCCGGCGGGTGTACGGGTACTTCTTCCCGGAGATCTTCGACGTGCTGACCGATCCGTCGGATGCCCGGTTTGCTGGGCTTCCGGAGGAACTGGTGCGCGCGATTGCCGCTGGGTTCGCCGACAGCTACGTGTCACCCGGGCATGATGTCGACTGGTTCGGGCAGATCAGGGAGCTTACGACGCGGCTCGGCTTCGCCGCTTCGAATAAGGAGTACAAAGCCGATCCTGAAAAATACCCCGGGTCGTTGAAAGAGGTTTCCCAGGTGATCCGGGTCCTGCTTACCGGCAGCACCCGCTCCCCCGACCTGGCCCAGGTCGCCAGCGCGCTCGGCACCGACGAGGTCCTGCGCCGCGTCCACGCCGTGCTTTAGATGACCAAACGGTCATGGTGTGACGGCTGTTCGAGCGGGGGGCTGAGGGTTAGCCTTGCCGCATGCCGGTAACGGGCGACGGAGCGGATGAGGCCACGGGCGGATCTTGGCGACGGCGGGCTTGGCTGACCGCGGCGATCGTCGTTATGGTCCTGCTGGGGGTGGGCGCGTACACCGGGATTTCGCAGGCACGGGATCGTGCCTACCAGGCGAGCCTACGGCCGGTGGGGATCCCGGCGACGGTGTCCACCGCGCTGGCTAATTACCTGCAGCTGGCCACGGTCCCGGGCAAGGCCGCCCCGGGATTTACCCTCACCGACCAAAACGGGCAGACGCTTTCGCTCAGCGCGTTTCACGGCAAGGCCGTGGTGCTGGAGTTCATGGACCCGCACTGCACCGACATCTGCCCGATCATCTCAGCCGAGTTCGTCGACGCCTACCACGACCTGGGGGCCGCGGCAAAGAACGTCGTCTTCCTCGCGGTGAACGTGAACCCGTATCACAACAAGGTCACGGACATGGCGGCCTTCTCCGAGGAGCACGGGCTTACCGCGATCCCCTCCTGGCACTTTTTTACCGGCCCGGTGCCGACACTCAAGCAGGTGTGGGCCTCTTACGGCGTCCTGGTTCAGGCCCCCAGTCCGACCGCCGACGTAGTCCATACGTCCACCGTTTATTTCATAGCCCCGGACGGCCGGGAAGCGTTCGAGGCCCAGCCGATGGACGACCACACGACTAACGGGACCGCGTATCTTCCAAGTGGCCAGATCGCCGAGTGGGGCCAGGGAATCGCTCTGATAGCTCGGCATATGCTTGGCTGAGCGGCATGGCGCCGGCGCGTCGCGGAGCTTTCACAGGTAGCCTCGGGACATGCGCGTCGTCCTACGTGACATTGACCCCCACTCCCTCGTCGACGCCTTCGGTCCCGTCCGTTACGCCGCAGCTGTTCAGTACGTGAACCGCAAGGCCGTCGTCCAGATGGTCTGGGTCAACTCTCAGCAGGCATTGTGCGGAGTGGTCCGTGGCGGCAACGGCGAGTTCTACACGCCTGCCGTCTATTTCACGAGTACGGACGACGGCGAGCTCGAGATCGAGCGCGACCAGTGCAGCTGCCGGGCCAGGCGGCAGTGCGAGCACGCCGCCGCGCTCCTGCTGGCCGGCACCGAATCGAATACCGGCGGAGTGCAGGTCCGGCCCGGCGATACCTCCCCGCAGCCAAAACGGAGTGGATGGGATCAGACGCTAGAGGCGCTGCTGTCCGGGTCGCCCGAGCCGCCGAAGGCGCGTAGCTCGATCGGGATGGAACTCGCGCTGACCGACAAGATGCGCCTGATGGCCCGCCTGGTCCAGCCCGGCAAGAACGGCGGGTGGATCAACGGGAACCTGAGCTGGTCACGACTCGACGTTATGTATACGCGTGACTACCCATTCGAACAACTGCGGGTACTCAGGGAGATGCGCGCGCTGTACCGGGCGCGGGCTAGCGAGTCCTCCCACTACTACTCGTACGGCGAGGAAAAGCTCATCGAGCTGTCCGCGTTCGACTCCCGGCAGCTGTGGCCGCTGCTGGACGAGGCAGCCGAGGTGGGCCTCCGGGTCGTCTATCCCCGCGGGCTCGGAAACGGCGACGTGCCGCGTTACGCCAGCGCGGAACTGTGCCTGGACGTGACAAGCGACAGCGAGGAACTACATATCGCCCCGCTGCTGCGGGTCGAGGGCACCGAGCAACGCCTGGTAGCGGTGCAGTTCATCGGGTCCGAGGCGCACGGCGTGGTCTGTGTTCCCGCCCACGAGGCAAGCAGCGGGCATGAAAGTCTCCGGTTCGCCCTGGCGCCGCTGACCTCCCCTGTTCCGATGGCGCTGCGCAAGATGGCACTCACCCGGGAGCCGCTCACCGTACCGGGAACGGACGAGGCGACCTTCCGCGACAAGTTCTTCCCCCGGCTGCGGCGCACCGCGGCCGTCATCTCCTCCGACGACAGCTTCACCCCGCCGGTGATCTCCGAGCCAAAGCTGGTGCTGCGCGCCAGCTACGGCGACGGGCACGACGTCGACCTGGACTGGGAGTGGTCGTATCAGGTCGGCGACAGCGAGCTGCGCGCGTCGCTGGGGAAAATGCCCGACAACGATTCCTCGTACCGGGACCTAGCCGCCGAGCAGCAGGTGCTGGACAGCCTGCCGGTGCGGCCTCGCGACCTGGACCGGCTCGGCGGTCTCGACACCATGCGGTTCACCACCGAGTTGATGCCACTGCTGAACAGCCAGCCGAGCGTCGGCGTTGAGGTGACGGGCACGCCAGCCGACTACCGCGAGGCATCGGACTCACTGCGGATCGGCGTGTCAGTGGACGAGGGCGGCTCGACCGACTGGTTCGACCTTGGCGTCTCGATCACCGTCGAGGACCGCGAGGTGCCGTTCACCGACCTGTTCCTGGCGCTCAGCCGGGGCGACGCCCACCTGCTGCTACCGGACGGCGCCTATTTCTCCCTGGAGAAGCCGGAGCTGCGGTCGCTGCGCAAGCTCATCGATGAGGCCCGGGCACTCACCGACGAGGACGGCCCGCTCACTCTGTCGCCATTCCAGGCTGGCCTGTGGGACGAACTGGCCGCCCTCGGGTTCGTCACCCGGCAGGCTCGGGCCTGGGAGGAGAAGGTGCAGGGGCTGCTGTCACTGGACTCGCTGCCCGCGGTGCTGCCCCCGCCGACCTTGAAGGCGACGCTGCGGCCATACCAGCTCGAGGGATTCCAGTGGCTGGCGTTCCTGTGGTCGCACGGGCTGGGCGGGATCCTCGCCGACGACATGGGACTCGGGAAAACACTCGAGTCGCTGGCGTTGCTGGCCCACGCCCGCGCCGCCGAACCGGACGCTCCGCCGTTCCTGATCATCGCGCCCACCTCGGTGGTGCCGAACTGGGCAACCGAGGCTGCCCGCTTCACCCCCGATCTGAAGGTTGTCGCGATCACCGAGACCGGCGCCAAACGAGGCGACTCGCTGGCCGAGATGGTGGCGGGCGCCGACTTCGTGGTGACCTCGTACACGCTGTTCCGGCTGGATTTCGATGCGTACGCCAAGCTCAAATGGAGCGGGCTGCTCCTGGACGAGGCGCAGTACACCAAGAACCACCAGTCGAAGATCTACCAGTGCGTCCGCAAGCTCAGCGCGCCGTTCAAGGTCGCGATCACCGGCACTCCGATGGAGAACAACCTGATGGAGCTGTGGGCGCTGCTGTCGGTCACCGCGCCCGGGCTGTTCCCCAGGCCGGACAAGTTCAAGGAGTACTACGCGCAGCCGATCGAGAAGCAGCGCGACCTCGAGTTGCTCGGCCAGCTGCGCCGCCGGATCAGGCCGCTGATGAAACGGCGGACCAAGGAACAGGTCGCCGCCGACCTTCCCGACAAGCAGGAGCAAGTGCTGGAGATCGAGCTGCATCCCAAGCACCGGACGGTCTACCAGCGGCATCTGCAGCGTGAGCGGGCGAAGGTGCTCGGCCTGATCGACGACATGAACGCCAACCGGTTCACCATCCTGCGGTCGCTGACCAAGCTCCGCCAGCTCGCGCTGCACGGCGCCCTCGTCGATCCCGAGAATGACGGGCTGCCCTGCGCCAAGATCGACGCGCTGCTCGAGCAGCTCAGCGATGTGGTGGACGGCGGGCACCGAGCGCTGGTGTTTTCCCAGTTCACGTCGTTTCTCGCGATGGTGCGTGACCGGCTCGACGCTGCGGGCATCGACTACTGCTACCTGGACGGCTCGACCAAGGACCGCGGCGATGTGCTGTCGAAGTTCAAGAACGGCGCCGCGCCGGTCTTCCTGATCTCGCTCAAGGCCGGCGGGTTCGGGCTCAACCTGACCGAGGCTGACTACTGCTTCCTGCTCGACCCGTGGTGGAATCCGGCCGCCGAGGCCCAGGCCATCGACCGGGTGCACCGCATCGGCCAGACCCGCAACGTCATGGTGTACCGGCTGATCGCCAAGGACACCATCGAGGAGAAGGTGCTCGCGCTCAACGCCCGCAAGGCCGAGTTGTTCAACAACGTCATGGACGAGGGCAACGCCTTCGGCGGCTCACTCACCACGGACGACATCCGCCACCTGTTCGCCTGACCCGTATACTTCGGTTACAGAAGTAAACGCCATCGGGAAGGGCAGCATTGAGCAGGTCGGCGGGTCGGGCACGTGTGCCCGCGCCTCTCATCCCCACCCGGCTGCCGTCGGGGCGCGGGGCCACCGAGCAACCGAACGCGACCGGCGACGGCGGGGTACCGCTGACGCCGAAATTCTGGGTGATGGTCGTGCTCACGGGGGTCGCGGCTGGGTTGTTCGGCGACCTGATGATGCTGTTGCTCTTTACCGTCCAGCACGTCGCGTTCCGGTATAACGCTGGTTCACTGGAAGCGGCCGTTGAGCACGCATCCGATCTTCGTCGGCTGGCCTGCCTGCTCATCGCCGGGGCGTTCGGCGGGGTCGCGTGGTACCTGCTGAGGCGGTTCAGCCCCGGAAGACGCTCCGACCTGGATGACGTGGTGTGGGGCGAGGGACAGCGGCTGTCGTTTCGCAGATCGCTGGGCACGTCGCTGATCTCGGAGATCGTCATCGGGCTGGGTGCCTCACTGGGCAGGGAGAACGCGCCCAAGCTGATGGGCGGGGCGTCCGCCAGCCTGCTAGCGGAGTGGGCGAAGCTGACGCCCGGGCAGCGCAAGCTGCTGATGGCCTGCGGTGGCGGGGCGGGCTTCGCGGCGGTCTACAACGTGCCGCTCGGCGGGGCGCTGTTCACCGCGGAGATCATGATGGGCGGCGTGACACTGCCGATCGCCTTGCCGGCCCTGGTCTGCTCGGGTGTCGCGTCGCTGACCGCGTGGCTCTACCTGCCGGACCACGCGACGTACCTCGACATCCCGGCCTACCGGTTCTCGGTTGCGTTGCTGGTGTTCTCGGTCATCGCGGGCCCGGTGATCGGGCTCCTCGCATCCGGATATATCCGGCTTATCGGGTGGATGACGCATTTTCAGGCCCGGGGCTGGGTCTCGATTCCGGTGATGATCGTCACCTTCGGGCTGCTCGGCCTGCTGGGCTTCGCGTACCCGCAGCTGTTCGGCAACGGTAAGGACATGGCGCACGACGCGTTCCTCGGCGCCGGGGGCACGGAGGCGTTCCTCGCCCTGTTCGCGCTGAAACCGCTGGTCACCGCCGCCTGCCTGGGCAGCGGCGCGGCCGGCGGGCTGTTCACCCCGACCCTGTCGACGGGCGCGGTGCTCGGCGCCGGCACCGGGCTCGCCTGGTCACTGCTGTGGCCAGGCTCGCCGGCCGGCGCGTACGCGATCGTGTGCGCGGCGGCGATGATGGGGGCCGCCATGCAGGCACCGCTGACCGGGCTGGTGCTCATGCTCGAACTCATCCAGGGCGGTTTCCCGCTGCTGGTCCCGATGGTGCTGGCGACCGCGATCGCGACCTTCGTGACGCGCAAGGTCGACGGCTACTCGATCTACAGCGCCCGCCTCCGTCGGCGCGACTCGTTAGCGCAGTTCCCAGACGGGCCCTTCGGGGGTGTCCGTCAGCTGGACGCCGAGCTTGTCGAGTTCGCCGCGGATCTCGTCGGCGCGCGCCCAATCGCGCGCCTCGCGTGCCCGGGTGCGGTCAGCGACCAGACCTTCGATGATCTCCAGCTCGCCCGCCGCCAGTTCATTGACAGAACGACGCTGGTCCACCTGCCGGGGATCAAGAGTGTCCAGGCTGAGTCCGAGCAACGCGTCGGCGGCGGCCACCACGACACGCTGCCCGCGCGGGGTGATGTCGGAGACGCGCAGCGTGTCCTGCAGCAACGCCAGGATCTTCGGGGTCGCCAGGTCGTTGGAGATCGCCTCGTCGATGTCGGCGATGAGGCCGGCCGCTACCGGGTCGTCACCGACCTCCGCGATCGCGAGCGCCAGCCGGTCCGCGGCCGGCAGCGGGCGCAGCGGCTCGATCCTGGTGGCCAGCCGGCGCAGCGTCGCCTGCGCGGCGTCCATCCCGCGGCTGGTGAAATCGAGCTGGCTGCGGTAATGCCCGCCCAGTAGGAACAGCCGGAACGCGAGCGGGTGATACCCGTCCTTCGCCAGGTCGGCCAGCACCGGGGCGCCGCCCGCCGACTTGGCCATCTTCTCCGAGTTGAGCTGCAGGAACTCGTTGTGCAGCCAGTACCGCACCCACGGCTTGCCGTCGCCAAGGTAGGCCTCGGACTGAGCGATCTCGTTGACGTGGTGCAGTTCCCGGTGATCGATGCCGCCGGTGTGGATGTCGAAGTGGTCGCCCAGCAGCTCTATCGACATCACCGAGCATTCGAGGTGCCAGCCCGGTGCGCCCCAGCCCCACGGGGAGTTCCAGCGCATGATCCGGCGTTTGCCGTCCTCTTCTGCTCGCCAGAGGGCGAAGTCCGACGGGTTGCGCTTGCCTTCAACCTGCTCCACCCGGCCGGTCTCCCGCTGTCCGGCGAGATCCAGCAGCGCGAGGGTCCCGTACCCGGGGGATTTGGAGGTGTCGAAGTAGAGCCCGGACGGGATCTGGTACGTGAATCCCTTGTCGTCCAGCCGCTTGGCGAAGTCGACCATCTGCTCCACGTAGGCGCTGGCCCGCGGATACTCATCGGCGGGGGCGATGTTCAGCGCGCGGCTGTCATCCATGAACGACTGGGTGTAATGCGCGGCGATCTCCTCGACGGAGCGGAGCTCACGCGCGGCGGCGAGCTCCAGCTTGTCCTCGCCGGTATCGCTGTCAGCAACCGCGTGACCGACGTCGGTGATGTTGACGACGTGCCGGTACGGCAGATCCTTCCAGCGCAGCGCCCGCCTGAGCGTGTCCGCGAAGACATAAGCCCGCATATTGCCCAGGTGCGGGTAGGAATACACGGTCGGCCCACAGCTGTAAACGCCGGTTACGGTGGCGGACGGGACAAAGTCCTCGATCCGGCGCCCCAGCGAGTTGAACAGCCGCAGGTTTGTCATTCCCACATGATATTGACTCTTGGCTCCGCCATGCGGTGACCCGCGCCTAGCCCGCTAAGGCTTTGCTGGTGGGTGCTGCACTATCCAGCTTCTTGTCTCGGTAGTGCAGCACCCACCAGCAACCGGAACGGGATTAAATCCGTCAGCGCTACCAGGCCGTTGGCGCTGGTCCGGTCTAGGGGCGGGCGTTCGGTGAGCTCGTTGAGATGCTCGTCCAGTCGCAGCCCCGCGTCGGTGGCGACGGCATGCAGGTAGATGTCCGGCCTGCGCAGCGCCCAGAGCCCGGTGGCGTCGTGCTCCGGTAGCTGGCTGGTCTGGATCGGGACCCGCATGGCCAGCGCGCGCAGTACGACCGAGCTCATCTTGGCCAAGTCGCGCAACGGCTGGTGCCGGTTCTGCCGGGAGCCGAGATCCACCTGCGCCATGCCGTCGAGACCGACCTCGGCGAGCACGTCGATAAGCAGGGCGATCTCGACGCCATACCCGGTGATGAACGGGACGCGGCGGAACAGCTCGCGGCGGGCCGCGAACTCCCCGGCCAGCGGCTGCACGAACCCGGCGAGCTCCGGATAGAACAGGTTCAGCAGCGGCTTGGCCATCAGTTCGGTAACCCGGCCGCCGCCGTCGACGACGGACTTCTCGCCCGAGGTAAACGGCCGCCGGTAGGCCGCCTTGCAGAACGATACGCCCGGGTCCGCGAGCAGCGGGCCGACCGTGCCATAGACGAATTGCTCCTCGAAGTCCGTGGTATCTGAATCAGCGAACATGACGATGTCGCCCCATGCCACGGAAAGGCTGCGCCACATCGCGTCGCCTTTGCCCTGCGCGGGCCCGTATGCGGGTAGCAGTTCGTTTTCCGAGTAGACCTCGGCGCCATGTTCTCTGGCCACCAGCGCGGTGCCGTCGCGGGAATCCGCGTCCACGACAACCACCTGATCAGGCAGTCCGGTCCGCGCGCGAACCGCGGCTACCTTATCGAGAATGTTACCTATTGTTCCGGCCACATTTCTAGCCGGGAAAATAAGTGTTACAGTCGGGCGCTTCACACCCGGTGCCGCAATATCGCGGAAATCGCCATGATGAAACGAGCGCCGCTCGAACCATTCCCAGACAGTCATGCCCATGTAACGCCATTCACCTCCGTTTAGTTTCCCCGACATAGATAACGGAGGTCAGAACTTTAACCACGAATTATTGACAATCAGTTAAACAGTGTTTCCGGCCGGTAAATCCGAAAGCCCCTAGCCGAGGCACCAATAGGACACGCCCGCCGGGCAGCCCAGTCGTGCCCTCGCCGACAGCCCCGCCGCACCCTTGCCGGGGAGCACTTGTCCCGGCTTAGCGTCCCTCCGCCGCCCGTTTTGCCCGGCTTTAGGGGACCATCCGGGTACCCGAACCCGGGAGAAGTGGAATCGGAACCGCCCGACGAGGCACGCCGGCGGTGGCCGAGAAGGCGAGGCCGCTTTGCGGTCCGCCTTGGCCTGTTGGCGCGGTTCAATGTCCGCGATCGGGGGCTGTGCGACCGGAATGCCCGAGATGCCGGTTTCGGCGGCCGCCGGCGCCCCTCCGACACCCCGTCGATGGCCCATCGCTAGCGCCCCAGCCCCAGCAATGGCCCATCGACGGCCCTGTAGAAGTTCCTCGGTGCGGCGATATGTCCCGCATGGGGGTTATTGCCGCCGGGGTCCGGGGTCCGGGGTCCGGGACGCCCGGGGCCCAGGACGCTCGGGAGGCCCGGCGGTCTGGGAGGGGGCTACCGGTTAGGCGGGGCGGTGGGCGGGAATAGGACGGCGAGACTGCTGTTACGACAATGACGGGGATTTCTACTACTTACGACAGCTTGGCATGCCTCGATTTCCTTTTCGTACCCGGCCGGCAGAGCAGCTCATCCTGGTGCGCCGCCACGCCCAGCCGATGGCGGCGTACATCACGCGGCTCACGCTCACCGCGGTCTTCGCGTACCTGCTCGCGCTCTACCTGACGCCGCACGAGTTCCGTCCGGTGCTCGCGCCACTGACCGCACTGCTAGTCGTGCAGGCCACCCTGTTCGAGACGGTGAACAGCGCGCTGCGCCGGGTGGCCGCGGTGACCGCCGGCGTGCTGACCGCGGTCGCGCTGGCCGCCTGGGTCGGATTCTCCTGGTGGCTGCTCGGGCTGCTGATCGCCGGCACGCTACTGCTCGGCTCGCTGCTGCGGCTCGGCGGCGAAGCACTCGAGGTGCCGGTCAGCGCCATGCTCATCTTCGCGACCGATACGCACGCCGCTGCCGCCGACCGGGTGATCGAGACGCTAATCGGGGCCGGCGCCGGGCTGCTGGCCGGCCTGCTGTTCGCTCCGCTCAAGGTGGAGCCCGCCCGGGACGCGGTCGGCGACCTGGCCGGGGAGATGGCGGGCCTGCTGGACCAGATGTCCGCCGACCTCGCCGAGGTACCGGACAACTCCAAGGTCAGCGCCTGGCTCGACCGGGCGGCCAAGCTCCGCGGCGACATCGAGAAGGTCGACGACTCGCTGCGCGAGGCCGAGGAAAGCGTCCGGCTCAACCCGCGCACCCTGGTCCTCCCGGTGGCGGAGGTCTCGCTGCGCACCGGGGTGGAGACCCTAGAGCACGCGGCGCTCACCATCCGGGTGCTGGCCCGCTCGGTGACCGACAGCTCTCGAGTGGACAACGACGCCTCGCCCATCCGCGATCCGGAGACGAGGGCGCAGCTCGCCGCGCTCCTGCACCGGCTGGCCCAGGCGGTCCGCGCCTACGCCAGGCTGCTCCAGACGCTTCCGGCCGGGAACGAGCCGCTCGAAGCGAACCTGCACCACCAGCTTGACGAGGCACACCAGTTGCAGGACCGGCTGGCCGAGATGCTCCGGCCGGACTCGGAGAACAGCGAGTGGCCGCTGCGCGGCGAACTCCTGGCGCACGTCGACCGGCTGCGCACCGAGTTGCGGGTGGATCCGACGGCTTCCCAGCCCCGGATACCGCGCCGCACCGCGCTCGGCACCCGCCGCCGCGACCCGCAGTCCCCCGACCGGTCCAGCCTCATCCGCCGCGTAGCGCCGCGGGTGGCCGACAAAACCCGCCCAAAGCGCCGCAGCCGAAGCGCGTCGATGTCACATTGACCGTGCTCTATGCCGGTCGATGTCACATCGACTGGCGCTGCCCTTTGCCGGCCGGCGGGCGTAGCTCGTCCCACAGGGTGCGGTAGGCGCGGGCGGCTTGGGTGCGGGGGGCGAACTGGGTGACTGGGGCGCGGCGGACCGACATCTGCTCGATCACCGACAGCGCGGGGATGACCGTGGGCGATACCTCGTCGCGGCGCGACTCCATGATCTCGCGGTGCAGCGTCTTGCGCCGGTCGGCCATCGAGAAGAACGCCCGGATCTCCGGCCGGTGGCCGTCAAGGCCGGCCGCGAACTCGGTGAGCTGGTCGAGGGTGCGCACCGACAACGTGGTCGGGATCAGCGGCACGACCAGCGTGTCCGCGGCGTGCAGCACGTTCTCGCTGACCAGCGAGACCGAAGGCGGGCAGTCCAGGAAGATCACGTCGTACTCGTCGGCGAACGGCTCAAGCAGCCGGGCGATCTGCCGGGTCGGCTTCTTCTGGTCGTCAAGGAGCAGGTCCATGCTCCGGTAGGTGAAGTCGGCGGGTATCAGGTCAAGGTTGTCGAAATCGGTTCCCTTGATCGCGTCATCCAGCGGCCGTTTGCCGCGGATCAGCGCCTTGCCGCCGCCCTTGACCTTGGCCTTGATCCGGAACACGAAGCTCGCCGCGCCCTGCGGATCCAGATCCCACAGCAGCGTGCGGTACCCGTCGGCCGCGGCTAGGTATGCGAGGTTGACGGCCGTGGTCGTCTTCCCCACGCCGCCCTTGATGTTGTACATGGCGTATATCTTCATTATTTATTCGCAAATATCCCATAACGACGGTCGAATTCTCCCCTGGCGACCCGCTGGCGTTCCCGGAGTCCAGCGATAACCTCGCCCATGGCCAGGAAAACCGAGGCGGGGACCGGGTGCGCGCGGTCGGCGAGCATGGCATCGGCCTGGCGGCTGATCTCCTCGATCTGGACCTCGGTGTCCTGGAACTCGCCCAGGCAGTCCTGCAGCTTCTTCAGCCGGGACAGATCCGCGCTCGCGTCCTGGACCGAGGCGAAGAACTCGAGCGCGTAGCGCAGTTCCTTGGCCCGCTTGCGCAGGTCGTGCAGTTCCTCGGCGGGCGAGTCATCGGTGATCCTGCCACCCCTCTTCAGCACCTTGGCCTGCGCGGCCTGGATCGTGGTAGCGGCCAGCTCCTGGGCGGTCGGCAGGCCGCGCGGCCAGCGGGCATCGCGGGACTCGACGAGCGCCTTGCGCCAGTCAGCGGTGAGCGCGGTGAATCGCGGCGACCTGAGCTCGCGGGTCAGCCGGCGGAACTGGGTCCCGCGGGCCCGGGCGAGATAGCCGCGCAGCGGCTCGAGGTCGCCGGGCGCCTCGCCGAGTCCGAGCAGGTGCACGTCCAGGTCGCGGACCGGGGTCGTGACATCGCCCAGCCACTTGAACTCCGCGCGGAAGTGCCCGGTGGCGTCCGGTGTCACCCCGCCGAGCAGCTTGAGCGCGGACCTGGTGCGACGCACGCTTATCCGCAGGTCGTGCAGGAACTCGGTGTCGATGTCCCGCAGCACGCCGTCCACGTTGGCCTCGAGGGTGTCGAGGAGGTCGAGCAGCACGACGCTGACCGCGACCGGAGCCTGCTGGCCAGCCTCGATCCGGGCGCCGACCTTGCCCGTGTAGCCGCCCGGGGGCCGGGGCGCGACGGCCGCCAGCGGGGTGATCGTCGCGGGCTCGATGCCTGAGATGCCGGCCAGCAGTTCGCCGGCCCGGCGCGCCTGCGGCGCGTAGCCGCGGATCTCGTTGAGCGTAATCCACGCGGGCCCGGTTTCTGGTCGCTCGATCTCGACCCGGACGACCGTCTTGACGTCGGCATTGAGCAGGGCCAGCGTGACGAGCTCTGACCGGGTAGCTGCCACCAGGATCAGGGCGCGCGGCTCGATGACCGAGGCGATACGGCTGGCGACCGGGCCGTCGGGCAGCCGGACGCCGCCATTGCGCAGCGACGGCCGCCAGCGTGACACCCGCTGGACCAGCTCGGTGGTCTCGCCCGCCGTCAGGATCAGCTCTCCGCCGCGATGCTCAAGGGTGAGCCCTGTCCGGTACAGCCGCCAGTCAAAGGTGTCCAGCCAGGTCCTGGTAACCCGGCGCGGCACGCTCGGAACGTCAACGCCGAACGCCGTGCTGAGCGTTTCACGCAGCCCGGTCAGTAGTTCAGGAAGGTCTCGTGCCGTACCGTCGGCAACCACGAAACCCGGTCGCACGACAGGCCTCATCACATTCTCCCTTTACCCGCTCATGCTAACCGTGACGCGGAACGTCTACGTGCATTCCGGACGCGCTAGCCGACTGGCCAGCGGTAGCCGGTGACCGGCTCGATGTCGACCGGGTGCGGCATCCCGGACTGGGCGCCTGGCCGGGTGGCGGCGGTCGCACCGGCGGCGCTGGCCGCGCGGACCGCCTCAGCCGGGGCGATACCGGCGGCGAGCGCGACCGCGAGCGCGCCCACGAACGTGTCCCCGGCGCCCACGCTGTCGACCGCGTGCACGCTGAAGCCGGGCACCATCTCGATTCCCCGCGCTCCCGCCATGGCGGCGCCCGCCGCGCCGATGGTGACCACCGCGTTTCGCGGGCCGAGGGCCGTCAGCGCGGCCGCCGCCTTGGCCGCCTCGGCGAGTCCATCGACCGGATGGCCGAGCACGGTGGCGGCCTCGGTTTCGTTGACCACCAGCCAGTCGACGCCCTCGGCAATCAGGCTTTCCGCCTGCCGCGGGGCCGGAGCGAGGTTGAGCACCGTAATGCCTACAGTGTCCTTCGCGAGCACCGCCCGGATCGTCTCGAGCGGGATTTCAGCGCTGATGACCAGGACATCCGGACGCGTCGTTATGGCCGAAGTTAGTTCTTGCTCGCCTACCTGGGCGTTCGCGCCGGGAGCGACGGTGATGACGTTCTCGCCAGTGGCGTCCACGGTGATCATCGCGACGCCGGACGCGGTGCCCGGCAGCTTGCGTACGCCCGTCGTGTCGATACCCTCGGCGCGCAACGCGGCCTCGAGTTGCGCGCCGAACGCGTCATCGCCCACGCAGCCCGCCATCGCCAGCGTGCCCGTCCCGAGCAGCCGGGCCGCGGCCACGGCCTGGTTGGCGCCCTTGCCGCCGGGCGCGAACCGCGCCGCGCCGCCCAGGATGGTCTCCCCCGGGGCCGGCAGGTGATCGACATCGACCGTTATGTCCATGTTCAGGCTGCCCAGTACGGCGAGCCTCGCGCCAGAAGTCACCGCCTCACGCTATCGTCCGCCCGCGTTGGTGAACCGCGCCGGTCGGTTGTCCGTTCCCTGTAGATGGAGAGGGCGTTCAGTAATGAACCGATTACAAGGAGCACCCGCATGGCGTATCCAGAGCCGTCCCAGCAGCCCCCTAGGTTTACCGTCGTCCCGGACGCGGCAGGCCCGTTCATCAATGGCTACGAGCACGAGATGCCCGCCGACGCGTGGGAGCACCCGCCGTACCTGGAGAACCCGTACCCGGACTGGGACGAGCCGCCGGGCCACGCCCCGCGCCCGCTGTGGGTGGGTTTGCTAGCGATCGCCGCGTTCTTGCTGGCGGTTATTCTCTTTCGCTTGGTCTTATCGAACAAATATCCGTAGAATGTGTCGCCATGGTGACACATTCTACGGACAGTTCTAATAACTGGGCTAGCGTAGCGGCCGGGACGCGGGAGGCGTGCCAGGCGACAGCGGTGGCGGCCAGCGCGGCGACCGCCGCGATGACCATCGCCAGCCGGTCGCCGGTGATGCCGGTGATGCCACCGGTGGTGGCCTCGGCGATCGCGGGCAGCAGCGCGGCCCCGACAGCGGCGCCGATCTGGCGGCTGGTGTTGATCATCCCGCCAACCAGCCCCTGATCGGCGTCGGCCATGCCGCGGCTGGCCAGCACGATCGAGCCGAACGCGGTTCCCGCCGTCCCGAAGCCAACCAGCAGCACCACGATGAGCACCGGGCTGTAACCGCTGGCAGGCAGCCTGGTCAGCACCGCGAATCCGACCGCGGTGGCGCCCGCCGTCAGCACGAGAAGGCGGCGTATCCCGATCCTGGATGCCAGCCGGGGGCCGAGCAGCCCGGTCACGAAACCGGCCACGCCCTGCGGGGCGATGACCATGCCGGTTGCCAGCGGCGAGAAATGCAGCGCCTGCTGCAGGTACAGCGACATGAGCAGCATCTCGCCGCCGTTCCACAGGCCGAGCAGGAAGGCGATCACCGTGCCGTTCCGCAGGCCAGGACGGCGCAGCAAGCGGGGCCTGATCAGCGGCTGCGGATGGTGGTTCTCCGCGACGCCGAAGGCGAGCACCGCGGCGACCGCGATGGTGAACGTGGCCAGGATGGGCCAGGAGGTCCAGCCGCGTACGGTGCCCTCGGACACCCCGTACACCAAGAACGCGACCGACGCGGTGATCAGGACGGCGCCGGGGAGGTCGAGCATCTGACGGCGGGTCGCTCCGCCGCGGCCCAGGATCCGCGGCGCGAGGAACGCGGCGACCAGTCCCACCGGGACGTTCACCAGGAACACCCAGCGCCAGCTGGTGTACTCGACGATCACCCCGCCGAGCACCTGGCCGGCGACGAAACCGATCGAGGAGATGCAGCCATACAGGCCGATAGCGCGAGTGCGTTCGGCGCCCTCGGGGAAGGTGGTAGTGATGAGCGAAAGCGCCGCGGGCGCTACCAGCGCCGCACCCGCCCCCTGGATCACGCGCGACGCGATGAGCAACGTGGGATCGTGGGCGAGGCCGCCTGCCAGGCTGGCCAGGCTGAAAACGACCAGGCCGGCTACGAACATGCGGCGGCGGCCGAGCAGGTCGGCGGCGCGACCGCCGAGGATCAGCAGCCCGCCGAAGGCGATCGCGTACCCGGTCACCACCCACTGGGTGACGGCGTCAGTGACATGCAACTCGCGCTCAATGGATGGGAGCGCGACGTTCACGATGCTGAAGTCAAGCACGACCATGAAGGCGGCGACCAGGATCAGCGAGAGGCGGATCGCGTCGCCACGGCGATCACGGGCAGGGGTTGCAACGGGTGAGGAGTAGGTTCGGGTTACTTGGGCAGACGTGTTCGCGGGCATGATGCCAATCAGATACGTTACGGACCGTTTCGATATTGGGTGCAACCTGATGGGTAGCTTGGATATTCCCGATAATTCGGTTACGCAGTCCGGAGTGGCTGGTGAGAGCGGCTCCGCGGGCGGCGGTCCGCCGGGCGGTTTGGCGGGCGGCTCCGCAGCCGGTCACACCCGCGGCCGGCCGCGCAGTGAGCAGGCCGATCGCGCGATCCTGGCCGCCGCGATCGAGCTGCTCGACGAGCGCGGGATCGCGGGCATGTCGATCGAGGAGGTCGCCACCCGTGCCGGGGTGAGCAAGGCGACGATCTACCGGCGCTGGCCGTCCAAGGGGCCGCTGGCACTTGACGCGTTCGTCAGCCGGTTCCAGGCACTCCAGCCGCAGCCGGACACGGGGTCGCTGCGTAGTGACCTGACCGCCGCGTTGCGCGCCTGGGTGGATGCGGTGACCACGACACCGATGGGCCGGATGCTGAGCGGCCTGATCGCGGAGGCCCAGCACGACGACTCGCTGCGCGCGGCCTGGCGGGACCGGGTGCTCGAGCCGCTGCGGGTCCAGCACCGCGCGCTGCTGGACCGGGCGATCGAGCGCGGCGAGATCTTGGCTTCCGTCGACCAGGAGGCGGTGCTCGACCTGTTCTTCGGCGCTGCCCACCACCGGCTGCTCCTAGGCCACCTGCCACTGTCGCGGGACTTCATAGACCAAGTGGTCGACATAATCCTGTCCGGCATCCAGCGCCCCGCGTAGCCCCGGCCCGCCCCATCCCCCGTCCCTGGCGCCTCTCCCCGCACCCCATGGATGTCCCATCGCTGGTGCTATACACCCATCGATGGGTCATCCATGGCCTCGCGGAAGGCCCTCGGACCCGCAGAAGGACGGCGGACGTGCGAGTAGAACGGCGGCTGGGGGGAAGAGGTCGAATTGGACGCGACGCGGCGGACGAGTTACGATATATCTCGTTAGGAGGCTCGACAAATGAACGAGTTTACGAAGCTGCTGCAGCGGCTGTTCGGCCGGTTGACCGATTGGTGGCACAGTTCGGGCAAGCCGGCGGTGGATGACGCCAGGCAGGGTGAGATCGCGCAGAAGGCGCAAGCCAAGCTGAGCGAGCTACGTGAGAGCGATACGGCGCAGAAGGCCCAGGCCAAGCTGAGCGAGTTGCGGGACAGCGACACGGCCAAGCGGGCACAGGAGAAGCTCCGCGACCTGGCGGGCAGCGACACCGCCCACAAGGCGCAGGAGAAGCTGCGTGACCTGCGAAGCAGCGACACCGCCAAGAAGGCACAGGAAAAGCTCCGCGATCTACGCGCCTCGGCCAGCGAAGGGACTAAGACCGGCGACGGTTCCTGATCTGCCCTTCGGTCACGGTAGCCTTGACCTGGTCGGATGTTAGCGGTAACATCAGCGCCGGCTTCAGGTCATCCTGGCAGTCCCAGGCTGCTGACGAGACAGGGGGGCGCCGTGACGTCAGCAGCGGGCACTCCGGCGGAGGTCACTACCGCCGCCAAGGGAGTAGCTAAGCCACCCGTAATGGCCGACGTGGCCCGGCTGGCGGGCGTCTCGCACCAGACCGTTTCCCGGGTGCTCAACGACCATCCGAACGTACGGCCGCACACCCGGGAACGGGTACTGGCCGCGATACGCGAGCTCGCCTACCGCCCGAACGCCGCGGCCAGGACCCTCGTCACCCGGCGCACCAACACGCTCGGCGTGATCAGCTTCGACACCACCCTGTACGGGCCCGCCTCGATGCTGTACGGGATCGAGCGGGCCGCGCACCACGACTACTCCGTGAGCATCGCCAGCCTCGCCGCGTTTGACCGCCGGTCGGTGCTCGAGGCCGTGGACCGCTTTCTCAGCCAGGGTGTCGAGGGGATCATCGTCATCGCCCCGCAGACCTCGGCGGTCGCGGCACTCGGGCACGTGCCACCGCACGTGCCGCTGGTCGCGGTGGGCTGTGGCACCCGTACCGCCCTTACCTCGGTGGCCATCGACAACGCCGCCGGTGCCGCCCGCGCCACCAGGTACCTGCTGGATCTCGGCCATGAGACCGTCTACCACGTAGCCGGTCCGGGCACCTGGCTCGATGCCCAGGAACGAGTCGACGGCTGGCGTACCGCGCTGCACGACGCCGGCGCGCCCGAGCCGGTCATCCTCACCGGCGACTGGTCGGCCAGCTCGGGCTATGAGCTCGGGCAGCGGCTCGCGGGAATGAGGGGGGTAGGGGAGGTGGGCGGGGTGACCGCCGTGTTCTGCGGCAACGACACGATGGCGCTCGGCGTGCTGCGCGCGCTGAGCGAGGCCGGCCGGCGGGTACCCGACGAGGTGAGCGTCGTCGGGTTTGACGACGTCCCCGAGGCCGGCTTCTACCTGCCGCCGCTCACCACCGTCAGGCAGGACTTCGGAGAGGTCGGGCGGCGGGCGCTCGGAGCGCTGCTGGGACGGATGACCCGGCCAGGCGAGTCGACGACCCGGATCCGGGTCGCCCCGGAGCTCGTCGTCCGTGGCAGCGCCACCCGACCGGGACGGGCTGCCATCCGAAACGTTTCACACGGGTAGACAGCAGTCAATTGCGCAACAGGATAAGGCGGACACATGGTTGTTAGCGCTAACAATGGGGGCGAGGGGAACGAGCGGTACGTCATCGGGGTCGATTACGGCACGCTGTCCGCGCGGGCGCTAGTCGTCCGGGTGAGCGACGGCGCGGAGCTGGGCAGCGCGACCCATGAGTACCCGCACGCGGTGATCGACCGGACGCTGCCGGCCACCGGCGAGCAGCTGCCGCCGGACTGGGCGCTGCAGGACCCGGCCGACTGGGTGGAGTGCCTGCGGGTCACCGTCCCGGCGGCGGTCGAGGCGGCGGCCATCGCCCCGGAAGACGTGATCGGCATCGCTACCGACTTCACCGCGTCCACGTGCATGCCAACGCTGCGCGACGGCACCCCGTTGTGCCAGGTCACCGGGCTGGAGGACAGGCCGCACGCCTACCCCAAGCTCTGGAAGCACCACGCGGGCCAGCCCGAGGCGGACCAGATCAACGAGCTGGCGCACGAGCGCGAAGAGCCGTGGATCAACCGCTACGGCGGCAAGATCTCCTCGGAGTGGCAGTTCGCGAAGGCCCTGCAGGTCCTGGACGAGGATCCGGATACGTACGGCCGGATCGAGCGCTGGATCGAGGCGGCCGACTGGATCATCTGGCAGCTGGCCGGGGTGGAGACCCGCAACGCCTGCACCGCCGGGTACAAGGGCATCTACCAGGACGGGCATTATCCGAGCCGGGAGTTCCTCGCGGCGCTCAATCCGAGGTTCGCTGACTTCGCCGAGACCAGGCTGGAACATCCGATCTCCTCGCTCGGCGGCCGCGCCGGATCACTCACCGCCGAGGCAGCCGAACTCACCGGGCTGCCCGAAGGCATCGCCGTCGCGGTCGGCAACGTGGACGCCCACGTCACGATGCCCGCGACCGGCCCCATCGTGGCCGGCAAGATGGTCGCCATCATGGGCACCTCGACCTGTCACGTGCTGAACGGCACCCAGCTGGCCGAGGTCCCCGGCATGTGCGGCGCGGTGGACGGCGGCATCGTGGCGGGCTACTGGGGTTACGAGGCCGGGCAGTCCAGCGTCGGCGACGACTTCGCCTGGTGGGCGGAGGCCATCGCCCCGGCCGAGGCGGTCGCCGAAGCCCAGAAGCGCGGCGTGAGCGTGCACGACATCCTCACCGAGGAGGCGGCTGCCCAGCCAGCGGGCGCGCACGGGCTGGTAGCGCTCGACTGGCTCGGCGGCAACCGCTCGGTGCTGGTGGATGGCGGGCTGTCCGGCGCGATCGTCGGCATCACGCTCGCTACCAGGCCCGCCGAGGTATACCGCGCGATCGTGGAGTCGACCGCCTTCGGGACGCGGAAGATCCTGGACACCTTCGCGGAGTCAGGGGTGCCGGTCACCGAGTTCGTCGCCGCTGGCGGGCTGCTGAAGAACGGGTTCCTCATGCAGATCTACGCCGACGTGCTGAACCGGCCGATCTCGGTGATCGGCTCGGACCAGGGTCCGGCGCTTGGCTCGGCGATCCACGCGGCCGTCGCGGCCGGTGCCTACCCGGACGTGCCGGCCGCCGCGGAGGCGATGGGCGCGATCAAGCAGAACGCGTACCTGCCCGATCTGGCCAACGCCGCCGTCTACGACGAGCTGTACGCGGAATACCTGCGACTGCACGACTACTTCGGCGACGGTGGCGCGATGCACCGGCTGCGGGCTATTCGCGACCGCGCGGTCGAAAGTGAATGAGGGAGAGACCTGATGAGTATCGATGAACTGCGTGAGCAGGTGTGCGCGCTGCATGCCGAACTGGTGCGCAACAACCTGGTCGCATGGACATCGGGGAACGTGTCCGCCCGGGTCCCCGGTGAGGACCTGATGGTGATCAAGCCGAGCGGGGTTTCCTATGACGACCTGACGCCGGAGAACATGGTCGTCTGTGACCTGGATGGCAAGGTTGTCTCCGACGGGTACAAGCCGTCGTCGGACACCCTGTCGCACGCCTACATCTACCGGGCGATGCCAGACGTCGGCGGTGTCGTGCATACCCATTCCACCTACGCGACCGCGTGGGCGGCGCGGGGCGAGCCGATCCCGTGCGTGATCACCGCGATGGCCGACGAATTCGGCGGGGAGATCCCGCTCGGGCCGTTCGCGCCGATCGGCGACGACAAGATCGGGCGCGGAGTGGTCGATACTTTGCGTGGACAGCGATCACCCGCCGTTTTGATGAAATCGCATGGTGTGTTCACGGTGGGTGCGTCCGCGACCGCGGCCGTGAAGGCGGCGGTCATGACCGAGGACGTGGCACGCACCGTGCACCTCGCGCGCGCGTACGGCGAGCTTACGCCGCTGCCCCAGGACCAGATCGACGCGCTGCACGCACGTTACTTGAACCACTATGGGCAAGGGGGCTCTCGGTGAACACATCCCTGGACAGCTACGAGGTCTGGTTCCTGACCGGGAGCCAGCACCTGTACGGTCCTGAGACGCTGGCCCAGGTCGCCGAGCAGTCGCGCGGTATCGCCGCCCAGCTCGGCGACAACGTCCCGGTGCGCGTCGTGTGGAAGCCGGTGCTGACCGACCATGACGCGATCCGGCGGATCGCGCTCGAGGCGAATGCCGATGACTCGGTGATCGGCGTCATCGCCTGGATGCACACCTTCAGCCCCGCCAAGATGTGGATCGCGGGTCTTGACGCGCTGCGCAAGCCGCTGCTGCACCTGCACACCCAGGCGAACGTTGAGCTGCCCTGGGGTTCGATCGACATGGACTTCATGAACCTCAACCAGGCGGCGCATGGTGACCGGGAGTTCGGCTACATACTCTCCCGGCTGCAGGTCCCGCACACCACCGTGGTCGGGCATGTCTCCAACCCGGCGGTGAGCGCGCGGGTCGCGACCTGGCAGCGCGCGGCGGCCGGTTTCGCCGCGACGCGGGCGCTGCGGCTGGCGAGGTTCGGCGACAACATGCGATTCGTCGCGGTGACCGAGGGCGATAAGACCGAGGCGGAGCTGGTTTTCGGCGTGCAGGTGAACACCTGGGGCGTCAACGACCTGGCCTCCGCCGTCGCCGCGGCGTCATCGTCGGACATCGACGCGCTGGTGGCTGAGTACGAGTCGCTGTACGACGTCGACCCGGTGTTGCGGCGCGGCGGCGAGCGGCATCAGTCGCTGCGCGACGGCGCGGCCATCGAGCTGGGCCTGCGGTCATTCCTTGAGTCTGGCGACTTCGGGGCATTTACCACGACATTTGAGGATCTGGGGGCATTGAAGCAGCTCCCGGGGCTGGCTGTGCAGCGGCTCATGGCGGAGGGCTACGGCTTCGGCGCCGAGGGCGACTGGAAGACGGCGGTGCTGGTCCGCGCGGCTAACGTGATGGGCGCGGGCCTGCCGGGCGGGGCGTCGCTGATGGAGGACTACACCTACGACCTCACCCCTGGCCAGGAGCGCATCCTCGGCGCGCACATGCTGGAGGTCTCGCCGACCTTGACGCGCGACCGGCCATCGCTGGAGGTACACCCGCTGAGCATCGGGGACCGCGAGGACCCGGTGCGGCTGGTGTTCACCGCGTCGCCAGGCCCCGCGGTGGTAGTGGCGCTGTCGGACATGCGCGACCGGTTCCGGCTGGTGGCCAACAAAGTGTCGGTGGTTCCCCCGAGCGAACCGTTGCCTAAGCTCCCGGTCGGTCGGGCCGTCTGGAAACCGGCGCCCGATTTCACCACGTCGGCGACCGCTTGGCTGAGCGCGGGCGGTGCCCACCACACGGTGATGTCGACGGCGGTCGGCCCCGAGGCATTCGAGGACTTCGCCAAGATGGCTCGCACCGAGTTCCTGCTTATCGATGAGAACACCACGCTGCGTGACTTCACCCACCAACTGGACTGGAACGCCGCGTATTACCGGCTCGCCAGGGGCATCTGATCCCGGTCCGGTGCTTGCGCGGTCGGCGCCCGGCGCCAGCGATGGGCCATCGATAGCGGAATACGCCCAGCGATGGGCCATCGACGGCACCGTAGAAGACTCCCGGCTGTACGATATGCACCTTTATGTGGCTATGGCTCCGCACGAGGCTGACGCGCGACGGCGGGCGACCCGCGCGGGGCCGCGCCGCGATGGCATAGCCCTTCCAGGTTTCTGGAAGTTGGCTGGCGGATGCGCTCGGCGTGAGCCTGATCACCTATCGTGGGGTGGTCATCGCAGGGGCAATGTGTATTCGAGGGCGCCAAGATCATGAGTGACGATTGGCAAGGTTGGTACACCAACTCTGGGGGCGCGGCTGCGTCCGGTTACGGTGGGAACGGCGGCGCTACGCCGAATCAGCGCGGGTCGTGGCCCGACCAGCCGCCGCGGTCGGGGTCGGGGTCCGGGCAGCCCGAACGCTGGGACCTTACGAGCAAGAGCAGCGGTCGGCGCTGGCGGTTCTGGGGCCAGCCGGGGCGGCACGGCCGACGCGTCGCGCTGGTAATCGGCACAGTTGTGGTCGTGCTGATCGTGGCTGTGGTCGGGTCCTACTTCTGGCTGAACGGGAAGATCAACCGGGACGTCACGCTGCCGGCGACCACGCTCACCTCGGCGGGGACGAACTGGCTGATCGCCGGCTCTGATGGCCGGGACGGCCTGACCACCTCCGAGATCGTGCAGTATCACGTCGGGTTCGACTTCGGCACGGCGAACTCGGACTCCATCATGCTGCTGCACATGGGTACCGGTACGCCGGTGCTGATCAGCATCCCCCGCGACAGCTACGTGGACATCCCGGGCTACGGCTACAACAAGATCAACGCCGCGCTCGGCATCGGCGGGCCGACGCTGCTGATCAAGACGGTGGAAAGCGTCACCGGGCTGCGCATCGACCATTACATGGGGATCGGGTTCCTCGGGCTCGCCGAGGTCGTGGACAAGGTCGGCGGAGTGCGAATGTGCCTCCCCAACGCGTTGACGGACGCCGACTCCGGAGTGAACCTGCCCGCGGGCTGCTCCAACCTGGACGGCGCGCAAGCGCTCGCCTTCGTGCGGGACCGGCACTCGTTCGCGACCGAGGACCTGCAGCGGGAACAGGACCAGCGGGCCTTCATGGCGGCACTGCTCAAGAAGGCCACCAGCCCGAGCGTGTACCTGAACCCGTTCAAGGCGCTGCCCTTCGGCTCGACCGCGGCGAGTTCGATATCCGCCGACCAAGGCACCAGCCTGCTTGACCTGCTGCAGGCCGCGCGGGCGCTCCGCGCTCCGCAGACCGGCACGGTGCCGATCGCCAACTCCAACTACGAGACCTCCGCGGGCATCGTGGGCAGGAGCGACCAGTATGGCCGCGTCGTTGTTTTAGTTGTGGTTCTTGTGTTTGGTGCGTGATTTTCGTGCCAGGGTGTGTTACGTGACGGTTGCGGATGCTGATGAGGCGGTCCTGGCGGAGAAGTTCGCGGTGATGCGGCAGATCCTGGACGAGCGTGCGTGGCGGATCTATCTGGGGACCGGGGCGCGGGCACTGGGGTATCGCGGGATCGCGGCGGTGGCGGGCGCGTCAGGCGCGCCGGCGACCACGGTGACCGCGGGCATGCGGGAGGCCGCGGACGGGGAGGCGCTGGGGCCGGGCCGGTCCCGGCGGCCGGGGGCAGGCCGGGGGCGCGCAGCCCGGATTAACGCAGGCGCTGGCGGACCTGCTGGAGGACGGCAAGCGGGGGGACCCGGTGTCAGAGATCAGCTGGTCCGTGCTGTCGCTGCGCGATATAGGGCGGCAGCTGGCAAGGAGGGGTTCCCGGTGCCGGAAGGACGCGGCGGCGCGGATGATGCGGGCGGCCGGCTACAGCCCGCAGGGCATGTCCAGGATCCTGGAGGGGAAGCAGCACCCGGGGCGGGACTGGCAGTTCCGGCACATTAATGCCATGATCCGGGTGTTCCGGACGGCCGGGCATCCCGTGATCAGCGTGGACGCGAAGAAGAAAGAGCAGCCCGGCCCGTATCACCGGGACGGCCGGGCATGGCGGCCGCAAGGAGACCCGGTGAAGGTCCGCGACCATGACTTCCCCGATGAGGAGCTGGGGAAGATCACCCCGTACGGCATCTACGGCATCGCCGCGAACCGCGGGTTCGTGTCAGCGGGCACCAGCCAGGACACGGCGGCGTTCGCGGTGCACGCGATCCGGCTGCGGTGGCAGGAGGAGGGCTCGCTGCGCTACCCGGGTGCCACCCGGCTGCTGATCACCTGCGACGCCGGCGGCTCCAGCGGCTGCCGCCAGCGGAAGAACGAGCTGGCCGCCTTCGCCCGCGAGAGCGGCCCGAAGATCAGCGTGTGCCGCTTCCCGCCCGGCACCAGCAAGCGGAACAAGACCGGGCACCGGCTGTTCTGCCGCATCACCCGCACCTGGCGGGCCCGCCCCCTCATGACCGCCGATGACGCCGTGGCCGGCATCACCGCCGCCATCACCGGCCGGGGCCTGAAATGCCACCCCGCCCGCGACGGCCGCGACTACCCCGAGGGCGTCAAGGTCAGCGGCCGGCAGATGCGCTACCTGGAAAAACACGCCATCGTCCGGCACGGCCCGCACCGCGACCGGAACTGCACCACCCGGCCCGCCCCCCGGTCCGGGCCGGCCCCGGACCCCGCCGGCCCCGGCCCCGCCCTCATCGCCGCGCTGGCCGCGCTGGCCGGCATTCCCGCCCTGGAAACCCTCCGCGACCAGGCCGCCCCGGAACGGAACGCGGACCGCACCCGCCGGCTCGCCCCCGACCTCGGCCACGAGCGCCGCCGCGCCCCCGGCAGCAGCACCTGCCGCAAGCTCTCCGGCGACGCGATCCTGGCAGCCGCCGCCTGCCACCTCCGCCTCCGCATGCCCTGGGCGCTCCCCGGCCGCCTCTCCGGCGTCCGCCCCTCCAGCATCAGCGTGCCCGCCGGCACCGCCACCCCCGCCCTTGCCAGCCCCGGGATCGCCCCGCAGCCCGGCACCCCCCGCATCAGCACCATCCCCGGGCTCCTCGCACACGCCGCAGCCTCCGGCATCACCCTCACCATCCCCGGCACCACACCCGCACAGGAAGAAAACAGGCACACCAAAGAAGATCGCGACACACCCGACAACACCAGGTTAAAAACCGACG